>CAYFQU010000017.1:329-21215 GCA_964345335.1 uncultured Mageeibacillus sp. | reverse complement strand
GGCAACACTGTTTCCATACAGGTGACATAGCAATCTGTACAGGCATCGAGTAATTGTTGGTACACAGACGCTCCGCCTACAACAATAAAATCATCGTCCTGATAGTGCTCTGCTGCTTTCAATTGTTGCATACAAGCTGATAATTCATCAAGCGAGTGGCAAATCAAAGCATTTTCAATCTGTAAATTGGGGTCACTTGAAAGAATAATGTTTTTTCGATTGGGCAACGGTTTAGCCTTAGGATAGGTCAATAAAGTTTTTTTGCCATAAATGATGACTTTGCCCGTGGTCATTTTCTTAAAACGCTTTAAATCCTCGGAAATATGGATCTGCAAAGCATTTTCTTTACCGATACCCCAATTCAAATCTGTATTTACAATGCTAATCATCTACTTTTCCTTTTAAATGGCAACCGGTATTCTTTTGACAGCCGGGCCATGTTGATAATTTTCAAAGCTGAAATCCTCAACCTTAAAATCATAGAAATTCTTGATTTCCTGATTCATCACTAATTGAGGAGCCGGATATTGCTCTTGTTGAATCAATTCCTGCACAATCGGAATATGTCGATCATAAATATGAGCATCGGCGATCACATGAATCAGTTCACCCACCTGCAAATTGCTGACCTGAGCAAACATATGTACCAAGATTGCATATTGAGTAACATTCCAACCGTTTGCCACAAGCATATCCTGTGATCTTTGATTCAAAATGGCATTGAGTTTATTGCCGGTCACATTAAACGTCATGCTATAAGCGCAAGGATATAAATTCATGGCATGCAGATCTTCAAAATTATACATCGAAGTTAAAATTCTACGCGAAGCCGGATTATGTTTTAAATCATATAAAACGCGATCTACCTGATCAAATTCTCCCTCTTTATATTGATGTTTCACCTGCATTTGATAACCATACGCTTTACCGATCGTATGATCCTCACCTGCCCATTGATCCCAAATTTTACTGTTTAAATCATCCACATTATTTGATTTTTTCTGCCAAATCCAGAGCAATTCATCAATGGCAGCTTTATAGTTGATCGGGCGAATTGTCAAAATAGGGAATTCTTTACTTAAATCATAACGATTGACAATACCGAATGCCTTCATTGTATAAGCCGGAGTACCGTCAGCCCATACCGGCCTCACTTTTTGTCCCGTCATGTCCACGCCGTTTTCTAAAATTTGTCGGCAATTATCTATAAATAATTTATCTGCAAAGCTCATCCGCTTCCTCCTGTTTTTTCGTCTATTATGATTGTAACATGTTTTGCAGCAGCATTTCTCTATTGTCAAAGAAAAAACTGTTCTAAACGTTTCCCTTTTAGAACAGTTTATAATGATCAGTAAAATCGTTGATTATCAAGTCAACAATAATTTTATCGACTTCAATATCATATTCATCATAAAAATGAAATATTCAGTATCTTTTATAAAAAGAATTTAATGTACGGTGATTTGATCTTTGATTTTTTTGAAGCTGTTTTCTTTAATGCCGGGTACATTCATAATATCTTCGATATTTGAAAATTGACCATGCTCTTCACGATAAGCAATAATAGCATCGGCTTTACTTTCTCCGATCCCGTTTAATTGCATTAATTCTTCTTTATTGGCCGTATTTAAATGAATCAATTCAGCTTTATCTTTTGCAGAAGAATGATCTTGACTGATCAATTCCTTATAAGCGTTTAAATTTTGCTCAATTTCATCCTTATCAGGTATATAAATTTTTTGATGCGCTTCTATTTCTGCCGCCAAGTTGATGTAGAATAAATCAGCTTGTTCCGTTAAACCGCCTGCCCTCTCAATCGCGTCCTGTACAAGTGCATTGGCCGGCATTTGATAAACGCCCGGTTTTCTGACTTCTCCCATAATATGGACGGGAATCTCCAACTGCTCTGTTGAACGTTCAGGACTTGTATTTTGTTCTCGTAAATCAGCAGAGGAAAAAGTGGCAGCATTCACATCATATGCTTCAGTGTTGTTTAGTCGCTGCAAAACCAACTGTTCTCTATGCAAATCATTTTTTTCGGTTTTTATGATCCAGAAATAAAAAACCAATGCCACCGTTAAGAGCATAAAAAAAACAAGTATTTTTCGCCTAAGTCCTTCCATTTTTCCCTCCTGATAAAATAGTAGAATATAGGAATGAATAAATACTTGTTTATTTTAAGAAAAATAATAAATTTAAGAATTATGAATCGACACTGTCCTTTTTCATTGGACCACGCCATAGTTTTTCGATTTGATAAAATTCTCTTTCTTCCTGTAAGAAAACATGGACAATAATGTCCTGATAATCCAACAGATTCCAACGATTTCTTTCATCACTTTCTTTACGAACCGGTGTAATACCGAGATTTTTTTCAACTTGATAAATCACATCATCACATAGCGCTTTAACCTGTGTATTGGACGAACCGCTTGCTACAATGAAATAATCCGCTAAAATCGTTTTGTCTTTAACTTCTAAAACTTCAATGTCAATCGCTTTTTTGTCATCTAAAGTTTTGATAATTTGTTCTTTTAATGCATCAATATCCATTCATCCTCCTTTATATATTTAAATAATGAATTGCTTCTATCGTACATGGATGACCATCTCTTTTTCGTCTGGTCAAAACTTTGCGCACTTCTTCTAAGCAAAGCCGCATACCTTCGTCCAAATCTCGATCAGCCGCTGCACGAATGATTTCTAAATTTTGAAACGGTCTGCCATATTCTAATTTATCGGCTAAATAGAGTATTTTGTCCAAAGTCGTTAAACTTTTCCTAGCTGTTGTATGATAAATCAGAGCATCTAAAATTTCCTGATCGGCAATATGAAAATATTTGCGTATATAAAATGCTCCTGCCGGTCCATGGGCAATATTTTTATTCAAAGGATCTAAACCGCCTATTTTTTTAGCATATTGATATTGCTTTTTGATATTCATCTGTTTGGCAATATCATGTAAAATCCCGGCAGTCGCCGCTTTCATTAAATCATAATTATGTCGTTCCGCCAAATGAACACAATATTGCATAACATTTAAAGAATGAATTAAACGGGATCTGGAAACTAATTGACGCACTTCATTTTCATACTTCGCCAATTGTATCAAATTATCTTTAGATAATTTGGCCATATCATCATGCAATGTATAAACACCATTTTTTTCGATAAATCCGGCAACATTTTTCGGTAATTCCGCTTTACTCACCGTACCCTGGTCAAGATTATCGCGTATTGCCGTACCTGACAGAGCAATCTCATCAATTTCAAAAAATTTTATTTTAGCCTGATATTTATCTTTTAAATAAGCAGCTCTTTGCAGCATATGCTCTTTTGATTCATCCCCTCGATGACAAATATATAGGGTGGCACTTTGCATCAATTTTTCCGGTTCATGCCAGGACTCAATCGTATCCAAAGCATCAGAGCCATAAACCAGGGCAAATTTCACACGCACATCCGCCTTTTCCAATTCTTCCAGGATTGATTTCTGAAAATAGTATTCTTCTCTTTTATTCCGATTGGCCTGATGTTTTTTAGATGATTTTTTAATGGCTAAATGTTTTTTTAAAAGCAGTTGATATTTAATTTCTTTTTTAAAGTATTCAATTGTATCTAATGTATAAGAATATTTTCCGGGTCGATTGATTTCATAATCGCTCAAAATAATTTCCGGTATATTTTGTAAACCCAGTCTGGTCATTTCATAGCGATAACCTGCAGGTGTCATATAGGTGTTCTTATGCGGTGCCAAACCAACAGGCATGACAATGATTTGATCGAATTTGTTTAATTTGATAAGCCCTTGGATCACTCGTTTATGTCCGATATGGAAAGGATCAAAGGAGCCACCGAAAATCGCTACTTTATATTTCTCTTTCAATGATTTTTACTCCAAACTTTTACTTTGCCAGATCCGTTAAATAAGCATTGATAAACCCGTCCAAATCACCATCCATAACGGCCTGCACATCTCCTGTTTCATAATCCGTGCGATGGTCTTTAACTTTGGTATACGGCATAAAGACATATGATCGGATCTGACTGCCCCAGCCGATCTCTAACTGATCACCTTTCAAGTCTTCAATGCGTTCAGCCTGAGCCTGTCTTGCTAAAGCAAATAATTTTGATTTCAACATTTTCATGGCAGTTTCTTTATTCTGCATCTGTGAACGTTCATTTTGACAGGCAACGACTATTCCTGTCGGTAAATGGGTAATGCGCACCGCAGATGATGTTTTATTAACATGCTGACCGCCGGCACCTGAAGAGCGATAAGTATCTACCCTTAAATCATCACTGTTGATCGTAATCTCAATTGAGTCATCAAGTTCCGGCATCACTTCAACGGAAGCAAAAGAAGTATGTCTTCTGCCCGAGGAATCAAAAGGAGAAATACGTACCAAACGATGTACGCCGGCTTCTGATTTTAAATAGCCATAAGTATTTTCTCCCTCAACGGAGAAAGTGACACTTTTAATTCCCGCCTCATCACCGTCTAAATAGTCTAAAATTTTTAATTCAAAATCATGCTGTTCTGCCCATCTTGAGTACATGCGGAAGAGCATTTGCGTCCAATCCTGAGCTTCTGTTCCGCCCGCACCGGGATGCAACGTCAAAATAGCGTTATTGCCGTCATATTCACCCTTAAACAGAGTTTCCATTTTTAATTTTTCAAATTGATGCTGATAATGCTCGTATTCCGTTTTGATCTCCGAAAGTACAGATTCGTCATCTTCAGCAATGGCTAATTCACAGAGAACGGCAATATTATCCAATAATTCTGCAACCTGCGAAAAACGTTTCAATTTTTTCTTCAAATTTGTAATTTCTTTTTGAATTTTCTGAGCATGTTCAATATCATCCCAAAAACCCGGCTCAGAGGATCTTAATTCCAGTTCGGAAATTCTTCTTTCCGCATCATGCAAATGCAAAGATTGGCGCAATAAAGCCAAGGGTTCTCTTTCTTTATTAATTTCAGTTAAAATTTGTTCGATTTCTACCATATATAATCCACCTTAAATCGTTTGGCTAATATTGTAAGGCTGTCTTAAAGCAAGCATCTGATATAACAAACCATACATTCTGGCAATAGACAAAATTCTGAAAGCATAAATAAATGCTTCGATTATAAAAAAACTATAATGATAATCCGCCAATATTAAGCCTAAAAGATTATTCAAAATGCTAAAAATAAAGTTTTGCATAATATAGATCAGAAAAATTGAAAATTTAGCACCATTGGTTTGATCCATACTCAATTTCATCGATCTAAAAAATTTATTATGAGCATACATAAAATTCATCGGTGTAAAAAGAAACATCAAAATAAAAATAATAAACGGGAAAAAGATAAAAGCTGAAGAAATAGATGCTGCCATTAAAGCAAATAATGAAAACAAGAGAATTTGCGGCAATTTACGCAGCAGATCAATAAAAGCTGCTCTGAAGCAGGCAAATTTGCTGTCCGACTGATATACATTGCGCTTAAAAGTTGAAGGAGAAAACGTGCTTATAATATACCCGATAATGCTTTCCGGATTCATCATTTGCCCTTGCATTGTTTTTTTAAGAGGAAAAACAAATAAATCATCATTGCCCAATCGTATCTTTGTTTTTCTGCTGCTTTCATTTTCTAAAATAAAAACTTCAGCATATAAAAGAATGATACAAAAGGATAAGAAAATACCTAAGATATATAAGCCGATGATAATCCAATTGCCTTTACTCGGCAATAAAACCTGCAGATCACCATTGAAATTTCCATTTAAATAATTAGCCAAGAATTTAAATTCCCGATCTCCTATCGGCAACATTGTTACCGCAGCTCTGATCGCCAAAACCAGGACAAATAATACTTTGACCAAATTCTTCGACTTTAATTTATGAAATTTAAAAGACTCCATGATTAAACGCATATTCATATGACAATGTTCCTCTTATTCCCGTATTGCTGTATGTGTGACCTGAACAATACCGTTTTCTTTTTTTAAGAAATTAAGAATTGCTTTTGCATCTTTTGCGGCAATTTTCCGGCACATGATCTGCAGAGAACAAATCCCCTTTGTGACGACAGATTGCTGAAAATGAATCATCTCTGCATGATACTCTTCCAAAAGCTTAAATATTTTCATTAAGTTGATCAAATCAATTTCAATGATAATTTGGAAGATATCAACGGCTTCAAAATCCGTTCCTTGATATGTAAAGACTGCATTTCTGTATTTATAATAAGCACTGCGGCTTAAATTTAATTCTTTGACAGCCCGGTTAACGGAGGGATAAATTCCTTTTTTGATACCCTCTTTCACCTGCATAACCTTATGAAACACTTCCGGCAAAGCATTCTTTTCAACTAAAAAATATTTATCTTTTTTAAACTTCATCATTCATCTCATTTAAATATTTTGTTTGCAAATATTTTTTCAGTGCAATGGCAGCCTTTCCTCTATGGCTGATTTGATTTTTAAGCTCAGGTGGCATTTCGGCAGTGGTCTGTTGATATTCCGGCATATAGAAAACCGGATCATAGCCAAAACCGTTCTTGCCACGCATCTCAGGAATGATCATCCCTTCACATTTTTCAACAAAGTGATGTTCATTTCCCTGAGGATCGATTAACACCAATGCGCAATGGAAAGCGGCCTGCCATTGTGTTTGCGGAATATCTTTAAGCAAAAACCAAATTTTTTCTATTTTATTTTCATAAGGAGTATCCATGCCGGCAAAACGATCAGAAAAAATGCCCGGGAAACCGTTTAAGCGATCGATTGACAATCCCGAGTCATCGGCCAGCACATAGTGACCGGGCAATTTCTCGGCAGCTTCTCTTGCCTTGATTTGTGCATTTGCCAAATATGAAGAACCATTTTCTTCAGCTTCCAATTTCACCTGATAATCAGCTATCGACGTCAAATGAATGCCGGGTAAATTTAAAATTTTCCTAAATTCTTTCACTTTATCTAAATTATGTGTTGCTAAAATAATTTCCATTTGAAAAGTTTACCATAAATCAAACAAATGATTAATCCTTCCTAATGTGAAAATAACCGGACAAGTTACTTCTAATAAATATAACCCAATAAAAATTAAAAATCCGTCACAAACGCAATAATTCACAAAGAGCAAAGGCCGCACGGCGTATTGTATTTTCTTCAAAAGGCGATGAAAAACCACTGATTTGCAGTCTTTTGACAAAAGGCAAATCAGTATTTGAAATCAATAATTGATTTAATTTATGCTCGAGCATATTTCTTTTGTCACGCTGCGGCTGCTCTGCCAAAACGATGACAAAAGCAAGACATTTTTCTAAAGAGCTAAACGGATTGGTATAAAGCTCCTGGCACAGTTGCCAACGATGTCCCTGTGAAAAATATCCATCCGAAATAAAGTTATAATCAATATTATGATTCTTTTCAATCTGTTTCCATAAAACGGATAAATCCATTTCATTTTGCCATAACGGATCATAGATCGTGGATTCAAAAGTATCCAATGCCAATTGCAAAGGGATTTTGAGAGCCAAATGACTGATCGTAATATCCCGGAACAACTCATGATTTTCTTTGGCAAACAGATGATATTGACGCATACTTAAAAACTGCATCGCCATCCCTGATACTTCGCGAATTAAATGGGGCTGCTTATAAGTCGTGATGCCCTTTAAATTCAACAAACCGGAAAAATCAGCCAACGCTTTGCCGATTTGATTAAAGTTATCTTCCACATTAAAATAGTCTTCTTGAAAATTCAAAAACAAAAATAAGCGATTCCAATAAGGTAATAAAATAATCTCTTGTCCAAGATGATGATAAGCCTTTTGTTCCGTACTCCAATAACCTTCGCGTATCATATTAAAAATATCTGATTCGCTATCGCGAAAAATATTCTTCATCGCTTTCAAGAAGACCTTATTCATCGGTTGATCAATATTGATCAAGGAAACCGGATTCATTTTGGCAATTTTAAATTCATCATAAAAAAACTGTTCCGAACTCTGCAAACGTTTATCTCTTAATGACTTGATTTCTTCAACCAGAGGCAGAAAATACTCGATTAAGTACTTTTTGAAATTTATCATATCCTTTCTGGTAAAACCGTAGCCTTTATTTTTTTGAATAAGAAAATCAAAATAAGTTAAGCCACTCTGTACCGCCTGTTGTTTTCGATTGGCAATCAGATTCAGATAGCTTTGATTTAAGTCATCGGCATAGTTTTGTAAAAGCTCACTGAAAGAGTTGTATAACTTCGCTCGATATTTTCCTCTGGCCTGACGCAGCCAAGTTTCAAAATCACGTACATTAACGGTATAAGATTTACTTTCAGCTTGATAATTATCTGTATAAAAAGCAGGTTTCTCAGCAAGGATCTCAATATTTAATTGATTCAATATGCGGCGATATGCATTCATCATTTCGCCTTCCTGAACATATAATTGATGATCCACTTTCCCGACCGTTCTTGCAATTCTTCTGGCCTGATTTAGAATTGCCACATTTTCTAAAGAATCGGCAGACATGGAACTGTTCAAATCGGCAATTAAGGTAAGCAAAATGTTTAATTGCTGCTCAGCCTGCAATATTTCTTTTTTAAAATAATTTAATTCTTCATCAGTTTCAGCAGCATCAGTAGCAAAGGCATCTGTCAGCAAATAGAGATGATACATGGATAAGCAGTATAGATATAAATTAGAATACGCTTCAAAATCAATTTTCAACGTACCTGTATCAAGTTCTTTTTCCTTCAAGCCAAGCAATAATTTCTGATTAACAGCTTTCAACTGATCAAAATCAGGTCTTTGATACTTTAAATCAGAAAAAGGCAAAAGCATGGCTTACATCCGTTCTACTGTTTGAATACCGGCAATGCGCAAACCATTTTGAATGACAATGCTCACAGCTTTCGTCAAGCTCAGCCTTGCAGTTTTCATCGCTTCATTTTCCGTCTTTAAAATCGGTGTATTATGATAAAACTTATTAAAACTTCTTGCTAATTGGCTGACTTTTCTTAACAAAATACTCGGTTCATATTCTTCTGCAGCCTGTAACAAAGCAGCCGGATATTGATACATTTCTTTCAACAATGCAAATTCATCGTCCTCTGTCAAAAGTGAAAAATCCGCTTTTTCCAAATCGTTCTGCTCAACATCACTTTTCGCTAAAATGCTTTTGGCTCTGGCATAAGTATAAAGCAAGTACGGAGCTGTATCGCCTTCAAAATCCAATATCTCATCCCAATCGAACATGATGTCCCGTTCACGATTATTGCGTAAATAAGTATAATTAACCGCAGCTAAGCCAACAGTTTCAGCAGTCTCCTCAATGTCCCGCTCGCTCATTTGAGGGTTGTTTTGACGAATGATCTGCTTTGTTTTAGCGACACTTTGATCTAATAAATCTTCCAGTAAGATAATATTGCCTTTTCTGGTTGAAAAGTCACCGTCCTTAAATTTAACCGTACCGAATCCGACATGTACATTTTGTTCAGCTTTTGCAAAACCAGCTTTTTTCAGCACGGAAAAAACTTGCTGAAAATGATTGGTTTGCGGTAAGCCTACTACATAAATATTCTTTGCATAATCATAGGTTCTATCACGGTATAGAATGGCCGCTAAATCTCGCGAAGCATAGATAGTCGTTCCGTCTGATTTCAGAATAATACAAGGGTTTAAATCATATTCAGATAAATCAACGACTTGAGCTCCTTCGCTTTCTTCCAACAAGCCTTTTTCTTTCAGCATTTCGACAACTTCAGGAATTTTATCGGAATAAAAACTTTCGCCGTTATAATTATCGAAATGGATATTCATCCGATCATATAAACGATTGAATTCAACTAGACTCATATCCCGGAACTTTTGCCATAAAGCTACTTCAGCTTCATTTTTATTTTCTAATAAACGGAAAGCTTCTCTTGCCTTAACTTCCAAATCAGGATCGTGTTCCATTTCAGCATGGAATTTCACATAAACTCTGGTCAATTCCTGAATAGGAGCTTCTGCCAGGGCTTTTTCATCGCCCCATAAACGCCAGGCCACAATCAACTTACCGAATTGTGTGCCGTAATCCCCCAGATGATTCATCCGGATCACATGATAACCGATCGCTTCATAAAGATTGGCGAGCGCCTGACCTAAGATCGTAGTAAAAGCATGACCGATATGAAATGGTTTCGCAATATTCGGAGAAGAATATTCAACGATAACATTTTGTTTTTCTCCTACATCAATACAACCATAACGTTCATTTTGCGCATAAATTTCTCTCAATAAATTTTCAGCAAAAAGACCTCGATTGAGATAAAAGTTGAGATAAGGTCCGACAAGAGAGATTCGATTGATCCAATCAAGTCCTTTCTGCTCTAAATCCGCTTTTAAATCAGCTGCTATTTGAGCCGGATTTTTCTTAAATTGTTTAGCTAAGCGAAAGCAAGGAAAAGCATAATCCCCCATTTCTGATTTAGGTGGAATTTCAATGATTTTTAATAACTCTTTTTGTTCCAATCCTGTAATCTCAGCTAATACATTTGCTATCTCTACTTGATAATTCATTTAACATTCTCCCACAAAGGACTCTGATAAAGTCCTTGCTCAATCATTTCTTGAATGGCTTTTTGCACCTGCGGTTTATCTTCCTGATAAGTAACGCCGTACCACTGATCATGACTGGTTTTAACGGCAACATCAATTTCCTGATCTTTAATCAATTCACCGATGACATTAGGTAATAAATATTCTGCCTTTAATGGATTTTCCTGCATCGCTTTTTCTAAAAAAGCAGGAAATCTTTTTTCCAAGAAATCCAATAACGATTCATCAAAGCCCCAGAAATTCATCGATACAGTCGTTGCTTCCGGCAACTGCTTCCAGGTTTCCTCATCTTCCGTGAAGAAAGCCAAATGATCTTTCTCGATAATTTTGGTTCGTTCAACGATGCTCGTCAAATGATTTTGAGAATTGACTTCACAGATACCCCTGGCCACATGACCATGTTTGCTCAAGGTTTTCATTAACTGATAACCAATCATCACATATTGCGGTTTTTCAGTTGCTTGCTCCTGCATTTTTAAAAGTTCCTGATAAACAATTTGATAGGCCTCTTTGCCATAATAATCATCCGCATTGATCACACAAAAAGGTGCGTCGATTAAATTTTTCGCAGCTAACAGAGCATGTGCTGTCCCCCACGGTTTGATACGATCCTCCGGATTTTGAAAACCTTCCGGCAATTCATTGATATTCTGATAGGCATATTGCACATCAAAATGCTCTTGCATACGATTGCCAATAACTTCCTTGAAATCTTCTTCAATTTCTTTTTTGATAATAAAGATAACCCTTTTAAAACCGGCTTCTTGGGCATCAAAAAGCGAATAGTCAATCACTACTTCTCCGTTGGGTCCTACCGGTTCTATCTGTTTTAAACCGCCGTATCTGGAACCCATTCCGGCTGCTAATATTACTAAAATAGGTTGTTTTAACATACGACCCCCTTAAAATATCTTCACATTAAAATTTTCTTTCTTATAGTACCATAATCCCCTGATAATTGTACGGCATTAAATCACAGTTCTTTCGGAGATCTGAGCGGTTCATAATGGTCAGTTTGCCGATTCGTTTTTTTACATTGCTCTGCTGCCTGAATAGCAATTTCCATCAATTTTTCCTGAGAATCCAATTTCTCATCATAGGCTAATTGCTTTAATCTCAAATAAGTTCCGTCAGGCAACATCACTCTGGCTCTTTCCGTATCAAGCAACTGCAAACATAAAACTTCTATCACGCGTTCACGGCATATTTCATCTTCTATCGGAAAAAGGAGTTCGACTCGGCGATCTAAATTACGCGGCATCCAATCGGCACTTGATAAAAATAAATCTTCCCGACCGTGATTATAATAATAAAAAATACGGCTATGTTCCAAAAAGCGTCCGATCAAACTGCGCACTTCAATATTTTCAGATAAACCGGGAACACCTGCCCGCAAACAGCAAATCCCTCTGACAATCAAACGAATTTTAACGCCGGCTTGAGAAGCCGAATACAGCGCTTCAATAATTTCTTCATCGACCAGAGAGTTGATCTTGGCGACAATCATCGCCTTTCGTCCCGCAGCAGCATGATTTGCTTCCTGTTTAATCCTGGCTAAAGTTTCTTTTCTCAGCCAGCGCGGCGCCGGGATCATCTTTTTCCAGCCGAGCGGAATGGAATAGCCGGAAATCATATTGAAAAAATCCGTTGCATCCTGACCGAATTGTTCAGAAGCTGTCCACAGCCCGAAATCCGTATAAATTTTTGCAGTTTGGTCATTATAATTACCTGTGCCTAAATGAACATAACGGCGGATCCCGTTTTCCTCTTTACGCACAATTAAAGTAATTTTACTATGTGTTTTTAAGCCCTTTAAGCCATAGATAACATGACAACCCGCCTGCTCCAGTCTTTTCGCCCAATGAATATTATTTTCTTCATCAAAACGAGCCTTCAATTCCACCAGGGCCATCACATGTTTTCCTTTTTCGGCCGCAGTCGCTAAAGCTTTTACGATCGGAGATTCGCCGCTGACCCGATACAAAGTTTGTTTAATCGCCAAAACCTGCTCATCTTCCGCTGCCTGTTGTATGATTTTTACAGTTGGATCAAAAGCTTCAAAAGGATGATGTAAAATGCGATCCCTTTCGCGTATGACAGAAAAATAATTCTGCTCATTTAGATCTGAAAAAGCAGGAGAAACCTGACCTTCAAACGGATGATATTGTAAAATTTCAGCCGGAAACAATTTGCGGATTTGACTGGTAAACTTCAAGTCAATCGGCCCTTTAATCCGAAAAACCGCCAGATTTTCCACATTCATTAAAGTTTGTAAAGTATGTAAAATTTCTTTCCCCGCACTCTTTTCAAGTTCCAAGCGAATGACATCACCGCGTTCGCGCTGCCAGAGAATATCTTCCATCTCAATCATTAAATCAGATATTTCTTCTTCATCCAGTTCATAATCGGCATTGCGCATGACCCGAAAGCAGGAGATGGTTTTAATCGTCTGATTATAAAACAAGCGATCTAGAAATTCAGAAATCACATTCTCAATCAAAACAAAGCGCTTCGCTTTTCCAGGCAATCGGATCAGCCGCGGTAAAATCCGCGGTACTTCGACAATGGCAAAGCTGCTCTTCATTTTTGTATGCTTTAGTTCCGGTTTTTCCGCACTATCCTCAAATGTCACGAATAAATTTAAGTTTTGATTTGGAATGAGCGGAAAAGGCCTGCCCGCATCGACTGCCAGCGGCGTCAATACCGGATAGATATTTTCTTCATAATATTTATCCAAGTATTGATATTCCTGCTCGCTGGTTTCAGCTATGGTAATATATTGAATCTGTTCCTCAGCCAAGGCAGGTAAAATTTGCTTATTAAAAGTATTATATTGATCTTTATAAAACAGATGACAGCGTTTCATCAAATCAGACAGCTGTTTGTAAATCACCTGATAATTTCGTTCTTTATCCTGCGTTGATTTCAGAAGATTATACAGAGAAGCAACGCGTACCATGAAAAACTCATCCAAATTCGATACGGTAATGGCCAGAAAGCTCAAGCGCTCATAGAGCGGATTCGTTTCATCCTGTGCTTCTTCCAGAACACGCTGATTAAAATCCACCCAACTTAACTCACGATCGATATTTGTGGTTTCATATCTTTTCGTTACAAATTTGGAATAGTCAAAAACCTGTTCTGCTAATTCGGCTATCGGATATTGCATATTTTCTCCTGTTAATTATAAACATTCGCTCGTCTGATCAATCTGATCTCTTTGCCGAATACTTTATAAAAATAACTCGCTGGTTCTTGGAAACTCCAGATCTCCAATGTTAAATCCTGATCAGATTCCAGATATAACTTAATTCTTTTCTTTTTGTTTTCTACATATATATTTTTAATTTTTGCTTTATGTCCGGTATCCAGAGCATTTGCCATTGCCAGTAAAACAGACATTTTCGCAAAGATAATCATTTCGTCCGTGTTTTTAATTGTTTTAATATTAAAAATATCCTGCCAAGGCTTGGAATGATATTTGACCAACAGGGCAATCAATTCGACTTCTTCATCGCTCAGCCCTGATAAATCAGCACTTTTGATCAATTGATAAGCGATATCTCCATCTTGTTTAATTGTAAAAAATTTGCCGATATTATGAAAAATGGTCGCTATTTGCAATAAGAAACGATAGCGTTCCGCCAGATTATGCTCCGGCTTCAGCTGATCAAATAATTGCAAAGCCAAAAATTCAACCTGCTCAATATGCGCCTGATCCGTATAGTGGCGCTTAGCAATTTCCCTGGCAAAAGTAATCGCGTCAAGATCATTGTGATGATCCGGCTCCATCATGCCCAAATTCTGCGCTGTCCGAAACAATACACCGTCCGCTAAAGTGACATCCGGAATCAGAATGGAATCAACATTTGTCACTTCTAACAATTCCTTCATGACCATGGACATCGGCAGCAGCATACTCGCCTGTTCCTCGGTAATTTCATATTTTTGAATCAGAGAAAAAGTAGAATGATTCGTAATTTCCGCATACAAATCCAAAAATGTTTGTTTCGGTAAAATAACCGTATCCGTTAACGGCAAATTTGCTAAATAACGCCAGGTTTTAAGCATATTGCCGATCAAAACAAAATATTGATAGGTGATTTTTTTGGGGACAAAAGAGCGATAATAATCAAGATCACCGGTAATATACTCCTGCATCAATGATTTGAAATCCAGAGTATGCTGTTCCAAAACAGAGAGACGATCTCTGACCCTTAAAGAGCCTAAAAGAATGTTTTGCGTGAATAGAAATTGCCCTTCATCGAATAAAGTTAATTGTGTGCTGCCGGCACCAATATCCAATAACAGCGTCGGCTTTTCAATGCATTCTTTGAAAGCAGGCATTTTATGGCGAATCGCCATATTCATGCCTGCAATTTCTTCTCGATTTGATAAAATACGAATTTCAATACCCGTTTGATTTTTGACCTGATCCAATAAAAATATCCGATTGGCAGCCTCTCGCAAGGCTGAAGTTGCAACCGCTGAAATCAAAACATCCTGATAACCGGAAATCGTATTTTGAAATTCTTTCAATGTAGCGATCAATAAGTGAATATTTTCATTTGTAATATAGCCCAGGCGATAGCTGTCCGAACCTAAATTAATCGTTTTAGAAACGGATTCAACCGTCACGATTTGGGCATTCTGTTGAATCTCCGCTATTTTTAATAAAGTTTCATGTGAACCAACCTCGATCGCCGCAATAAAAGATATATTTTCTCTCATCATAAACTTTCCAATTTCATCGACTTTCTAATTTAATCTCCGAAGCAAATACCCATCTGTCTGGCTGATAATAAAACAGGGTGATCGAGCGGTACCCGTTTGGTCTTGCCGGAAACTTCCGCTAAAGGAACACGAATCGGTTTATCGCAGGCCATCCCGATCATTTTTCCAAAATCTCCTTCTAGAATCGCCTTTGCGCCTTCCACCCCTAATTCGGTTGTCAGTACGCGGTCATAAGCTGAAGGCGTTCCGCCTCTTTGGAAATGTCCCGGAACACAGCAGCGAATTTCCTGAATCATCAACTCTTCCAATTGATTCTGCAGATGATATGCAACAGATCTGACTCCTGCTCTTGCTTGAGCAAATTCGCCGGATTTCATTTGAGCCTCTTCCACCGTCTTGGCGCCTTCGGCGATCGCAATAATCGAAAAACGCTTTTTGTCTTTTTCTCTCTTCTGCAAAGCCTTCACGACTTGAATCGGATCATAAGGAATTTCCGGAATTAAGATAACATCTGCACCCGACGCCACACCGGCGAAAAGGGTCAGCCAGCCAACTTTATTACCCATCAATTCAATGATAAAAACACGACCGTGAGAAGTAGCTGTCGTATGGATTCCATCAATGACTTCGGCAGCAATATTTACCGCACTTTGAAAGCCAAAAGTTCTTTCGGTTCCGGATAAATCATTATCGATAGTCTTAGGCAGATGAATCACATTACAACCGTTTTCACTTAATAAATTAGCCGTTTTTTGCGTGCCGTTGCCGCCTAAAACGACCAGAGCGTCAAGAGCCAGATCATGATATGTCTGGAGCATCGCTTCAAGCTTGGTGATCCCTTCCGGCTCTTCTTCACGCAAAGGATTCTGCATATCTTTAAAGGGTTGGCGCGAAGTCCCGAGAATAGTTCCGCCAACAGTTAAAATGCCTGAAAAATCTATATCCGTCATATGGCGATAATTACTGTACATCAAGCCATGGTAGCCATTCATGAAGCCCAGGATTTTAACATCCTGACCACTGTTTAACAATCCTCTCGCAACACCACGCATCGCTGAATTAAGACCCTGGCAATCACCGCCGCTTGTTAACATTCCAACTTTCATCGTAATCATGCCTCCTGCTATTATATTTGTATTTATTTGTCAAATACTTTATCGTTGACTAAAATCACTGTTTTAATTATACATTATTCAATGCCGTTTGTATGTTAAAATAGAAGAAAAACAATTAGAAAGTATGAATATAAATATGGAAAAGCCACAAAATTTACAGGATATTCGTTTAGCGGTTTTAATTGATGCCGATAACATTTCTCATCACTATGTGAAAGGAATGATGGAAGAGATTGCCCGCTACGGTACTCCCACGATCAAAAGGATATACGGCGATTGGACAAAACCGAATCTGGGCGGCTGGAAAACATTGCTGCTGGATTATGCGATCAGCCCGATTCAACAGTTTAACTATACAACCGGAAAGAATGCGACCGATTCCGCGATGACCATTGACGCGATGGATATTTTATATTCCGAAAAAGTTGACGCCTTCTGCTTGGTATCTTCCGACAGCGATTTTACCAAACTGGCGACCCGTCTGCGCGAATCGGGCAAAACCGTATACGGTATCGGCGAACAAAAGACACCTACTCCTTTTATTGCCGCCTGCGATCGTTTTATCTTTTTAGAAATCTTAGATGAAGAAGATGATGAGAATGACAGCGATACAAATAACAATAAAGCCAAAACAAAAAAAGACGATAAGTCCGAAAATAGTAAAGCAGCGCCTGCCAAACGCGCTATTCAGAATATCAACAAAAAGACGATTCGCTTGATCAGTCAAACCATTAAAGATGTCGAGGATGAGAACGGTTGGGCATATTTGGGTGAAGTCGGCAATTTAATCGTCAAGAAGCAACCGTCTTTCGATGCCAGAAATTACGGTTTTAATAAATTAACCAATATGTTTGACGCCATGGATGAATTCGAAATCGACATTCGAGACGCAGGCACTGGTTCACCAAATTCCAAGCATGTTTACGTGCGTGTGAAATCAAATGCCAATAAAAAGAAAAGAACAACGCATTTTTAAAAATTTCAGCAAGATTTTACCGGAAGATTTTTATATTCTTCCGGCACAGTATCAAGAGCACAAAGCTCTATTTTTTGATAAGAAGCTCATTTATGTTCCGAATCCCCCAGTAAATAATAAAGAAAATAATATTGCAAATTACAATACTCGCTCCGGTCGGCGTGGCATAAACATAAGAAAATGTAATACCGATCCACAAACAGATGACGGAGATCAATGATGAGTTAATGATCACGGTGATAAAACGCTTGCACAGACGCATAGAGGTCAAAGCAGGAAAAACGATCAGGCTTGTAATCAGCAAAGCCCCCATCATACGCATGCCGAGCACAATAATTAAAGCGGTCAAAACAGCGATGATCATATTGTAAACATGGGCATTTAAGCCTGTCGCTTTAGCAAAAGATTCATCGAAAGTAACGGCAAAAATTCGATGATAAAACAAAATATAAAGAATGATCACAATGCTTGAAATCAGCAAACTGAGCCGCACATCATCTGTCGACATGGTTAATATACTGCCGAATAAATAATTCGAAACATCCGTATTCATGCCGGTAGTCATGGAAACAATCATCACGCCGACCGCCAATGCACCGGTTGAAATAATAGAAATTGCCGAATCTCCTTTTATTTTACTATTTTCACTGATGCGCAATAAAAGAAAAGCCGCCAATACAACAATCGGTATCGAAACCATTAAAGGAGAGGCGTTCAATGCCGTCGCAACCGCCAATGCCCCAAACCCAACATGAGATAAGCCGTCACCGATCATGGCATAGCGTTTTAAAACCAAGCTGACCCCTAATAGAGCGGCACATAAAGAAACCAGAGTACCTACCAAAAAAGCTCTGACCATAAAAGGATAGGAAAACATTTCCGTAAACAAATCAAACATTCAAAACACCTCGCAAAAATTGTTTTCCAATTTCACTCTCTTTATAGTCACGAATCGTGCCAAAAAATAATTGTGCATTATGTAAATGTAAAATATGGCTGGCATATTTCAAAGCGGCGTGAATATCATGAGAAACCATGATAATCGTAATCCCCATCTGTTCATTAATCTCTTTGATAAATTGATATAATTCGGCAGTCACCAAGGGATCTAAACCGGCTGCCGGTTCATCCAAAATAATAATTTTTTTAGTCGCACAGAGAGCCCTTGCCAGCAATACCCTCTGTTGCTGACCACCTGATAAATCTCGATAACAGGCATTCTTTAAATGCAGAATACCCAATTTCTCCATATTATCCAAAGCCATTTGTTTTTCTTTTTTAGTAAAAAACGGCTTCCAGCCAAGACTGTTCAGGCAGCCCGAAAGCACAACTTCATAAACACTGGCCGGAAAATCCTTCTGCACAATCGTCTGCTGCGGCAAGTAGCCAATCTCATTGGCCTTCAGATTAGACGCTAAAATAACTTCGCCTTGATAGGGCTTTTTAAGATTTAATAAGCCTTTTATTAAGGTGCTTTTTCCTGTACCGTTTTCCCCTACCACACATAAATAATCCCCTTCATTCACTTCAAAATTGATATCTTTAACAACCGGGATTCCCTCATAGGCAAATGAAGTATTTTGACATCTGATTAAACTCATTCAATTTTCCTCACCCTTATCAAAACGAAACAACAGCATCCAATCACACTAAGTTGACTTTTATGATTGCAATGCTTCTTTTAAATTCTCAACATTTCTTCGCATCAATGAAATATAGGTTTCACCGGCTGCTAATTCTTCAACAGATAAATTATGAACGGAATGCAAGGTCAGTTTTTTAGCTTCTGTCGATTCAACAACAGAATCAGCAATTTTTTCATTGGACAGTTCAATGGAAAAAACAACCGGCAACTTCAATTCGTTCGTTTTGTCGATCAAAAATGCTACGGTCGCGGCACTGGCCTCCGTATCGGTTGAACATCCTGAAAAAGCGGCATAATAGTCTAAGCCATACTCTTCCGCCAGATAACGGAACGGAAAGCGATCAGCAACTAAAATCGTTTTGCGTTCGGCATGATCGACAACGTCTTTAAAAGCTTTATCTAAATTTTCCAATTCCGCAAGATATTGTTTTGAATTTTGCTGATAAAAATCTGCATTTGCCGAATCTAATGTCATTATTTTTTCAGTTAATTGCTTCACAATTTCTTCAGCTTTCACCGGTGAAGTCCAGACATGTTCATCTAGTTCATGATGATATGCATGATCGTGCTCATCGCTTTCTGTATGCTCATCAGCGTGCTCATGTTCATCCGCCGCTTCATGGTCATCACTATGCTCATCTATTTCTTCATGATCATGGTCGTGTTCCATACCTTCAACGATTTCTTCTTCCAAGGTATCTACCAAATCGATTAAACGCATTGTTTCCGGTGCATCTTCTCCCATCGAATCAAGAATACCTTCGACCCAGGTATCATTTTCTCCACCTGTATAAATGAACAAATTACTATTTTGAATTGTTTTTATATCTTGAGGCGTCGGTTCATAGGAATGACTTTCAGCTCCTGGTTTTAATAACATATATAAATCGGCTTTATCACCTACAATTTGTCTGGCAAAATCATATTGAGGGAAAATGGTCGTGACAATCGATAATCTCCCGTTATTTTCAGAGGCAGTTATTTTTTCTGCTGCATTTTGTCCTTCCGCACTCTCCTGCATATTTATTTTCGAATCTGTATTTGCTTTTTGACAAGCTGACACTGCACTGCATATAAGAATCAAACTCATCAATATCATGATTATTTTTTTCATTTCTGTACTCCTAAATGTATTTTATAGATGCCGTTTAGCACATTTTTCACATAAGCCATAGAACACAGTCCGAATCGGATCAATCGTAAAACCATGCTCTTTTTGAATATGTTTTTGTAATTCTTCTATTTCATGGCAGTCAAAATGGATCAAAGTATCACATTGCTCACATTTCAAATGAAAGTGTTCATGCTCATGTTCAGCACATTCCTTTTGTACATACTCAAAGCAGGAACCGCTGCTTTCATCAATGAAGAATTTTTTTACCAAACCGTCATCCACTAATTGATTTAAATGGCGATAAATTGTTGTCAAGCCAATTTGCGCATTTATTTCAGAAAAATAGTTTTTGATGTCATTCGCCGTGACATGTTGTCCGGCTCTATTTTCCAGATACTCCAGCATCACTTTTTTCTGATTTGTTTTATATTTGGCCATGATCATTTCCTCCATTTTGAAAATCATTTCCAAATCCAATTTGAAAACGGTTTTTATTTTAGCAAAGACGAAATGTTTGTCAATATAAAAAATGAGTTTTGGTAACATGTAGTACAAGCTTATATCCTTTTTTATTTTCTCTGTCAGTCAATTTTTTCAACGGAGAATTCATGCCGCTGAATAGAATTCTTACAGCTCATCAGATTAAAAATAAAATTGAGTGGAAAAACTTTTTTAAATACATTATAATCTTGAATGTTATACAAGCCTGAG
>CAYFQU010000017.1:0-319 GCA_964345335.1 uncultured Mageeibacillus sp. | reverse complement strand
CTCAGGCTCCAATCTAAAAGCACTGATTGATAAACATTTCAGTGCTTTTTAATTTCAGCAGATTCAATTTTCAGGAAATACATTCGTTTTATAGTGAATTGTATAAAATACTCTCTCTGCGAATGATTCTGATATATGCTATCCGCAATATCGCAAAGCAATATGCATCATTTGCATATCGGCAATGGATTTGCTATATTAAAGTCTACCTATGGGGGTGCACTGGTTTCGACAGGGTTGTTGAAATTTGAGTAGCGAGTAGAGGGTTCCGTTGGCCTCTTTAAAAAGCGGAGAAATTTTAAATGCAGATGAACAACCT
>CAYFQU010000016.1:0-26408 GCA_964345335.1 uncultured Mageeibacillus sp. | reverse complement strand
TATTCGGCACACTTGTCATTTGTACGCCTTTGACATGCGATACGATCACACCGACTTTATCCTCGATCTTGTGATAACCTTCGGGTGCTTTGACTTCTTCAACATAGTAGATACCGTCTGCTTTTAAACCATGGACAATAAAGTCCGTACCGTCTGTGATCCACTCTGCCGGTCTGCCGTGTTCTTTGGTTGTCACATAATTGTTTTCGTCTAAGTATAAAACATCACCGTTTTCGTCAACTAAACGTAGTTTTGCTCCGACAACACGGACACCTGTTTTCTTGTCGATTTTGCTGATCGCCATACTGATGGTTTCATTCTTGATAATGGTTTCGTCTTGGCTGTCATCAGCAATCGAAATGTTCGTGCCTTCTTCTTCCTTGACATACCCATCTGCCGCTTTCACTTCTTCTAAGAAATAATTGCCAAACGGTAAGTTCTCTAAAACAATTTTCCCGTTCTCGTCCGTCACAAAGACTTGTTCGTTTCCGTCTTGATCTGTCATCACCTGTTTTGTACCGTCTGCTAAGACTTTGTACAGTCTGAACTCGACACCCGCTAACGGTTTTCCCGTCTGTTTATCCTGCTTCACGATCACGACCGTTTTTGTTTTCGGTACATTGACAATCGGTTCTTCGACCTTTTCAATCTTATCTTCCGTTTGAGCGTTCTCGTCAGGCGTTAAGGTTAACGTATACTCATCATCATTTAAGACATACCCGTCTTTCGTCGAAATCTCTTTGAAATAGTAACTGCCTTTTGGTAAGTCATTTAAGAGCATAGCTCCGTTTTGATCCGGTTTTACCGCTCCGACAAGGCTGTCTTTTGGTAAGCCTAAGATTTCTTCACCGGTATAAAGACCAATCACGATATAATCGAAATTGTCTTGTCCAACGATCTGTTTCGTCACAAAGGCATGTAGCTTCTGTCTGGCGTTCTCGATCGGTTCTGTTTCTTTTAAATCGATCAGGATCGTCTGCTCCTGCGGTGTAAAGACAAACTCACGAACCGTTTCATCTTTCACATAGCCGGTTGGGGCTTTTTCTTCGGTTAACAGGTAATTTCCTAATGGAATTTTACTGATCTTTAAGGCAGTATTTTCTGTGATCACATGGTCTGTTACCAATTCTTCATTCTTCATGATTTCATCAGGTAAGGTCGGAATGGTTATCACATCACCTTTTTTGTAGACGGTTTTGCCATCAAGTACAATATCTTTCTTGGCAAAGAGCAGTTTGTCGCCCTTTTGATAGAACACGGTTTTGCCGTCATACGATTTGATCTCATCTTTGGCGGTTAAGCTGAACTCCGCTCCGGGTAAATAACCCTTCTCAAAGATCGCTTTTTTATAGGTAAACGTCTTGTCTGTTACTTCGCCCGGTTCTTTGACTTCTTCTTCTCTGATTTCAGGGGGTAACTCGATATGTAATTGTCCTGAACCGCCTTCGGCTACCTCGACATTTGCGACCTCGACACCGTTCTTATCAAAGACGGTATATGTTCCCGGTTCTGTTACCTCGGCTTGGTATTGTCCGTTCTCATCGGTTAACACCGTGCTAACTTCTTCATGCTGTTCTTCGATCGTCTTTTTTATGATCTCTTGTCTGGTAGCAGGTTCGGTCATAACCGGTTCTGTTTCCATAGGCTCTGTACCTTCCGGATCTGTTTCAGCTGGTTCTGTTACAGAGGGTTCTGTTTCGACCGGAACTTCTATGAGTTCTTCGACTTCTCTTAACTCTGTCCAGTTTCTTCTGATCGTTAAGATTTCTCCGGCTCTTGGCACTTCTTTGGTCACTGTTTTGGTTGTACCTTCGGCTTGTACCTTGAACGTGGCGGTTTCATCAACCCATTCTTTGAACTGTTCACCTTGCTTATTGATCACCAGTTCTCCGTATTGCGGCTTGTTCTCCGCTTCCACTTCAATATATTCGTCATTGTCCTGATCCGTATCGGTCACGACCTTTTGCTCGACCACAAAGGCAATCGGTTTGTCTAAGACTTTGTACCCTTCGGGGCTTTCCACTTCTTCTAAGAGATAACGACCGGCTTTTAATTTCAGCGGCGTAATCGCTGTTCCCGGTTCTTCTGCGTCCGCATAGAATGTACCTTTCGGAATATCGCCTTTGGTTTCAGCCGTTGTCTTAAACGTGTCATAGGTCACCGATCCGATCTTTTGTGTGACATATTCACCGGTATCTTGGTTTTTGATCTTAAAACTTGCTCCGGTTAACACGATCTGTTCGCCAGTTTGAGCGTCGATTTTAATGATCTTCACATAATACTCATTGCTGATATTGTTGATCTTATAGGTCACAGGTTCAGTGTCTGCGTCTGTAATGGTGAGATGAATTTCCTGTTTCAGCAATTCTTTCTCCGGCTGACTGCCTGTCTGTTTGATGATGTATTCACCATACGCCAGATCGCCTGATGTCCCTTTGCCTTCGCTGTTCGTTGTGAGCGTTGTCCATTCGTTTTGACCGTAGTCTGTCGTATGCTTCAAGGCTTCTGCAAACGAACCGTACTGGTCAACATATTTCTTGGCAATCGCTGTAAAGGTCGCTCCTTCTTCCGACGTTAAAATTTCTGACTGATCACCGTTCGTGTTAAACTTCTCCACATTGAAATGGTTTAGCACAACCTGCTCGCCAACGATCGGGATATTGTAGGTTGTCACTAACTCCGGATTTGTTTCATGCTGTTTGATTTTTTTCACATGAACAGTGTTATGCAGTAAATACCCTTCCGGGGCTTTCGTTTCCTGAATGGTTAACGTACCTAATGGGAAAGTAGGCTGTTTAAATGGGTCAAGATAGAAATCATCACCCGATACTTTATAGGGGTAAGACTGTCCTTGATACGTAAAAGACTGTAAACCTTTTCTGAAATTTATTTCACCGTTTCCATCCGTTCGCAAGACCCATGTGCGGTTGGGAGTCACGCCTTTGGTTGCCGGATCAACGTTCTCCGCATAGTCGCCTAAATAGAATTTAAACGTAAATTCCGCCAAAGCCAAACTTCCGTCGCCTTGCGGGATTGCTTCGCCCGTGACTTTATCCTGTTTTTGTACCGCCACGTCAACCGGGTCTGATAAAGGAATTTCTAAAGACGTAAACAACGCTTCTTTTCCTGCTTCCACCTTGACCGTATGGACTTTCGGATCTTTTCGAAATCCTTTTGACGCTTTCGTTTCTTTGACATAGTATGTACCGGCAATGAGATTTGCTAGCGGATCGGTTGAACCGTCTGCTTTGGTGATAAAGGTACCCGCCTTTTGCGTCAAGCCACGATCTTGATAGACAGTATATTCCGCTCCGGCTAAGGAATAGTTCGGATTGTTGTTTGTGTATTCCGGTTTAGCAGATTGTTTTTGCAATTTTAAGCTACCCTGTTTGATAACTTTAATTTTTCCTTTAAAATTATGTAAAACTTGAGCTGTGGAATATAAACCTTGGCCATTGGCATAGCCCGGCTTCGGACTGTAAAAAATATTAATGCCTGCATTATGAATCGAAATTAGACCTTTTTGAAGCATCATTCTAAATTCAGCAGCTATTTTATAAAAATCCTCTTGTTCTGCTTCCGTACCACCGCTTGGCACAAATGTTAAATCAACTCCATGTTTATTTGCTAAAAACTTATCAATTGAATAAGTCCATGACCAAAATGTCGCCCATGGCATGGATTTTATTTTTTCAAAACTCAATGTAATATCGTGATTTAAATCTTTTTTGACCGCCGCAACAATTTCTCTGTATACTTCGTTCGTTAAATTGGAGAATAGCAAGCCTGCTAAATAGCTATATTCTGCCCCTTTTAAAAGTGTTTGTTTTGAAACGCCATAATCGACTAAGTTCGGATAACGATAATTAGCATAAGTTTTAATAAATTCATCAAAACTTTCTTCTGTACTAATTTCAGGATGCTGGATAAAAAGACGATCTGTATAGTAATCACTGTCATAATAAAAAGGATGTGCGCAAACAGCATGACCAAATCCGTCGATCAAGCGGTTTTCTGTTTCTGTATGATTTCCCTCCTCGGATATTATATTTTGATCCGAAAAAATCGTAATCAGTTCATTTAACAGTTCATCATTAAAATTATGAATAGCATAGGCTTCATAAAGACTATATATCTGTTTATCTATATAATAACCATTCGTATCATGACCAATAACTGTTTCGCCCATGGCATAAACGGTTTCTCCCAATGACGGAAACATGCCGACAAACATCAGTAAAGCAAGAAAAATGATCATGAGCTTTTGCTTATATGTAACATTCATAGATTCTTTCTCCTTCTTTTTATTTGTTGTTACATTGATGATGACGCAATGAATCAGCTCATATATCCCCTTCTTTTTTGAAAACATATAATTTTGAGAATTTTTCTAAATCGCAGGAGAAAAGTCTAAGAATAAGACTTATCGATAGTTTATTTCTCTTTTTCAGAAAAATGAATATTTATTTTCTTTTGCTGAAACCATACTTGCTTTGTTTTCGACAATAGAATACAAGGTTAATTGCAAAAGTTAACGCAAATACCTTAGTTGCGTTAACCTTTGCAATTAACTAATAGAATACAAATTTTTCTATGAGATGAAAAAATATCAATTCTTTGTTATAATAATTTGCGTTAGTCGTCATAGTTAATCTACGATCGACTGTGGGTTCCGTGCAATAGCAGCTTGTGAATCCCGTCAGGTCCGGAAGGAAGCAGCGGTAAGCAAATCCTGTTATGTGCCGCGGGTCAATCTGCACCGATCGTAGATTGATTATGACGAATTTTATAGGAGGTGAAATGAGTCATATTGCTCTCTATCGTGAATGGCGTCCTCAAACTTTTTCCGACGTTGTGGCTCAAAATCAGGTTGTCTTTCCGTTGAAACAATCAATTATCAATGGAGAAATCGGTCATGCCTATTTATTCAGCGGTACGAGAGGTACCGGTAAGACTTCTACTGCTAAGATTTTTGCGAAAGCCGTAAATTGTTTGAATCCGCAAAACGGAGATCCTTGTAATCAATGTGAAATTTGTCAGGGTATCAATGACGGCTCTTTGCTTGATGTAATGGAAATTGATGCTGCCTCCAATAACAGTGTTGATAATATCAGGCGGATCACGGAAGAAATTGTCTTTATGCCGACGCAGGCAAAATACAAAGTCTATATTATTGATGAAGTACATATGCTTTCCTCAGGTGCCTTCAATGCTTTATTAAAAACACTTGAAGAACCTCCTGCCCATGCGATTTTTATTTTGGCTACTACGGAACCACATCGCATTCCGGCAACGGTTATTTCTCGCTGCCTGCGTTTTGATTTTCGGCGTATTCCACAAGAAGAGATCATCAATAATTTAAAAAAAATAGCAGACAGTCATTCTTTAGAAATTGAAGATGCTGCTTTATCCGTCATCGCTCAACTATCCGATGGAGCAATGCGCGATGCGATTTCTTTGCTTGATCAGGCAAAATCCGGTATTGTTCCTCCGATTACCAAAGAAAAACTCTTTGATATGGTCGGGATTGTGCAAGATCAGTTCATGCTTTTATTATTTGAAGCACTTCTGCATAAGGATTTAAAAGAAGTCTTAAACTTA
Source organism: uncultured Mageeibacillus sp. (assembly GCA_964345335.1). Lineage (GTDB taxonomy): Bacteria > Bacillota > Clostridia > Saccharofermentanales > DTU023 > UBA5436. The sequence goes on along the minus strand of CAYFQU010000016.1, from coordinate 20,807 downwards.
GTGAATCAAATGGTTATGTCCGGTAAAGATTTAGAACGTTTCGTGCTGGAATTCGCTCAGTTTTTAAGAAATATTTTGATTACTAAAGTAACTGGCAGTACCGATGATTGGTTCGGTTTTAGTGAAAGCGATTTGACGAAATCTTTATCCCTGATGAACTCAATTTCAGCAGAATTGATTTTGCAATGGATTGAACATATTTCCAAATTATCTGCTGAATTGAAATATGCCGGTGATATTCGCATTGCGATTGAGGTCGGCTTGATTCGCTTGATGAACAGTCATGCTCAAGTTTCGGAAGCAGCCAATAAAGTATCGGTTGAAGCTCAGCCATCCATTATTTCTAAACCGGCAGTCGAAAATATTCCGTCAGAAGGAATGAAAGATCCTAACAAAGCTGAAATAAAAGCAAATAAGACATCTGCAGAAAATCTGCCGGAAAGCCATATCTCCCCGGTCACAGAGAAACTGGAAAATTTTGACGCTTCAAAGCAATCCGTTGAAGCTGAGCAAAAAATCAAAGAAGACCCGGAAAAGTCCGAACAAAAACAAGAGGCGTTCACTGCTGAAAATTTCACTGATACTCAAAAAACAGAAAAAATAAACTCATCAGATTTGCAGAAATTTTGGGATGCAGCTTTATCCTATCTGGTAAAACTTCATCGTATTGATTTAAAAATGCTTTTATCGCCGGCAGTAATCACCTGTCACGATACAGCTTGGAAAATTACTTTCAACAATGATTTAAAGAGTCACTATAAAACAATAGCCAAAGAAGAGAATAAAAATTTAATCAGAGAAGCCTTGCAGGAAGTTACAAATAACCCTGCTCTAAAACTGACTGTTCTCTTAAGTGATAATATAAATAATAATAACGAGGAAAATCTAAACAATGAGGAGCCAGCTTGGATTAAAGAAGTTCGCAAGATGGCTAAAGATTTAGATATTCCAATAATTATGGAGGAATAATATGGCAAAACGTAGAGGCGGATTTCATAGCGGCGGTGCCCCGAATATGAATCATTTGATGCAGCAGGCACAAAAAATGCAAAGAGATTTAGAGCAAGCACAAGCTGAAGCTGCCAACATTACCAGTGAAGCAAGTGTCGGCGGCGGTGTTTTAGAAGTTAAAGTGGACAACAATCATCAAATCGTCGATTTAAAAATAGATCCGACGATCATTGATCCGGAAGATCCGGAAATGCTCCGTGATTTATTCATTGCTGCAGTCAATGAGGCAAATCGAACTTTAGATGAAAAAATAGAAGAGCGTATGTCCAAAGTGACCGGTGCCGGAAGCTTGGGTATGTTTGGTTTATAGAATGTATCAATTTCCAAATCCAATCGCAAAACTTATTCAAGAGTTGGGGAAATTGCCGGGTATCGGCTCTAAAACTGCTCAAAGGCTGGCTTTTCATATTCTTTCTTTAGAAAAACAGGAAGCTTTCGCTTTGGCTGAATCAATTATTGCAGCAAAAGACAGTATTGTTTTATGTTCCGAATGCTCCAATTTAACGGAAACAAATCCCTGCCCGATATGTTCTTCCGCCAAGAGAGATCATACAACAATTTGTGTAGTCGAACAGCCGAGAGATGTTGCCGCTTTGGAGAGAATGAATGAATATCATGGTCTTTATCATGTTTTGCACGGAGCGATCTCCCCGATGGATAATATAGGACCCGAAGATATAAAGCTGCGTGAATTATTGCTGCGCTTGCAAGATCATCCGGAAGTAGAAGAAATCATTTTGGCAACAAATCCGACTGTAAACGGCGAAGCGACCGCTATTTATTTATCAAGATTGATTAAACCGACCGGTATTAAAATCAGTCGTATCGCCTCCGGATTGCCGATGGGCGGTGATTTGGAGTATGCGGATGAAGTAACTTTGGCGAAAGCCTTTGAAGGAAGAAAAGAATTATAAAGTACCAAAAATAAAAATATCATCATAAAAAGGTATCTGACCGAGAATATAACGGCAAGATACCTTTTTGCATTTATAAATTTAATAAAATTTATTTTTCATTTTCAACGAAAATATATTCGTCTGCGGCAATCAATCCCAATTCATCACGTGCGATTTGCTCAATAAAAGCATCCGTACCGATTTTATTTTTTAAGTCTTCTATCTCCTGTGCTTCCATCTGAGCTAATTCCAATTGTTTTTGTAATTCCTGTTCTTTATTGTCCAGGCGAGCCAATTCTCTGTTTTGAGAGGTAAATTCAGCTAATACAATAGCAATGGCGACAACAAAAGCTAAGCCTAAAACTGTTAAAAGCACAATCATTTTTTCGGTTGATTTTTTATATTCACGATTTTGTTTTGTATAAGAAAAAACACGATTATCTGCCATCACAACCCCCCCATATATCATTAGTTTAGCCTCAATCAACCTGTTTGGCAATGTAAACTTATGGTATTTTGCTGCTAAAACATTGTTTATTTTTATAATTAAAAGCTATTTGGAAATAATGTAATCTTTTTGTAATTTATAAAATTTCATACATGTTTGCCGCTTCTTCTTTACGAACGGCATTGGTCAATTGAAGTATTCTTACTTTGGTTTCTTTTTCACCAAAAGTAATCGTCAAAACATCTCCTTCTTTAACCTTTGTACCGGGTTTGGCAACTTTATCATTGACTTTAACACGTCCGGCTTCCGCCAGATCATTTGCCACTGTTCTTCTTTTGATCAATCGTGATACTTTGAGAAATTTATCCAGACGCATTTTTCCCTCAATTCCCAAATGATTTATTTTCTTCGCTTTTTACCTGATCCCAATAGGCATCCAATTTCATAAGGTCCAACTCTTGCATTGCATATCCATCTTCTATCACCTTGTCTTCAACCATTCGAAAACGCTTTTGAAATTTTTCGGTGGCTTTATTCAGAGCAATTTCCGGATCAAGTTTCAAATGGCGTATATAGTTGACCACGGCAAAAAGCAAATCTCCTACTTCCATCTCTAATTCAGCTTGAGAATTATTTTGTGCAGCTATTTTCACCTCTTGCAGCTCTTCTTCAATTTTCGCAATCACCGGTTCGATATCATTCCAATCAAAACCGGCTTCTGCTGCTCTTTTCTGTGCTTTATAAGCTCTGGATAAAGCAGGTGCTGATTTCGGAATATCTTCGACCCTCTCGGCAGCGGATTGTTGCCCTTTTTCTATCGCTTTATTTTGATTCCAAGTTGCTAATGCATCTTGTGCATTTGCCGCTTTTTGCTTTGTAAAAACATGTGTATGCCTGCGAATCATTTTTTGTGAAAGATTATCGATCACATCAGAAATATTAAAATCCTGATTTTCAGAAGCGATTTGTGCATGTAATAAAACCTGGAGTAATACGTCACCGATTTCATCTTTTAAACGATCAGGATCTTCCTGATCGATCGCTTCAATACTCTCATAGGCTTCTTCCAATAAATGGCTGCGCAAGGAATGATGTGTTTGTTTGCGATCCCAGGGACATCCCTGTTCACTGCGTAAAAAAGCGATCATCTCAACTAATTCCTGCCAAGAGTAATGATCTTTTAAAATAAAATCTTCCGCATTAAGTTCTTTATCTTTCATCATAATCCTCTATTAATTTAATTTGAAATTGCGTAAAATCAACATCTTCCGCAAATTGTTCCGGTGAAAAGATTGTTTGACGATACTTGGCAAATTCACGTGTATTTTTAGAAAGCCAAACAAGATTCGGTAAATTTAATGTATGACAAATTTTAACCAATGCTACGTCCAATGATTTGGAAAAATGGATATCAGGCTGTAAAATCACTTTTTCAACAGCTAAACGCAGCATTTTTTCGCCGGCATATATTCGACCTTCTAAACGCATCTTCAAAATCCTTTAAGTTTTATTCATCGATCAGAGCAATTTTCAAAACCTGCTCCACTGTTTCTACCGGTGTGATCTTTAAACTCTTTTTAACCGAATCGGGGATTTCTTCCAAATCACGTAAATTATCTTTTGGAATTAAAATTTCTTTGATTTTCACGCGATTAGCGGCAACAGCTTTTTCTTTTAAGCCGCCGATCTCCAACACTCGTCCACGCAAAGAAATCTCTCCGGTCATCGCCAGATCTCGTCTAACCTTTTTACCCGTTATTGCAGAGGCTAAAGCCGTAGCAATCGTAATACCCGCGGAAGGTCCGTCTTTAGGAACAGCTCCGGACGGCACATGTACATGAATATCATGCTTAACAATAAAATCATCCGGCATATGTAGATCTTTTGAAATACTGCGGCAATAACTCAATGCCGCCACGGCGCTCTCCTTCATCACATCACCCAGATGTCCGGTCAATTCTAATTTTCCGTTGCCGGGTAATATATTGACTTCAATAGCCAATGTATCTCCACCGGCATAAGTCCAAGCCAAACCTGTTGCAACACCAACCAAGTCTTCTTTTTCCGCAGCATCATAAGTATATTTCGGCTTACCCAGTAATTTTTCTACTTCATTTTGTTTTAAAGTGAATTTTGTGATGCCGTCTTCAGCTATCTTAATGGCTACACGGCGGCAAATTCTGGCAATTTCTCTTTCTAACTGTCTGACACCGGCTTCAGCAGTATAACCATTGATCAGATTACGGATTGCTCCATCCGTAATATGCAGCTGTTCTTTTTTTAAACCGTTAGCTTGGATCTGCTTAGGTAATAAATGCCTTTTCGCGATTTCAATTTTATCAATCTCCGTATAGCTGGATACATGAATCAATTCCATACGATCCAATAAAGGCTCCGGTATATCTTCAGCCGCATTGGCTGTTGTGATGAACAGTACATTTGAAAGATTATAAGGAATTTCCACATAATGATCACGAAAACTGTTATTTTGTTCCGGATCCAAAACTTCCAGTAAAGCCGAAGACGGATCTCCGCGGAAATCATTACCCAATTTATCGATTTCATCCAATAAGAACAAAGGGTTATCCGATTGAATATGGCTGATCCCCTGCATAATTCTGCCAGGCATAGCACCGATATAAGTTCTGCGATGACCTCTGATTTCCGACTCGTCACGAATACCGCCTAAAGACATACGGATATATTTGCGATTAACGGCTTCGGCAATCGATTTGGCAATCGATGTTTTACCGACACCCGGAGGACCGACTAAACAAAGAATAGGACCTTTTACTTCTGTCGTATTTTGTTCTAATTTTAATTTACGAACCGCAAGATATTCGATAATTCTCTGCTTCACCTGTTTCATGCCATAGTGATCACGATCCAGGATTTTTCTGGCTCTTTCAAGATCGACACTTTCTTCGTCAAATTTACCGAAAGGCAAATGAATAACCATTTCCAGCCAATTTAGCTGCACGGATGCTTCCGGAAAATTCGCCGGCATTTTGGCGACTCGCTCAATCTCTCTTTCGACTTTTTCTCTATACTCGGCGGGAATACCGCTTGCCTGTAAATCATTGCGCAGCCTCTCGATTTCACTGAAATCTGAATTACCGTCAGATAATTCATCTTCGATCATACGCATTTGTTCTCTCAGGAAATAATCTCTTTGCTGTTTATCAATGGATTGTGTCACTTTTGCATCAATTTCCTGACTGTACTCAAATAATTTGAGTTCCTGTGTCAAAGATAAAATAATTTGATCCAAACGTTTTTTGAGATCGTCTTCTTCCAGAAGACGCTGCTTAACTTCAAGTTTAAAATCAACATGTACGCTGACCAAATCAATTAAGCGATCATAATCCTTTAACGTTTTAGAAAAAGCGATCACATCAGGCGGTATATATTGTGTAGCAACACCATAATTTTCAAATAAGGAGAGTATTTTCTGCTTGGAGGCCTCCAACAATAAGTTATCTAATTTCGCTTCGGCCTTTGTCAAGTCTGCTCTCGGTTTCTCGATGACTTCAGCAGAATAGAATCCTTTTTTATTTTTTTGATAACGCTGAACGGAAGCTCTGTAAAGACCTTCCGTCAGCACCTTTACATAATCATCTTTGACTTCTAAAACCTGGACAATTTCAGCTACCGTACCGACCCGGTACAAATCATCTGCTGCTAAATCTTCAACACCTGGATCTTTTTGTGCTACCAAAAAGACCTTTCTATCACCATGTAAAGCCTGATCCAAAGCACCTAATGTAGCCGCTCTGCCCGCATCGAAAGCCAAGGTTAATTTGGGATAAGCAACAATTCCCCGCAAAGCAATCACAGGAAATTTTGTCTTCATATAATCCTTATTATTTTTATCTGCCATCAACAACTCCCTAACGATCATGCCACTATTTCATGATATTATTTATTTTTTCAACGCGACGTGCATGTCTTCCTGCTTCAAACTCTGTATTTAAATATGTTTCGACCATTAATTTTGCCAATTCAGGGCCAATTGTTCTTGCTCCCATGGTAATCACATTGGCATTGTTATGTTGGCGTGCCATCTTAGCCGAAAAGCAGTCGGAAACTAAAGCTGCCCGGATCCCTTTTACCTTATTCGCCGCAATCGATACACCGATACCGGTTCCGCAAATCAAAATTCCCCGTACATCTTCTCCTTTCGCTTCATCTGCCAAAACAGCTTCACTAACCTCTACCGCTTTATCCGGATAATCCACACTTGCTGTCGTATCTACGCCTAAATTATGTACTTCATAATTTTTGCTTTCTAAAAAATCTATAATTTCTTTTTTTAACTCTACTCCGCCATGATCGGAACCAATATATATTTTCATTTTCTTTACCTTTCTCTCTAAGCCTTTCTAATTAATTAAACCTGATTGCATATCCAGCAAAACACTTTGTCCGTGATGCAAAACTTTGGTCGCATTTTCAGCTCCGTAAATCAAAGGAATTTGCAATGCTTCACAAACCGTTACCGTATGACTTTCGGGATCCTGATCCTCTACAATCACCGCTTTGGCATTTCTGATAAAAGGCAAAAGATTTTGTTGCGTTGAACTGCAAACAAATATGCTGCCCTTTTTGAAATCGCCGTAAACATCTTCCAGAGACGCATGTTCATTTAATTGACCGGTCATTTCCGCCAAATTGAATACGTCACCGGAAAGGCGGTCAGCATTCAAAGTAAAGGAAACCGGTACGCCTTTGGTAAACGCAGAACCGACTGTTGCTACCTTTAGAGTATTCGTCGTACCGCTGAGACCGACTGGAGTACCACAGGATATAACCAGAACATCGCCGTCTTCGGCAAAGCCTTTCGCACGGCAAAGTTCCTCCGAAATCTCAAAAAGCTGATCTGTATCTATCAATGTATCGATGCGATATGAAATAACCCCCCAGGAAAGGGCTAAACGATTACATACCGAATGTGATACCGTAGGTGCTACAATCGGACATGCCGGTCTGAAACGCGAAACCAAACGTGCTGTACGACCGGAATGAGTGATCGCTACAATCGCCTTGGCATTTAATTCATAGGCGGCGGAACAGCAAGCATGGCTGACCGCATCCGCCACATTATTTGAAATGTCAATTTCCATCTTTCTGAACGTATTCCAATAATTGAATTTTTCTTCAGTGTGCAAAGCAATATTCGACATTGTACGCAAAGCATCAATCGGATATTTGCCCATCGCCGTTTCTCCGGAAAGCATAATTGCAGAAGTACCGTCAAGAACGGCATTAGCTACATCACTGACCTCCGCTCTGGTCGGTCTGGGATTACGAATCATCGAGTCTAACATCTCCGTTGCCGTAATACTGATTTTACCACTTTGAAAGGCAGAGCGAATTAATCTTTTTTGAATCGTCGGCACTTCATATTCCGGAATTTCAACTCCTAAGTCACCACGTGCTACCATCACACCGTCAGAAACTTGTAAAATATTTTCAAAATTATTAACTCCCTCCTGATTTTCAATTTTGGCAATTAAATCAATGGTGTCGCAATTTTCTCTTTTCAAAATATGACGAATCGCCAAAATATCTGTGGGTCTTCTGACAAAAGAAGCAGCAATAAAATCAACATCATGCTGAATTGCAAATTTAATATCAGCTTCGTCTTGTGCTGTCAAAGAAGGTAAATTTAAAGAAACTCCGGGTAAATTGATACTTTTATTATTTGAGACCATACCACCATGCAGAACTTCACAAATCAAATCTTTACCGTCAATTTCCTTCACCTGTAGGGTGACCAAACCATCGTCAATCAAAATTCTGGATCCAACCTGTAAGTCAGCGGCAATCTCTTTATAAGTAACACTGAACCGTTCGGTATTACCCAAAACATCTTCCCGTACAATTCTTACTTCTGCACCGTCCTTAAACTCGGCTCTGTTGTTTTCAAATAATTTCGTACGGATTTCAGGACCTTTCGTATCCAATAAAATACCGATCGGTAAATCCAGTTCTTTTCTTAATTTTTTAATTTTATTGATCGTTTTCAGATGATCTTCATGTGTGCCATGTGAAAAATTTAATCTTGCAACATTCATGCCTGTCAGCATCAGTTCCTTCAAAACTTCCTCATCAGAAGTTGCCGGACCGATCGTACAAATAATTTTTGTTTTTCTCATACTTGCCCCTTAAATGAATAAATTCTTTATCTTTTCTCTATGATAATTGTTTTTCTGCGTTATGAATATACTTTATGCCATTTTCCTTTTTTATAGTAAAGGAACATCAAGCTCAAGGTTACTACCCAAGATACAGGATAGCATAAGAATATCAAATCTAAAGCGTGACGGATATTTAAGGCAATATATAAATAACCTAAGCGGAATATACACATGCCAAACATGGAAATTAGCATCGGACGCAAAGATTCTCCGGATCCGCGTATATAGCCGTCAAGCATATTTATTAAACCTAAAACCCAATAAAATGGAGTTAGAAAGGATGCCATTCTGGCGCCTACTTCAATAATGCCCTGCGACTGAGTAAATAATGAAAGCAGTGGATAGCGCAACAAAAAAATCGTCATACCAACAATAAATGTTGCTGTAAATGTTAATTTAGCAATCTCTTTGGCGCCCTTTCTGACTCTATCCATATTGCCGGCTCCAATATTTTGACCGGCAAAAGTAGTCGCCGATAAGGCAAATGAACTTAGAACAGAAAATACCAGACCGTCCAAGCGGCTGGCAGCAGCCACACCGCCGATCGCAATCGGTCCAAAGGTATTCACTCTCGTCTGAATCAAAACATTAGAAAAGGAAATCAACATACCCTGTATTCCGGCAGGGATTCCAATTTTAACAATACTTTCAAAAATCGGAATATGTAAATAAATTTTTCTTAAGCTTAAATGATATTTGGTATGGGCCTGCGTCAAACTATAAGTGACTAAGACCGTAGAGAGCAGAACTGAAATAACGGTTGCCCAACCGGCTCCGGCAACTCCCCATCGGAAACCCCAGATAAAGATTAAATCCAAAATAAAATTTGCGACTGTTGAAACGACCAGAAAATAAAAAGGTCTTCTTGAATCTCCTACAGATCGTAAAATACCTGCCCCCATATTATATATCAGTAAAGGAATACTGCCGGCAAAATAAATACGCATATAGGTTATGGAGTGATCTATAATTTCCACAGGCGTATCCATCATGGTCAAAAAAAGCGGAGAAGCAAAATAACCGATAATCGTTAAGAACAAACCGCCTAAAATTGCTAAAGCATAGGCAGTATGAACTGACTTTTGTAAGCCTTCATAATTGTCTGCTCCGTAATATTGCGAAACAATAACAGAGCAGCCGGTAGCAAGTCCCATAAACAGACCGATGATCATATTTGTCAAAGATGCTGTTGCCCCGACAGCCGCCATTTCATGTTCACCGACAAAATTGCCGACAATCATTAAATCAATAGCACTATATAATTGCTGCAGTAAATTACTTAAAAGCAAAGGTATGGAGAACAATAAAACCTGTTTCCAAATCGTACCCTCTGTTAAATTGATCACTCTTTTCATATATTATCCGTTCTTATTAGGTATATAAGATTATATCCCTATCGTCTTAACATCTTGCTGTATTTGCAAATATTAGCTTGTTTTTGATGATTACTTCCCCATTTGTAATTTTATTATCGTATCATATATTTCTATTCTTTTCTAAACCTGATTGATATAAACCGTTCTTAGAAACAGAATATTTATCCGCTAAATAATTTGCCGCTGATTTCAACCTCATGCCACCTGCCAAAAGAATTTCTAAATCTTGCAAAGCTTCGGCAAATATTTGATCTGCTTCCTGTTGATGATCGGTGAGATGATGTGTCAAAAATTCATGTTTGCCTTCCATTACCAAGACAAATTCGCCTCGCGGTTTTTCGATTTGATAATGAGTCAAAGCATCTTCTACGGTACCATAAAAGTAATTTTCGTATTTTTTAGTAAGCTCTCTTCCAACAGCAATTCTGCGTTTTGCCAAATCATTCATCATCAAATCCTGCAGAGTTTTCAGCAGGCGATGTGGTGCTTCATATAAAATGAAGGTTTCCTCTATATCCTTTAAGCGTTTTAATTGATCTTTGCGAATTTTTCCGTTACTTTCCAAAAATCCGAAATAAAAAAAGTGATCTGTATTTAAACCCGATGCAATCAAAGCGGTCAAAGCGGCATTCGCTCCGGGCAAAGCCATCACTTGAATCTGCCGTTCAATTAAACTTTGTACCAGAATCGATCCCGGATCTGAAATACAAGGCATACCGGCATCAGATACCAGGCCGATATTTTTCCCTTGCTCCAGCTCATCGATAACTTCTGATACCCGGCTTCTTTCATTATATTGATGATAACTTTTCAGAGGTGTCGAAATTTGATAAGCAGATAATAATAATGCTGTCGTCCTTGTATCTTCCGCTAAAATGAGATCGACTTCTTTCAGCATTTTCAGACTTCTCAAAGTGATATCTTCCGAATTGCCAATCGGAACAGGAATTAAATAAAATTTACCCTTTGTCATCTGCTTCCTACCTCTAATCATTCCATGTCTTTTTTATTGTACCATAGAAATTTTCATCCCAAAAAAAAGAGAGCCTGATTTGCTCAAACTCTCTTTAATATTCAATTTTCAGAAGATTATTCAGCTTCAATTGCACCAACCGGACAAACCGCTGCGCAAGCACCACAATCAATACATTGATCAGCATCGATCGTATATTGTGTATCGCCCTCTGAGATACAAGAAACTGGACATTCTTCACTACATGCTCCACACATAATGCATGCATCTGTTATAACATGTGCCATAATTATTCCTCCTTACCTTACTCTTAACATGAATTTATTCTAACAAACAAGTTGTATAGTAACAAGCCTAAATCTAAAGATTAGACTATGCTAATCTTTAAATAGAAATTTCATCAGCAGAAAACTATTCCGCTTCAGCATCATTTTTTCTGCGAATCTTTAACTCCTCAGAAACTTCAGACCATTCAATTTTCGAATTTTCCAAAGCAACTGTTATATGATATAAAACATCAGCAACTTCATGAATAATTTGTTGCCGATCATTATCTTTAAGCGCGAGAACTAATTCCAAAGACTCCTCCCCGACTTTTCGGCAAATATAATCAGCCCCTCTGTCCTGCAGATAATTAGTGTATGACGCGACAACCGGATTATCTCTCCTGTCAGCAGCTAAAGTGTATAATTCCTGTAAAATATTTCTTTCTTTCATTGTATGACCCTCTTTTTATTCTGTATCGATAATAATTTTCGGAATACGGCTGGTAATGCGGCAAAGAATATCATAAGATATGGTACCGGCTTGTGCCGCAAGTTCATCTAAATCCTTCAGATGCCCTGTCTGATCCAAACCAAAAATACAAACTTCATCTCCCACCTTAACATTCGCTACATCGGTCACATCCAGCATACTGCGATCCATACAAATGCGTCCGACGATCGGCACTTCCTGTCCTGCTACCAGGACAGTTCCGGAATTGGATAAATGGCGATCAAATCCGTCTGCATAGCCGGTTTCAATAGTCGCTATCTTCATCGGATGTTCTACCGGAAAGGTTAAACCATAACCGATAAAATTACCTGAATTCGTTTCATGCAAAGATGAAATTCGCGAATAAAAGCGCATTACAGGCTGTAAATTTAAAGCTTTTTTTAAAGTTTGATTAGGGCAGCAACCATACATAGAAATACCGATCCGTACAGCATCCAATGCCATTTCCGGGAAGAAAAAAGCAGCTGCACTATTGGCACAATGCCGGATACGAAATGTAATATTTTGTTTTTGCAATCCTTCGATAATCGCCATAAAGCGGGCAAACTGAACTTTTGTAAAGTTATTATCAGGCTCATCCGCTACGGCGAAATGAGTAAATATACCTTCAACATCGAAGTGCTCAGCTCGGCAAATACTACTCAAAACAGCAATTGTTTCAGTCTGTTTATTCTCCATAGCTGAAAAGCCGATACGATTCATGCCGGTATCAATCTTAAAATGCACTTTGATTTTTTGCTGCTTTTTTTCAGGATTCAAGCAATAGAAATCCTGTATATCCTCTAACAAGGCATTGACATCATAAGATGAACAAATCGTTTGTGTGATTTGATAATTGAACAAGAATTCTGCATAGCCGGGATGATAAGGGCTCAAAACAAGAATCGGTGTATTGATACCTGCTTCTCTTAATTGAATTCCTTCCTGAACGGTGGCGACTGCCAAATAATGATAACCCTGTGCTTCCGCTGTCTTGGCGACCCAAACGGCTCCATGCCCATAGGCATTTGCTTTGATCACTGCAAACTTGAGAATATTTTCCGGCAATTTTGCAGATATATTCTGTAAATTATTTATCAATGCTTTTTCGGATAATTCACACCAACTGCGTGCCGTATCCAAATCAATATCTGATTTTTTCATTAATCAACGACCTTAAATACACGTGAACTGTTACAGAGATGATTTAATGCTAAATAATTCGGTTCAAATTCAATAACATCTCCTATTTTTAAATCATGATTATATTTGGAAACATTAAAAATCGAATAATCAAGAGATGAATTCAAAAATTCAATGCCTTTTTCTTTAGCCGACAAGTTCTCTACGTCCACATCCTGCTCTCCCAAAGCCAGCATCACTCTGCGAATAACCCCAACGTCCTTGAAAGTACAGCTCTCTAATTTATAATTCAACCCCAATTCTCCGTTTGGAGCACTGTCTTTTCTTTTATTTTCAACTACTTCGGCAAATAACGAAAAAATATCTTGATGTAAATTCATAATCCGATGCTGATAAGAGGTTTCTCTGCCAAATAACCAAGCTTGTCCCAAAATCATATGATTAAAAGAAAGCGGAATTTGTTCATCAGACAATAGATCCATCATGCCTGAGTTGCCGGCAGAAATATATTCAAAATTTAACTCAAAACGCTCTTCGATCTGCTCTACAATTTCCATAAACTGCTGTAATTTTTCCTGAGTAGAGCGGACCCCGTAAACCGTATTCAAATCAAAGCGTATCCCTTTCAGCTCAACACCGCGTAAATTAGATACCTGATGTACAAAGTCAAAAATATCTTCCGCTAAAATGCCGGCTGACAAATCACCTAATTCCAACAGAAGAATGACGCCGTGTTTTTTGCCCGCCACAACCGCTGCATCGGATAAAGCAAAAATTGTTTCCAATTCCGAGTTTAGAGAAATATCAACGGCTTGAACAATAGCTTGGACTTCAGATAACATCGGCACCCGATCCAAGATAATATTTTTCGCATAAGGCCTTACTCTTGCCAAGTTCTCCAAACTTGAATCTGCAAAATTCTCAACACCCGAATCCGCCATTATTTTGACAATCGGTTCATAAGCGGCGATACCCTTTGTGGAAAAATGCGCAGCAATACCGCGGCTGCTCAATAGCTGTAAAATACTCTGAATATTATATTTTAATTTTTGACTATTTATACTTAAACAAGGAAAATTTTTATATTTATGTTGATCAAACATAAGCATCTCTCCCGTTATTCCTTCTTTGTATCTTCATTTGTTACTTGCATCATTTGCTTTTGTTTCGCTTTTTTCTTTTTACTGAAATGAATAATCAGGAAAACAATTAAACCAATTGGTATGGCAATCGGTAATATCACCAGCAAAGCAATCGCTCCCCATTGCAATATGGCTACAATAATATTCAAGACTTTCGTCCAGCCCGTACTGATAAAATAGGAAAAATCGTCCCAACTCAAGGCGGAAAATTTTACCTCACGATTGGTATGTAATTTATCTGCGTATTCTAAGATCGAAATCGAAATTTTCGAATAATTTACCTGCGAGTCCCAATAACGCAATTGACCCTTTAATTGTTCGATCTCCTCTGTGATTTGATTGATCTCATCTTGCAGAAGAATAATATCTTCCATAGATTCGGCCTTATCTAGCAAATCATAATATTGATTGAGACTCCGTTCCTGTGATTCTAAACGAATCGTCGTGTCAAAATAAGATGCCGTAATATCTTCTGCTGAGATATCAATATTTTTGACATCCTGTTTACTCTGCAACTCATCTAAAAAATCATCAAATCGATCGGCAGGAATATCATATGTACCGTAAACGCTGAGATAAGAATCCGATTCATTACGTTCCAAATTGATTTCAAAACCGTTATATTGTTTCACCAAGCCGATAATTTCCTGATAAGAGTGCTCAACATCATCGGTACGTATATCCACATTGCCCGTCTTAATCAGTTTACGGCTGTTTTTTGTCGTTGTATTTTCATCCGTAATTTCTGTTAATGCCTCAGAATTCGCAGCAGAAGAATGATTCTCTTCCCCTGACTCTATATACTCATCTGATGCAGCATAGTTTTCTTCATAGGATGGCATTTTCATGTTGGGATCCATACTCTCAGCTTTTTGGGTGCTCCCGCATGCTGAAAGCAATAGAATCAAAAGGATCATTAGAGTATAGATTAATTTATTATTGATACTTGATACTTTCATCTCGGCGTCTCCTTTCCGTGATTTCTTTTTCCAAAATCAGATCTTTCACCTTCATTAAGCGAGTAATATTCGCTCTCTCATTTTCTTCCATTTTCATCGTGATGGAATGAATTGTTTCTTCCAAATCCGGAATCATTCTATGTTCTAAAGAATTAACTCTGCGGCGCATCTTTTCGATTTCCTGAGCTAATAATTGCGTTCTTTTCTCAATCGTCGCCAATTCGATCATAGCGGGAACAGCTTGCATCAAAGCTAAAATAGCCTGATCCAATTCACCTGATACCCCGGCCAATCCATAAGGCAGAGAGGTTTTGTTGCGAGTCATTTCCGGCTTTTGCTGATCATCCGTTTTTTCTTCATACATAATATATTCCGGAACACGCAAACTCATCAGGTTCTTTTCCTTCACTTCGACAACAAAATCATTATGTCCGGAATATAGAGCTGTTTCGATCACTTCCTCACGCATAACGGCTCGTGCAAGCACCATTTCCTGATTATAGATTTTCAGAAGACGTTCAACCTCTTTGCGCAATTCTTGGTTTTCTTTGACAATTGCAAGAAATTGGCGCATCAATTCATCACGCTTATCTTTCAATAATTTATGACCACGCTTGGCAACCAATAATTGACTGCGCAAACGCATCAATTCCATTCTATTCGGATTTACTCGCATTATTGCCATTTATTATTCCAACCTACTTTAATCATTTGTTCTCTGTTGATGACGTTTCTCAAAAATTTCCTTACGATAATATTGATCAATAAATTTCTGATCAATTCTGTTTAATTCACTCTTGGGTAATATGGATAATAAGTCCCAACCTATTTCCAGAGTTTCTTCAATATTACGGTTGACGGAAAAGCCTTGTGAAACATAACGTCTTTCAAATTCTTCCGCAAATTCGGCATAAATTCGATCCATTTCACTCAGAGCATCAGCCCCTAAAATAATTTCTAATTCTCTGGCGTCTTTCCCTCTGGAATAGGCTGCAAACAACTGGTTCATGGTATCGGCATGATCAGCTCTGGTTTTCCGCTCGCCAATTGCCTGGTCCTTTAAACGGGATAAGGAGGGTAAAACATCAATCGGCGGCTGTATTCCTTTTTTATCAAGCTCACGGTTCAAGATGATCTGACCCTCTGTTATATAACCTGTTAAGTCCGGAATCGGATGTGTCTTATCATCATCCGGCATGGTCAGAATCGGCATCAAAGTAATTGAGCCTTCTTTATTTTTCAGACGGCCTGCTCGTTCATAAAGTTCAGCTAGGTCTGTATAAAGATATCCCGGATATCCACGGCGTCCCGGAACTTCTTTACGGGCAGAAGAAACTTCACGCAAAGCCTCGGCGTAGTAGGTAATATCTGTCATAATAACCAAAACGTGCATATTTAAATCAAAAGCTAAATATTCCGCTGTTGACAGGGCTACACGCGGCGTGGCGATACGCTCAATCGCCGGATCATTTGCCAGGTTAATAAACATCACGGAACGGGAAATCGCACCTGTTTGCTTCAAATCCTCAATAAAGAAATTCGCATCTTCAAAAGTAATTCCCATCGCAGCAAAAACAACGGCAAATTTTTCGGAGTCATCAAGCACTTTCGCCTGTCTGGCAATTTGTGACGCCAGTTGATTATGCGGCAAACCGGAGCCAGAGAAAATCGGTAATTTCTGACCTCTGACCAGCGTATTCAAACCGTCAATTGCCGAAATACCGGTTTGGATAAACTCATCCGGATAAGCACGAGCTGCCGGATTCATCGGTAAACCTTTCGTATCCATCGTTTTTTCCGGAATAATTTCCGGACCGCCGTCAATCGGATTGCCTAAGCCGTCAAAAACACGCCCCAGCATATCGGAAGAAACCGGTAATTCCATTCCATGTCCTAAAAAACGAACTTTACTGTGTTCAACATTGATCCCGATAGAGCTTTCAAATAATTGTACAAGTGCATTATTACCGCTTACTTCCAAAACTTGGCAGCGGCGAAGATCGCCGTTCGGTAAAATAATTTCTCCAAGTTCATCATAAGTGACATTTTCCACATTTTGCACCAGCATCAGCGGTCCTGAAATCTCTTCAATTGTACGATATTCTTTAGCCATTGCTTTCTACCTCCAGAGGAATAATGTCGGATATTTCTGATGTAATTCTATGGGCATATGTTTCATAAGCTTCTTTGATTTTATCTTCTTCGATATATTTCATACGTGCTAAATCATGGCGAATCGGCAATGCTATTAAGCGTTTATATTCGGCCTTTTGCGCTAAAGCTTTCTGCGCTTCATAATAGAATCCCATCAAGCTGTCGAGCATATAGTATTGCTTTTGTAAAGAAGTATAGGTATCAATATCATGAAATGAATTTTGATGTAAAAAGTCTTCACGAATTGATCTGGCAGCCTCCAATTTCAAGCGATCGGTATAAGACAGAGAATCATGCCCGACCAAATGTACGATCTCCTGTAATTCGGCTTCTTCCTGCAATAAAATCATCGCATCGCGATGTAATTTCGACCAATTCGAAGAAATATTTTCATTCATCCATTGATCGATTTTTTCTTCGTATAATGAATAACTTGACAGCCAATTGATCGCCGGGAAATGACGTTGATAGGCTAAGGCGGAGTCAAGGCTCCAGAATACCTGAACAATGCGCAAGGTAGACTGCGCAACCGGATCAGATAAATCTCCGCCCGGCGGAGAAACTGCACCGATAGCAGTGAGGACACCGGTCCTTCCGTCTTGACCTAAACATTTTACCATGCCGGCTCTTTCATAGAATTGAGCTAAACGAGAACCTAAATAAGCGGGATATCCTTCTTCACCCGGCATTTCTTCCAAACGCCCGGACATCTCACGCAAAGCTTCTGCCCAACGGGAAGTCGAATCCGCCATAATGGAAACAGAATATCCCATATCTCTGAAATATTCTGCGATCGTAATACCTGTATAGATCGAAGCTTCACGTGCCGCTACCGGCATATCTGAGGTATTAGCGATCAGAATCGTTCTTTGCATTAACGGTAAACCGGTATTGGGATCTTCCAATTCAGGGAATTCATTCAGAACATCCGTCATTTCATTGCCACGTTCTCCGCAGCCGATATAGACGACAACATCTGCAGAAGCCCATTTCGCCAACTGATGCTGAATGACGGTTTTGCCGCTGCCAAAAGGACCCGGTACGGCTGCCGTACCACCTTTAGCGACCGGGAAAAAAGTATCGATGGAGCGTTGTCCGGTAATCAGCGGTTCATTCGGTGAAAACTTTTCCTGATAAGGTCTGCCGATACGAACGGGCCATTTCTGCATCAAGGTCAGAGGATGTTCCCGACCGTTTTCATCAACAATCACAGCCACTGTATCCGTGACTTTATAATCTCCTGCCTGGATCGATTTCACTTTTCCTTTGATGCGATGAGGAACAAGAATTTTATGTTGTAAAAGTTCCGTTTCTTCAACGAAGCCGATAATATCACCAGTCTGAACTTCCTGATTTAAAGAAACATTCGGTTCAAAATGCCAAACTTTATCACGATTCAAGGCATTGATATTAGCACCGCGTCTGATATTATTTCCTTCAATCTTAGCCAGTTCTTCCAAAGGTCTTTGGATACCGTCAAAAATACCGCCGATCAAACCCGGTCCAAGTTCAACCGATAAAGGTTCATCTGTTGTTTGGACAATTTCGCCCGGTCCCAAACCGGCTGTATTTTCATAGACCTGAATGGAGGCTTGATCACCATGCATTTCGATGATCTCACCAATCAGCTTTTTCTCTGAAACGCGGACAATGTCAAACATTTTTGCATCTCTCATACCATCCGCGATGACAAGTGGTCCTGAAACTTTAATGATTCTACCTTGTTTCGAACTCATATATCTATATCCTCATTTCCTGTCGTTATTCTTCATTTTCTATCTTGAGAAAATCCATACCAATCGCCTTTTTGACTGATTCTCTTAAATATTCCAAGGCAAAATTTTCGCCGCCTTTACCTGAAGGTATCAGGATAATCGCCGGTTCAAATTGATCGGCATAGCGATCTAAGATTTCTCTATTTTGTGCCGCCAAGTTTTCAGTAACAAATATCACTTGATAATTTGACTTATTTAAACGCTTAATTTCCTGCAAAGCAAATCCCGGATTTTCAGTCGTAATAACATTAAAGCCAAGTCCTCTGAAACCCAATACGCTATCTGCATCTCCGATCACCGCAACTTTTCCTAATATCATATGCTCTCCTTAAAAACCCGGTCGCATCAGCTGCGAAACACGCTGTGCAGAAAAGTTGTTATTGACAACAGCTCTGGCCACACGTATTGTTTTTCGTTCCAAACTACGAATCAGGAAATAGGCGGCAGTCATTTCAATTCCCGGTCCCAGCACAGCCGCTTCCCTTAAATAGTTAAACAGCAGGGAATCTTGCACTTTTGTAAACTCTGACGCTTTGCCTAATTCGTGATAGTTCTCGACAAACTCCGCAAATTTATCTAAATCAGATTGACCGAGCTCTGTTTTTAATTCCTCATCTGATAATGGATAGAATTCATGCCATTTTTCTTTTGGAATCGTTCCATTGTGAATAATCGAATAGTGGAAATAATTTTCATCTAAATTTAAACTGCGGCAACGGAATAAAATTTCTAAATTCAAGTAATCCTGTTTTTTATTAAAAAATGTTGTCAGCCAATCAGATTTTAATGCGATCAGCAATTGCTCAATTCTTTGTGCCGTATTCTGATCAACGATATGATCTACCCTAGCCGGATCATAATAATCGTTATAATCTGCAATCGCCTCCTGAATCGTTTTTTGAATCCAGGCAGGAATATCATCCTCCGGCCACACCTGGTTTTTCACAGCAGCAGACTCCGCTGTTTCCCCTCTAAGATAATCCAGCATATTTTCTGGTTTTGTCAAAAAAGGCCCGACAAATAGATGCATCAAATCTGTTAAAACTATTTTTTTCTCTGTAGCGAGCTGGGCCCTCAGGATAACTTTTAAATTATGAGCATCTTTCTCGGACAATAAAAGCGTAATTAGATCATAGTTTGGATTTGAAGTACGCAATAATTCAAAATCTTCAAGTTCTGAATGATTTAATGCCTCATCAACGGTATCTCCGTTATAATTCGCTTCACGAATAAGATTCAGCAGATGCTGTTCCGACTTAGCTTGGTATAATTGCTGGATTTGCGATTCTTTAAAGAATTTTCTTTCTTTGCTCGCCAAAAGACCATAAGCATATAACCAAGTACCTATCGGTTGATCTGTCAGATTAAATTGGTATAAATATTTTTTGTCCATTATGATTTAACCAAATAATATATCCGCCGCTAAAGAGGATAACTCTGCTCTTTTATCCCTCAAGATTAAATCCAGGCTTAAATTTTCTTCAAGCCGATCATGTCTTAGGAGCAAACCACCCTTGATTGAAGCAATATTGCCGGCTGAAAAGGACGGCCCTAATTCAGCCAATAATGCCGGCATTATCTTCTGATCAGCCTGATTAAGTGAAATTTCACCTTGATCAATTCCGCGGGAAACAATAAACGATTTATATAAAGAAACTTTTTCATCATCAGACATCGCCGAAAATTTCGCGATCGCCTGATCGATCACAGATTGAATCAAATCTTGTCTTTGAGCCAGTTTTAACTGTCGAATTCTATTCTCGATCATACTCTCATTTCTGGTATAGATCGCATCGACATCTGCATAAATCTGATTATTCACCTGTTCGGTCAGCTCAAAAATATCTAAATCGGTCTGTGAACTGTTCTTAGCTATTTCCGCTTCCGCCTTTTTCAAAATTTGCTCGGCCTGCTCTCCTGCTTCAGATAAGATAACATCAAGAATTTCTTTAATCTTATCCATTTTTTCCTCCA
>CAYFQU010000015.1:8882-29527 GCA_964345335.1 uncultured Mageeibacillus sp. | reverse complement strand
ATAGTCTATGCGCGGAGGATAATAAAAGCCCTCTGTAAAACCATAGCTGACCAATTTGATCAGATTCTGATAGCCCTTTAAATTTTTAGCCAATAAAATTAAATGATAAGGATAATTATCCAGACCACTGATTTTATCCGTCCTGCTTCTGGGCGCCACATAAACTTCACAACCGATGATCGGCTTTAGACCCGCATTTTTCATCGCCCGATAAAAGTTGATCACACCGTACATCACACCGTGATCGGTGATGGCGCATGATGTCATATTCAGCTCTTGCAGGCGGGGAATTAAATCCTGTAAACGATTTGCCCCGTCGAGCAAGCTATATTCCGTATGTAAATGCAAATGGGTAAAAGCCATTCGACTACTCTTCTCCTAATAGATTTTCAATGTATTGAATAATTCCCGCTTTATACTGAGCTAATTTTTCAGCAGCTATTTTTTGATCGGCAGCATAAAAACCGAAATAGATTTTTATTTTCGGTTCCGTTCCGGAAGGTCTTACCGCAAACCAATCCAATTCGTCTGCCAGCTCATATAAAAGCACATTGCTCTCCGGCAAGTTAGCTTTTTCTGTTTTAGCATTTTGCAAATCGGAAATTTCACCAGTTAAAAAATCTTTCACTTTAACGATCGGTACATTCTCCATACCGTCCAGTTTATGCCCGCGTAAATGGCTCATGGCAGATCTAATCTGTTCCGCACCTTTGATTCCTTTTCTATAAATGGAAACTGTACTTTCGCTTTCATAGCCATATTTTTCATAAATTTCAATCAATTTATCATAGAGAGTTTTGTGTTCCTCCGCTGCCGCCGCAGCCATTTCAGCAATCAACATCGTGGCAACAATGGCATCTTTATCCCGTACATTGGTACCTGCCAAATAGCCGATACTCTCTTCAAAACCAAATTGGAAATGACCATCACCGTTTTCATCTTTGGCTAAAATCTGCTCAGCTATATTTTTGAAGCCGGTTAAAACTTCCGGTAATTCGATACCATAAGCTGCAGCAATTCTTCTGGTCAATTTAGAAGAAACAATGGTCGTAATGCAAAATGAATGTTCCGGCAGAATACCCTTTTTTGTTTTTTCGGAAAGAATGTATTCCATCAATAAAAGGCCTATTTGATTGCCGGTTAAAACGATAAAGTCGCCGTCTTTTGTGCGTACTGCAACACCCGTACGATCGGCGTCCGGATCAGTGGCAATCAAGAGATCGGCATGCTTTTCTTCAGCTAATTCGATACCCAAAGTTAAAGCGGCTCGTTCTTCCGGATTCGGATAAGGGGCAGTCGGAAAATCACCATTCGGTTCTGCCTGTTCTTCTACGATGAAGATTTTTTCAAAACCTAAGCTGTTGAGAATTCTCTTGACCGGTTTCAAGCCTGTACCGTATAGAGGAGTATAAGCAATTTCCAGATCTTTATGCTTCAGACAAAGCTCTTTGTTAATCGATAAATCGAGCAACATAGCATTATAAGTTTGATCAAATTCTTCATCCAGCTCATACCATAAATCTGTTTGTTTCGCTTCATCCAAGGACATCGCCGCATTTAAAATAGCCGAGAAATCATCTCTTTCATTCATTTTTGCTAAAACAGCTTCAGCTGCTTCAGAACCAAACTGTCCGCCATCTTCTCCATATGCTTTAAAACCGTTATAAATTTTCGGATTGTGGCTTGCTGTAATCATCACACCGCCGGCACAATTAAAATGGCGAATAGCAAAGGACAGCATAGGGGTCGGTCTTAATTCATCAAAAATGATAATTTTAATACCATAGGTCACGAAAATCCTGGCAACCAATTGGGCAAATTCCGGGGAAAAATGCCTGGAGTCAAAGGAAATAGCCAAACCTCTTTTGATATAATCTTCGCCTTTATCCAGATAATACCGGGCAAAACCGTCGGCGGCCCTGGCTACCGTATACATATTCATACGATTGGTGCCTGCACCTAAAATACCACGCAGACCGGCTGTTCCAAAACTCAAATCCTGATAAAAACGATCTTCAATTTCATCGGGATCATTTTGAATGCTGATCAATTCATTTTTTGTAGCTGTGTCCATCGCCGGATCATTCAACCATAATTGATATTTATCCATTGCCTTACTCATATTCGTCTCTCTTTCTGATTATTTTGGAATTTCATATTATATATCTATTTTACCATTATTTAATGAAAATGACCCTTTCTGATAAGCGAAATCGCTGGTTACTTATTTGCTGCGATACCGCGCAGAACAAATAGATAATCCCGTATATCCGCCGCTTCTTCAAAGGCCAGATTGGCAGCGGCCTTTTTCATCTTTTTCTCTTCCTGTTCGATCATCTTCAATAATTGTGCCTTGGTCAGTTCTTTTAATTCCCGTTCATCAATATACTCTGCCTGTTCGTCGGCAACTTTGATCGCTTCTTGCTCATCCAATGTATAAGCTGTATCGACGATATCATGGACGGCCTTTTGTATGGTTTTCGGTATAATACCGTGCTTTTTATTGAATGCTTCCTGTATTTCACGGCGGCGATTGGTTTCGGTAATCGCCTGATACATGGAATCGGTCACTTCATCGGCATATAAGATGACCCGCCCTCTCTCATTCCTGGCAGCCCGCCCGATAATTTGAATCAAAGATGTGGTCGATCTTAAAAAACCTTCCTTGTCAGCATCTAAAATAGCAATTAAAGAAACCTCGGGTAAATCCAAGCCTTCGCGTAAAAGATTGATCCCGATCAGCACATCGAATTTACCTTCACGCAATTGTTTTAAAATCTGTAAACGCTCAACCGTTTTAATATCAGAATGTAAATATTTGACTCGCAAACCTTCCGCCGTTAAATAATCGGTCAACTCTTCGGACATCCTTTTGGTTAAAGTCAAAATTAAAGTCCGCTCATTGCGCTCTAAGTTCAGCTCGATCTCATGAATTAAATCAGCAATTTGATCCCTGACCGGTCTGACCGAGATCACAGGATCGAGCAGTCCAGTCGGACGATTGATCTGTTCGATGAATTGAGTAGAATGTTCTTTTTCATACTTTGCAGGTGTTGCACTGACGAATAAAGTCTGCCCCATCCTCGCTTCAAATTCCTGAAAATTCAAAGGACGATTGTCCAATGCGGAAGGCAAACGAAAACCAAAATCAACCAGAGATTGTTTCCTGGCTCGATCCCCATTATACATAGCACCTATTTGCGGTATCGTGACATGAGATTCATCAATCATCAAGAGATAATCATCCGGAAAGAAATCCAATAATGTATAAGGCGGTACACCCGGTTTTCTGCGATCAAAATGTCTGGAATAATTTTCAATACCTTTGCAAAAGCCGGTCTCCAACAATAATTCCATATCATAACGAGTTCTTTGCTCCAGGCGATATGCTTCGACTATTTTACCCTGCGCATTCAATTCCGCCAATCTTTCTTCCAATTCCTCCAGAATATCGGCAACCGCTTTTTTTGTTATTTCCTGATTGGTCGTATAATGGCTGGCCGGAAAGATCTGTGTATAAGTTCTGCCCTGTATCGTTCTGGCCGTAAGAGCATCAATTTCCGTAATGCGATCAATTTCATCTCCGAAGAATTCAATCCTGGTGATCATATTTTCTGAGGAAGCGGGAAATACATCCAAAATATCGCCGCGCACTCTGAAACAGCCACGTTTCAGCTCATAATCATTGCGTACATATTGAATCCCTACCAATTCATCAATAACGGTTTCTCGGTCTTTCTGCATACCCTGACGCAAATTGACCATCATACTTTTATACATTTCGGGAGAACCCAATCCGTAAATACAAGAAACGGAGGCGACAACGATCACATCCCTGCGCTCCAAAAGAGAAGAGGTTGCAGAATGCCTTAAACGATCGATCTCTTCATTAATTGATGAGTCTTTTTCAATGTATGTATCACTCGCTGCTATATAAGCTTCCGGTTGATAATAATCATAATAAGAAACAAAATATTCAACAGCATTATCCGGAAAAAACGCGGAAAATTCCGCCGCTAATTGTCCCGCTAAAGTTTTATTATGCGCAATAATCAGAGTTGGCCTTTGGGTTTGCTCTATAATATTGGCCATGGTAAAGGTTTTACCCGAACCGGTAACGCCGACTAAAGTTTGTGCCTGATCGCCCCTTTCTATGCCTTGGACAATTTTTTTAATGGCGGCCGGCTGATCCCCTTGCGGTTTAAATGGTGATTTAATTTTAAAAGGCTTTGTATTCATCTTTTCCAATCTTCAAACAGCAATGGCTTTTGCATCGGTTCAATCAAATCCATTTCTTCCATTTTCTGACGAACTGCCGCAAAATCTTGCCACATCTCTAAACGTTTATTAGGGTTTCGCAATAAGTAAGCCGGATGGAATGTCGGCATGATAAAGTAATCACCCTTTTCAATCCATTGACCACGTACTTTGGAAATCGCATCCTCGCGCCCGGTAAAGTACTTATAGGCTGTAGCACCGATCAATACAATAACGCGCGGTTTGACCAAACTGAACTGAGCTGTCAAAAGACGTCGGCAGGCTTTCGCTTCGTCCATCGTCGGCACACGATTTCCGGGGGGACGGCATTTTACAATATTGCAAATATGATAATCTTTTTCGCCAAACTCCTGTGCCTGTAATAAACTGTTTAACAATTTTCCGGAACGTCCGACAAAGGGTTTTCCCAAACGATCTTCATCTGCACCCGGTCCCTCACCGATTAGGATTAATTCAGCATTTAAGTTGCCACGATAGACGACTACATTCGTTCTGGTCTTGTATAAATCACATGCTGTACATGCCTGACAGGCCTGTAAAAAGCCCTGCCATTCTTTAGGCAATTGATAAAAGTCTTGATAATGCTCGGACATGCCTTCCCCTATTCTTTATTTAAAATATCCAGTCGAATCGCTTCTACTGCCGTGCGAACGGCTAAATCGGTATCATGCTGATGGGGATCAGGCAGATTTCTCTTCGCTCTTTCCTGATTCCAAATCACATTTAAAACGCAGGCTGCTCGGGCGCCCAACACCTGGCTGACAATAAACAGAGTGGAGCTCTCCATCTCCGAAGCCAGCGTATTGGCTTTAAACCAAGCTTCCCATTTATTTTCCAACTCATAGCCAATCGGCATTCTTTGCGGATCATGCTGTCCGTAAAAAGAATCTTTACATTGTACAATACCTGTATGATATTTTGCCTGATTTGCTTTAGCCGCTTTAACCAGAGCACCGGTCAGTTCAAAATCGGCCACGGCCGGAAATTCTTTCGGTACATATTCATCCGGCGTACCGTCCATGCGAATAGAACCAGTTGCGATCACCAGATCACCGCCCTGCACATCTAATTTAATACCTCCGCAGGTACCGATACGAATAAAATTACGTACGCCTGTTTGAAATAATTCTTCTACTCCGATAGCCGTTGAAGGTCCGCCCATACCGGTTGACATCACCAGAACATTTTCACCTGCAAGCTTACCTAACCAACTTGTATATTCTCTGTTCTGCCCGATAAATTCAGCTTCATCCAAATAAGCTGCTATTTTTTTTATTCTTCTGGGATCCCCGGGTAAAATTGCATACTTGGCCTGATGTGTATCATCCAATTGAATATGATATCGTTTTTCCATATAAATCTCTTTTCTCTTATAAGCTTTTACTCACAAAATGTTCCGGTAAAAGATCTGCTAATGTACGTTGCAGATAATCTGTTTCACTTTTAGCAATCAAGACTGTCAAATCTTCTGCGGCAAACTCCGCTAAAACCTGCCTGCAAATGCCACAGGGAAATGCATATTCCGCAATGCCTTCCTTATTTTCGGCATAGATAGCAATAGCTTTGAATGCTGTATGTCTTTCAGATACAGCCTTTGCCAGCGCAGTTCTCTCCGCACAGATCGTTGCCCCAAAAGAAATATTTTCAATATTACAGCCACTATAAATCTGATCATCCTGCAATAAAATAGCAGCTCCGACTTTATAATTGGAATAAGGGGAGTAACTATTCTGACTTGCCGTTTTAGCAGCTGCTATTAATTTTCTTTTCTCCTGTTCCGTCATTCAGCATTGCCTCCTTATACCTAATGTATTTGTTCGCTTAGTTCTTCCATTTGATCGATTAATTTCCCGATAAAATCAATCATATTGCGCAATGGTTTTTCTGTCGTCAAATCGACACCGATGATTTGAGCATGTTCTGTAACGGTTAAGGGACCACCTGTTTTCAGATATTTAAACCAATTCTGAATTTGTTGTTCACTATTTTCAGCTAAACTCAGATAAAAATCGGTAGAAACGACCAAGCTGGCACTGTATGTATAAGAGTATAAATCCATATAATAATGCGGCTGGCGCATCCAGGTTTTTTCACAACCCGGATCAAGGATCACTGCATCTCCCCAGAATTTTTTAAGCTGATCATAGTAAATGCGATCCAAATCTTCTGCCGTCAACTGTTGATGATCCGCGATCAAATCATAAACCTCTCTTTGAAAAGCACCTTCTAAAAGATGTGTCACCGCATTATGATAGTAGGTTTTCCCAACCATCGAGGCTATCACGAAACGTTTGAATCTAGGATCATCATTTTGTGTCAAAAGGCTTCTGACCAGTAACAATTCATGTGCGGTAGAAGGAGATTCAATTAAATAAAAAGGCATCTGTTGCTCTAATAAGCGATTTTCTTTAGCGATTAAAATATCCTGAGCAGCATGACCTAATTCATGTGCCAGAGTGAATACTTCACTTAATTTGCCTGACCAGTTAAGTAAAATATAAGGATGAGCTTTCGGTACACCGGCACAGAAACCACCTGTCGATTTGCCCTGATTTTGAGCAAAATCTATCCAGCGTTCCGGGAAGCCCGCCATAACCATATCATGATATTCCTGACCCATAAATTGCATGGCATCAGAAATATATTTTTTGGCAGCCTCAATACTTGCATCCGGCTCATAATGAGGATCAAGCGGTGCTAACAGGTCGGCATAATGCATTTCTTGCAGGCCATGTACTTTTTGAATTAATTTCGCATAGCGGCGCATATGCGGAGCCAGTTCCTGCATGATCAAATCAATTTGACGATCATATAGTTCGCGGCTGCTTTTTTGTTCATATAAAGATGCCTCAGTCGCATTCGCAAAGCCGCGCAGTTTTGCCAAAATATGTTTTTGCGTAAATTGCCCGAGCATCAATTCCGCATTCACATGATGATATTTCTCTAAGGTTTCAGAAAACGCGGCAAAAGCATTGCGTCTGATCTGGGGATCCGGATCCTCTGCATAATTATTTTCATAAGTGACATAGCTTAAAGGATATGTATTGCCATTGGCTGTGAAATCAGAGAAAGTCATATCCTGAGCTTTAATTGTTTCATACAATTGATAAGGCAAATTTAAACTTGGGGCCAAAGCCGCTAAAACTTTTTCTGTCTCTGCCGATAATAAATACTTCTTGGCATCAAATTTATTTTTCAAATAGTTTTTGTATTGTGTCGTTGCTTCAATCGTTTTTTGAAAAACTTCAGCATCAAGCAAGGCTAATTCGGAATCAAAAAATGATGTATTGGAAGTATAGTCCGCCAATAATAAATTGGCTTCCTGCATCCATTTGCCAAGTTCAGGATTGCGCATATCGACTGTAAAAGCCAGATTAACATAAGAATATATGCGATAGGCCATTTCATAAATATTTTCATACTCCTGAATAGCTTCCAAAATAAACTGGCTATCTTTGCTGTCTTTTAATTTTTCCTGATATTTTTGTTTAAAAGAGTCGACTCTTTGCTTTAACTCTTTTTGAGCGTCACGGCAAGCTTGATCGTTTTCGAAAATAGCCGATAAATCCCACGTTTCCTCCACCGGTACAGCTGTTCGATTAGGTAATGATTTTATTTCTGACATATAAACCTCTCTTGAATGATTACTATATATCTTTAAGTATATGAGTTTTTGATAAATTAGGCGAATATGTTTTTCTGATATATTTTGACAAATCGAATTTTTCTAAAATTAAATCTACAGTCCTATAAACATGATCTTTTCTATCTGAAAATTGAAAAATATAGTTTTCAGAACAATAAAAAAAGTCCGCTACTTAAGAAGCAACGGACTTTTATGTACACTTATTAGACTAATTGAATTATGCTTTATGATCGCTGCCTAAAACGTCAGTAATCTTATGAGCAACTAATCCCTTGATTGCATCACGGGCAGGTCCTAAATATTTACGCGGATCAAATTCTGCCGGTTTTTCATCAAAGACTTTTCTAATTGAACCGGTCATGGCTAAACGCAAATCGGAGTCAATGTTAATTTTGCAAACAGCCATTCTTGCCGCTTCTCTTAACATCGGTTCAGGACATCCTAAAGCATCTTCCAAAGCACCGCCGTGGGCATTGATCATTTCAACAAATTCAGGAATAACGGAACTTGCACCGTGTAAAACGATCGGGAAGCCCGGTAAGCGTTTGCTGACTTCTTCCAAAATATCAAAACGCAAATGGACATCTGTGCCCGGTTTAAATTTATAAGCACCGTGACTTGTGCCGATAGCGATTGCTAAAGAATCACAGCCTGTGCGGGTTACGAAATCTTCAACTTCTGCCGGATCGGTATAGCTGGAATCTTCGGCTGAAACATTGATCTCATCTTCGATGCCGGCTAAGCGACCTAATTCGGCTTCCACAACAACACCTTTTGAATGAGCATAGTCAACAACTTTTTTGGTTAAGGCAACATTTTCTTCATAAGGTAAATGAGAACCGTCGATCATAACGGATGTGAAGCCGTCGTCGATACAAGATTTGCATATCTCAAAGCTGTCACCGTGGTCTAAGTGTAAAGCGATTGGAATATCTGTTTCGATCAAAGCTGCTTCAACTAATTTTTTCAAATAGGTACGATTGGCATATTGTCTGGCGCCTTTTGAAACTTGTAAAATTAAAGGTGATTTTAATTCGTCAGCTGCTTCAACGATACCTTGAATGATTTCCATGTTATTAACATTGAAAGCACCGATTGCATAACCGCCTTCATAAGCATCTTTAAACATTTTTTCTGTTGTTACTAATGGCATAAATCTTCTCCTTCTATTTAAACTAAAATATTAGTTTGATTACAATAATACTTTATTGCTATTTGTCCGGTTAGTCAATGCTGCTATTCCGGAAATCAAGATAGTTTATAATTCCTGATAACGCAATTCGGTCTGCTCAAGAATTTTTCTATATTCTTCCAGTTTTTCTCTTTCTTTATCGACTACGGCTTTGGGAGCTTTGGCTACGAATCCCTGATTATTTAATTTTTGCTGACAGCGTTTGATCTCTGCTTGATAATGTTTGATTTCATCCTCCAAGCGTTTCTTTTCTTCTTCTATATCGATCAAATCTTCCAAAGGCAAATAGGCCGTACCATATTTGAAAGCGACCGCGATAGCCGTTTCAGGAACATTCTGATTATTTTTCTCTGTCTTCACTTCGGAAATCATTGCTAAATCAGCTAAACTGTCGGCAGCATTTGCAAATACGGCCCGTACTTGTTCATTTTCAGAAACGACAATCAAGCCAGATTTTCTCTTGTTGGGAACATTCATCTCGGATCTGATATTTCTAATGCCGCGAATGATCTCGATCAGCATATTCATCTGAGCCGTTTCAGCTTCAAAAATGAGATTTTCCCGACTTTGCGGCCAAGCTCTTCTAATCAATAAACCGTCTTCATGTAAAAGCGATTGATATATTTTTTCTGTAAAGAACGGCATAAACGGATGTAATAAAGTGACGCATTCCGTCAGCACATAATTCAAAATAGATTGAGCTATCAATTTACTTCTGCTGCCGTCATCTTTCAGACGTGGTTTGACCATTTCGATATACCAATCACAGAAAAGATCCCATAAGAAGCTGTAAATTTTAGTCAAAGCAACCCCAAAATCATATTGCTCCGTATTATAGGTCACTTCTTTGATTAAATTCTGTAAATTGGTTAAGATCCATTGATCTTCGACCGTTAACTTCTCTTCTGCATAATCAAGCTGCAAATCAGCATAAGTTAAAGAATCTTCCATATTCATTAAAGCAAAACGGAATGCATTCCAAATTTTATTGATAAAATTTCGGCCATTTTCAATTTTATCTTCTTTATAGCGCAAGTCATTGCCTGCGGAAACACCGGCTACCAAAGCAAAGCGCAAAGCATCTGCTCCATATTGCTCTACCACCTCAAGAGGATCAATCCCGTTGCCCAAAGATTTGGACATTTTACGCCCCTGCTCATCACGTACAATACCGTGAATTAAAACATCGCTGAACGGCTTTTGTCCGGTATAGTTGAGGCCTGAAAAAATCATTCTGGAAACCCAGAAAGTGATAATATCATAACCGGTGATCAATACATCTGTCGGATAGAATTTTTTATAGTCAGCTGTTTGATCCGGCCAGCCCAAAGTGGAAAAAGGCCATAAAGCCGAGGAAAACCAGGTGTCCAAAGTATCCTCATCCTGATGGATGCGGCTTGACCCGCAATGTTCGCATTCACTTGGGATCTGACCGACAGCGGAAGCGACCGTGATCTCGCCGCAATCCTCACAATGCCAGGCAGGAATGCGATGACCCCACCATAACTGTCTTGAGATATTCCAGTCACGAATATTCTCCATCCAATGTAAATAAGTTTTATCAAAGCGTTCAGGAACAAAGCGAATCTCGCCGTCTTTTACAGCCTGAATCGCCGGTTCCGCCAATTTTTTCATCGCGACAAACCATTGTTTGGAAATTCTCGGCTCAATGCTTGTATGGCAGCGATAACAGGTTCCCACATTATGCGTAATATCTTCTGTTCTGATTAAATAACCCTGTGCCTCAAGATCTTGAACAATGGCTTTCCTTGCTTCTTCCGCACTCAAGCCTTCATATTGACCGCCATTTTCATTGATCGTAGCATCTTCGTTAAAAACATTGATTCTGGCTAATTGATGCCTTTCTCCCACTTCAAAGTCATTTGGATCATGAGCCGGAGTAATCTTTACAACGCCGGTACCAAATTCCGGATCAACATAAAAATCTGAAATAATCGGAATCTCACGATTCATTAAAGGCAATATCACTTGTTTGCCGACTAAATGTTTATAGCGTTCATCATCAGGATGCACAGCTACTGCTGTATCTCCCAATAAAGTTTCCGGTCTGGTAGTTGCGAGTTCAATATAGCCGGATCCGTCAACAAGCGGATAACGCAAATGCCAGAAATGTCCCGGTTTATCTTCATACTCAACCTCCGCATCGGAAATAGAGGTTAAGCAATGCGGACACCAATTAATAATTCTCTCACCGCGGTAAATCAACTTTTTTTGATATAAATCAATAAAGATTTTTTCAACGGCTCGGGAAAGGCCTTCATCCATTGTGAAGCGCAAACGGCTCCAGTCACAGGAAGAGCCCATGACTTTAATCTGTTCTACAATGCGATTGCCATAATCTTCTTTCCACTGCCAGGCACGTTCCAGAAATTTTTCTCTGCCCAAGTCCTCTTTGCTGATTCCTTCAGTGCGCATCTGAGCAACAATTTTCGCTTCGGTAGCAATCGCCGCATGATCGGTCCCGGGAAGCCAGAGCACTTCATAATTCTGCATTCTTTTAATGCGAATCAGTATATCTTGCAAAGTCAGGTCAAGAGCATGCCCCATATGCAAAACACCGGTTATATTCGGTGGCGGCATGACAATCGTAAAAGGTTTTTTGGCCGATTGATTATCTGCCGTAAAACAATTTTCTTTTAGCCATGTTTCATATATTCTGCTCTCATTTTCTTTAGGTATAAAATTTTTTGCAATTTTTTCTATTCTCTGCATATTCTCACCTGTCTATCATTCATTAATTAATCCCGTACATTGTAACGAATTTACTGTCATTTCTCCACTTGGTTGAGCGGATTTCAAAATAAATTGTAAGTTAATAATTTTGCTCAGGTCAACAGCCATTTTCTGCAAATCAAAACGAATCGTCTGCCAGGCCAGCAGATCTTTAATCTGATAAAACTGAGTTTGATCCATCTGATCGGAATGATCGATGATCCGCAAGGCAATTTGCTTTTCAACATGATCGGCATTGAACAGATCAATCTGTAAAAAATGCCAAAAACTAAAATCCAAAGGTGGATATAAAGACGCATAATGCAAAACGGGCTCAAAAATGATATCTTGCCGATCTGCCTGCTCAAAGCGAACATTAAAAGCAGCCATGCTGGTTCTTTTATTTTCCATTTCCAAAATCAGCTTGGCCTTCCCTTGTGAAATTTGCCATAAAGGATGATAGCCCGGTTTTTCTTTTGCCGGCATATCTGCGCAATAAGGTTTTTCAGTCGGCACTGTCCAACCTTCCAAACGATCGCAGAGCATAAAATCATGACGCAAAGCATTATCCGGTTGATCGGGTGATAAACGAAACGGTACAACCGGCATCCCATTCTCTGATTTTAAGTTCGCATATTGATTAAAAGTGGAAAAGCCATAGGAACAGGATGTCGGTTCTTTGATCTCCGGATGCCAGACCAAAGTTCGCACACCGAATAATTTATTAGCCTGTGCATCAATGTAGCGTGAATTTTTATTACAAATATTGAAGCCTTTTAAACTCAGATCATTTTCCGGTAAAGTTAAACCCTTGCCGACATTTGTAAAACTTAACAGCAATTTATCCGAAACCCATTCCGCATATTTAACTTCCGGTGCGGATTTGGGAGCAACTGCCTGATAGACCAGCCCCTGAGCTATTTGAAACATGCGTTCAGCCAGCTTGTACTTAGCGATTGGATTCAAAGGGCGGGCATAGCCATGTTTACCTGTCTGATCATAATCCAAAGGCAGATCATAAACAGTAACTAAACCGGCTCTGAGAGGAATTTGTCTTCTTGCTATTGTCAACGCTTCATTGAAATAAGCTAAAGTTTTATCATCATGCGCATCATAGAAATAAGGCGCCAATTGACTGAATATTAAATAGGGTCCACGTTTAAAACTATGGAATAATTGTTCAACGCTTTCCATAAAATACTTAAATGCTTTTAAGTAATATTTAGGATAAAAAACATCGGACTCACCGTGAGCCAAAATAATCCCACGCATTGATAAACCGGTAAAAGGAGCTAATTTATGATTATACATCGCAGCCGGTTGATTTTTTTTAGAGAAAGTTAATCTTTCAGCGGACTCAGTCAACCGCTCTGCCGTCTGCTCCTGTTTTGCTGACTGCAAATCATTCCAATTGCTTAAGTCACGGTAATGGCCGATCTTAATGATATGATCTTTGATCTGTTCATCCTGTTCGATCATCTCTCTCGGCAGCCAGCTATGCAGCATTGTATCCCGAGCCGCCAAATTATAAATTCCTACCGGAATTTGCAAGACAGATTGTAATTTTGCGGCAAAAGTTAAAGCGATTGCCGAAATATTTTGCATATTTTCCAAACTTGCCTTTAGCCATTTACCATCCGGAATTTTTGCCGTCGGATGATATAAATAATTCTCTTCTCCTTTTGCTAAACCGTTTTCAGCCATGCTGAAAAATCTTAAGTACGGATTATTATTCAGTTTTGCCAAATGCTGCTGAACATCGGTATATTTGCATGGCATGGACATATTGGATTCGCCGAGAGCTAACCAGACTTCACCGAAATAAATATTTTTAAGCTCACACTTTATATTGGCGACAGTCAAAGTTATTTTATAGAAATCTTTAGACGGTTCAAAAGGTGGAATTTTGAAATCAAAGAAACCTCTCTGATCTGTAGTAACAGAATGTTGATAAACCGTCCCGTATTGAACGGTACGGGCAGATTCTGGTTTTTTCCCCGCCTTATTCTTTTGTATTGCCGGAAATCTTTCAATATCAATCTGCAATTGGGCATTCTTTTTGCTCTGTCCGAAGATACGATTTGTCACACCCTGCTGTAAAATCATATGATCCTGAAAATAAGCCGGCAAGCGAAATCCGATATTACCCATTTAATGCTCCTCTTAAACCTACTGCTTCTCGGATAATGATGCTGTTTAAAGCATCTTCCTCAGTCAGCAATCCTTTGACCTGAAAAGCCTTCAAAAATAAATCCGGTCTTAAATTATCCGCACTGCCTGCTTTACAGGTAAATAAAACAGTATGTTGATCCAATACTTGTAAACTCAAAATATAATCTCTGATATTAAAAATACGCAATTTATCTTTTCTGATTCTTTCCACTAAAAAATCCTGCCGGCTATCTAAATAATACATATCTACTAAATCCCCGAGCTGACTCGCGCTGATTCGATAGGTTGCATTCTGCACTTTGCTCATCAGATTTTTGACATTGTCGGCAAGTCTTTCGGCAGAAACAATCGCTAAACCTTTCGGTAATTTTTCATTGATTTTAAATGTCAACAGTTCGGCCTGCAGTTCTTTTGTAAGCACAATATCAAACGGTTCATTTCTAGTTTCTATGCCGACACCGATCGGCAGAGCAAACTCCATAATCGGTCTGGGATTATAACCTTGTGTATAGGCCATGGGCAGATTTGCTCTTTTCAGAGTACGCTGAAATAAACGCATCATATCCAGATGAGCAATCCAACAGGCAGCGGCATCTCGGGAATAAGTCAGACGATAGCGAAAATGTTCTGTTTTCTGATTATTTTGCATGTTGCAAACATACCCCCGTCCGATAATTCATCGCTCCGCAGAAATGGCATTCCTGCCGACATTCTGTCGTGATCAGACCCTTTTGAGCTCTCTCATACTCATGCCTTAAAAAGACTTTATTCACTCCGGCTGAAATATGATCCCAGGGAAATACTTCAGTTACAGCCCTTTCCCTGGATGTATAAAAATCAATATCCAGCTGATTTTTATCCATCGCGGTCTGCCAGCGTTGAAAAGAAAAGCCCTCACTCCATGACTCTAGCCAGCCACCGTTTTTCCATACATCATAGATGACCTTGGCTATTTTACGATCACCGCGTGAAATCACTCCCTGTACCAAGCTGTTTTCAAAATCATGCCAAATATATTTAACCGCCCTATTCCGCAAATGGTTGGCCAAAAGGCTTTGTTTCTCCTGCATGTCTGCAATTCCGATCTGTGCCTGCCATTGAAACGGCGTCCAGGCCTTGGGGATAAAGAAAGAAGTGCTGACATTAATTTGCGGTCTTTTGGTACGTTTTTTTTGATTGATTTCAGCATGAATAGCCAGAACCTTATTCACCAAGTCCGCAATACCTAAGACATCTTCTTCTGTCTCAAAAGGCAAGCCCAGCATAAAGTAAAGCTTCAAAGTATGCCAGCCGCCGCCAAAAGCAATTTTAGCAGCTTCCAGCAGATCCGCCTCCTGTATATCTTTGTTGATAATATCACGCAGGCGTTGGCTGCCAGCTTCCGGGGCAAAAGTCAAACCCGTTTTTCTGGTTTTGTTGACCTTATTCATCAGTTCAAAGCTGAATGTATCAAGCCGCAATGACGGTAAGGATAAATTGATATTTCTATCATCGCAAAGCTCGATCAAGGCCTCGCTCAGTTCTTCCAGACCTGAATAATCACCTGTGGATAGAGATAATAAGCCGATCTCATCATAACCTGTTGCGGCAATAATTGCCTCAGCCTGTTGAATCAATGTTTCGACGTTTTTTTCTCTGACTGGACGATAGACCATGCCAGCCTGACAAAAACGACAGCCTCTGGAGCAGCCGCGAAACAATTCTAAATAAGCCCGATCATGCACAATTTCAATATTCGGTACAATCGGTTTTACAGGATACTGCACCTGATCCATATTTTGGATGATCCGTTTTTGAATTTTATCGGGTACATTCGCTTTTAATTTGATCAATTCCTTAAATGTACCGTCTTCATGGTATACAGGCTGATAAAAACGCGGTACATAAACACCTTCTATCTGCGCACAGCGCAATAAGAAATCTTCTCTGCTCTCCGTTTTTTTATCCCATGTTTGATATAATTCAATGATTTCATGAACGACTTCTTCGCCGTCACCAATATTAAATAAATCAAAAAAATCGGCCAACGGCTCCGGATTATAGACAATCGGCCCCCCTCCCCAAACAAGCGGATCGGAATTATCCCGCTCTTCTGCTAAGAGAGGAATATCGCCTAAATTCAGCATATCCAAAATAGTTGGAAAGCTCATTTCATATTGTAAGGTAAAGGCAACAAAATCAAAATCGTATAAAGCGGTTTTCGATTCAAGCGAAAGCAAAGGAACTTTATTTTCTTTAAGCCATTGCCGCATGTCCGCTTCAGGAGAAAAAACACGCTCGCACCAACTGTCCTCACGCTGATTGATCACATCATAGAGTATGCGCAAGGCCATATTGGACATGCCGATCGTATAGACATCAGGAAAGCAAAATGCGAATCGTATCATATTCGCATTTTGCTCTAAAAGTTCTGATTTATCGATCATATTCCATTCATTTCCCAGATATTGTGCCGGTTTTTCAACCTTGCGCAAGATCGATCTGGGATAGGAAAATTGCTTTTTTTGTTTAGCCATTAATTCTTTTTTCTAATTCTTCCGTTAATTCTTCATAACCCGGTTTACCGAGCAAAGCAAACATATTCTTTTTATAAGCTTCCACACCCGGTTGATCAAAAGGATTGACCCCTAGAACATAGCCGCTGATCCCGCAAGCAAATTCAAAGAAATAAA
Organism: uncultured Mageeibacillus sp.; assembly: GCA_964345335.1. Classification (GTDB taxonomy): domain Bacteria; phylum Bacillota; class Clostridia; order Saccharofermentanales; family DTU023; genus UBA5436. The sequence continues at coordinate 12,834 of CAYFQU010000015.1, read as the reverse complement.
TCAAAGCTCCGATATGTTTCGCATCCAATTGCTCAATTTCCAAACGCATGGTCGGGGTACCACCGTCTTCATGAGCTAGCATGGTACCTTGCAAAGCGGTTCTGTTCACTTCCTGCATAGTTTTTCCGGCTAAATAATTCAAACCATCTAAGTTTTGCTCATCTTGCGGTATCTTCATTTCAGTCCTTGTTTTAACAAAATCTAAAACTGTTTCAAATAAATGGCGATCACCGTCCTGAATAAACTGCCCCATGGAATGCAGATCAGAAGTAAAATTAACTCCTGCCGGGAATAAGCCTTTGCCGTCTTTACCCTCACTCTCTCCATAAAGCTGCTTCCACCATTCATTGAAGAACATCAGGCTCGGTTCATAATTGACCAAAATCTCTGTTTTGAATCCTCTTCTTAGCAAAATATTTCTTAAACCGGCATAACGCAGAGCCTGATTTGTTTCAAGATTAAATTCCAGGGCTTCTGCTCTCTGTTCAGCCGCTCCTGCCATTAAATCGTCAATGGAAATTCCGGCTACCGCAATGGGCAATAAGCCGACTGCTGTCAAAACGGAATATCTGCCGCCGATATCATCCGGTACGATAAAACTTTCATATCCGATCTGATTGGCTAATTCTTTGAGTGCACCTCTCTGTTTGTCGGTTGTAACAAAAATGCGCTCTTTACTGGCTTCGCCATAACGCTTCAGCAAATAATCACGTAAAATACGGAAAGCAATCGCCGGTTCAGTCGTAGTACCTGATTTTGAGATAACATTTAATGAAACTTCTTTATTCTCTAAATAAATTAATAAATCATTTAAGTAATCACCGCTGATTTGATGGCCTACGAAAATAATTTCCGTTTCTTTTCCTTGGCCGGGAAATTGCGGTTTTAAAGCATCGATCACAGCTCTGGCACCTAAATAGGATCCGCCGATTCCGACTACCAATAAAACATCGCTGTCGGCTTTAATTTTATCAGCAGCCTTTTTAATACGAGAAAATTCTTCCCGGTCATATTCAACCGGTAAATTGACCCAACCTAAAAAGTCTGATCCCGGTCCGGTTTTTTCAGTTAAGTTTGTAAATCCCAAAGCTAATTGGGTTGCCAAATAATCCAATTCATGTTCTTTGATAAACGGTTTCAAATGTCTGTCACAAAGTTTAATCATATCGTACCTCGTTTAATTCAGTTTTAAATTTTTTATTTATTATAGGACAGTACCAATGCTGTCGCAAATACTCTATAGCTTTTGCTCGATCAACAAGGAGGTTTTTCCGGGGCTGATCTGTAATCCGCAAATGTATTCTGCCTTTTCATCAATTTGTGCTAAATATTGAACCAAACGTTCTCTGCTCGGCTGAATATTTCCGGCACCGACAAAATGAATATTCCGCTCTTTTTGAAAACCGGGTAAATCAGCTAAAGAAAAACTGAATTTTTCATAGCGCACTCTCTGCCGTACCCCTTGTGCCAATAAAGTTTCCTGCATATAACTTATTGTTTCCTGTATTTTCTGATCTTTTACTTGCTGTAAATTTTCAAACCAAATCGGGAAAGCTTTTAAACCCTGTCTAAAATATTCAGCTTTTAATAAATCAATCGAAATTTTATAAAACAAATCAATCTTCCGACTATAAAAAGCTCCCAATTCTGTCAACTCGACTCCATCATGCTTCGGATCAACTAAAATTCGCCGGAAAAATTTTGAAAATTCAGCCAACACTAAAAAACGATTTTGTTGTGAAATTTTATTTTTCCCGTATTGCGCTGCAATATACTTCTGTAAAATGATAAAAAGCTGCATTGGTTTTTTTATTAAAGCCAATAAATATTGTATCAAATAAAAATACTGACCTGAATTATAATAAGTATCGACAATTTTCTCTATATCGCGCCAAAACATGAGATCTTCTGCACTCATCGCATCTGAAGCCAGGATTTCATAAGGCGGAAAATTCTGATAAATCATCCTTCTTGCATCGCATTCTTGACGAATCGGTACATTGGGCAGAACTTTCAAGAAGCCCATTTGCAGCATTTCCGGGTCCAAATCCAATAATTCATCAGCCGATTGAATTTGCGAGTCCAAGGTTTCCCCCGGTAACCCGGCTATTAAATCCAGATGAATATGTATATTTTCAGCTTTCCTCAATTTTCTGATTTTTTCTTTAAAAACAGCGGCATGATACGGTCTGCGAATAATTCTCAAAACTTCCGGATTGGTCGTCTGTGCCCCGATTTCGAATTGAAATAGACCGGGCGGTGCTTTGCTCAATAGTTCGATTTGCTCATCGCTGATCAACTCCGCCGCAATTTCAAAATGAAAATTTGTCCTGGTTTGCATGGCTATTGTTTTTTCAATTAAAAACCGCCAAATTGCGGAAGCCCTTGCCTGATTCGAATTAAAAGTTCGATCAATGAATTTCAATTGTCTGGGATTAAACTGCATAATATGCTCCAATTCAGCAAACACTTCTGCAAGTGGTTTAAATCTGGTTTGAAAAGTATTTGCCGACAAGCAATAAGAACATTTAAAAGCACAGCCCCGACTGCTTTCATAATATAAAATATGCTCATTAAGATCTCTCAATTCTTGATTGGTATAAGGAAATTGCCAATGAATTTCTTCCGTTTCAGGAATGACTTTGCTCTGATCACAATTTTTTTCAGGGGCGAAAAAATTATTTTCAACCCATTCGACAATTGCAGAATCTCCTTCCATCAGAACAATTTTGTTCAGATAAGGATTTCTTTTTAAAAGAAATTCAGCCTGAGAGGAAGCGTCCGGGCCACCCCATAAAATTTTACATTGCGGATCAATATGTTTTAAATTGACGGCTAATTGTTCAACTAATACACGATTCCAAATATAACAGGAAAAAGCATATACATCCGCTTTTTCTGCAATCAGTTCCTGAAAAATACTCAGCCAGGGTTCATTGATTGTTTTTTCTAAAAGAACAACTTCGAGCTTTGGATTGATAATGAGTTTTTGCCGAATATAGCGCAAGGCTAAATTCGTATGGCTATAACTTGAATTTAAAGCGACCAAGACAATTTTATTCATGATACCACTCTGCTGATCAAAGGTTTGACTTTGCAATAATCTTGTTTCAGTTCTATGACCACAACAGCCGTTCCTTCTTCAATTTGCTGGCCAGAAATAGCTTTATAGAAGAAAACAGAATCTTTTTGATCAATCATAATATAGCCTGTGTCCGATGAATTAAGATCGGTATAAGCATGGGCAATTTGACCTATTTCCAATTTATTTCCCTTAGTCCTTGCAGCTAATTTATTTTTCTTTTCATAATGCCTTAAAATCAAAAAGAGTAATAGATAAATTGCCAGCAGAAATATAGCTATGGTGAAAAGCTGCAGCAACCATTGCACAATTTGATTTGTACTTGTCGGGAAAAGTGGAAATGTCATTTTACCCTATTTATCTATTCGCATAAAAGTCTGTGGCGGAAACCGGACCTTCATTTTGTCCGATTTGTCTTTTCACGAAACCAATGTCTTCCATCGTAATCAATTGTTCCGCTAAGGCCTGATTCCTTAATTCAGCATAAAACTCTGCATGTGTGGCTTTCCTATACACATTGACCAGCGGTAAAGTCAAGAATAAGAACGGAGCAAGAATAAAGCATAAAAGGTACCAGCCGATAAAAGATAAATCCAAAAGAAACCATTGACCTTTATGCCCTCTCACCATTTCCCTTGATAAAGATAAGGCCTTGCGATAATGCAAATTGGGATTATCGGCCAAAAGCCATTCAGCCGTACGATAACTGTATGCCTTGATCGTTTTGATAACAGAAAAAACTAGAACAATCAATAGCAATACTCCTGCTAGAATAAAATAAGGGACCGCTTCATGAAGACGAGTTAAAATCTGATCTCTCAAACCATAGGTATTGAGATTATTTCCAATTAAGCTGACCATACTCGAAAC
>CAYFQU010000015.1:0-8872 GCA_964345335.1 uncultured Mageeibacillus sp. | reverse complement strand
TTTTGGATTTACCCGTATTACTCTGCACAATGGAAACAGAGCGATAAAAGAGAATATAAAGAACCAGCATACCTATTTTTGCCGGAAGTGACCAGATCAAAAGCCAGATATCACGCCAGCCGACACCACGAAAGATGCCGCCGTATCTCCGTTTATCAACATTATAAAAGAGCATGGAAAAAGGAGGCCCTGAACGCATTTCACGATTGCGAGAAAACCATAAATTGATACCCGACTGCAAGTGATTCATGAACAAAATATTAAAAACAAAAATCAGGCAGGCTTGTAAAATACCAATGATAAAAGCAATCACCATATATCTTAATAAATAGGTGAGCATATGCCAGATTTGAGTTTCATCGAAGACCGTACTGTTCATAATCGTACCTGTAAAAAATTGCAGAGCTGAGCCCATAAAAAGAAAAGAGAAAAGGTAGTAAATCATTCGCTGAAAGGTAGCGAAAATAAAATCTTTACTCAAGATCATCCCGTAAGCTCTGCCAAAACTTCCACGCAAAGCTGTTTTTGCTCTTTTTTTATATTCGCTGACAGATACCATCTTGGTTCCTCCACTATGCCTCAACTGTATTGATTATATATTGTTGATCCGCTTGCCAATCCACTATAATTTTCTTCGTTTTATTAAAACGACCTGCTAAAAATTCATCCGCCAAAGTATCTTCGATTTTTTTCTGAATCGTTTTACGCAAAGGTCTGGCACCTAATTTAGGATTAAACCCGTCCTCAGCCAACTGATTGCGGGCAGCATCTGTAATTTCAATATCCATCTGATGACGCTTGACATCTTTCTCAACCTCTTTGAGCATCAGGTCAACGATTTGACGAATTTCCGGCTTCGTTAATTCACGGAAAACAACCGTTTCATCAATTCGATTTAAGAATTCAGGACGGAAAATGTCTTCCATCGCTGATTGCACACGATTTTCCAAAGCGATTTGTCCATCAGAACCAAAACCGATACGATTAGCTTTCAAAGTTGTTCCGGCATTTGAAGTCATCACAATGATTGTATTGGAGAAATTCACCAAACGGCCTTGACTGTCCGTCAAACGACTGTCATCAAGAATTTGTAATAAAATATTAAAAACATCCGCATGTGCTTTTTCAATTTCATCAAAAAGAACAACACTGTAAGGTCTGCGGCGAATCTTCTCTGTTAACTGTCCACCGTCATCATAACCGACATAGCCCGGAGGAGATCCGATCAATTTACTGACTGTATGCGGTTCCATAAATTCGGACATATCAAGGCGTACCAGAGAATCTTCTTCTTCGAATAAAGTTTCCGCCAGGGCTTTGACTAGCTCTGTTTTTCCGACACCGGTAGGTCCGACAAAGAAAAATGAAGGCGGTTTTTGTTCTGAACCGAAACCGGCTCTCTTTCTGCGGATCGCTCTGGCCACTGCATTGACCGCCTCATCTTGACCGATAATTCGGGCATGGAGTCTTTCTTCCAAATGCAATAATTTTTCCGTCTCTTCTTCCGTGATTCTTTGTACCGGAATACCGGTCCACATTTCAACAACTTTCGCAATATCTTCCACATCGATTTCCACCGGTTTGCAGGCTTCGGAAATTTCTTCTAAACGCTGGTTGATTTTCAACTGTTTTTCTCTTAAACCGGCGTCATATTCATAGAGTTCCAATGCTTTTTTCTCATCGGTATTTTCTGTGATCTTTTTGTAAGACTCGGCAATTTCTTCATCCAATTGTTTGACCTGATCTTGTAATTCTTTTTGCTCAGTCAATAATTTATTGTCTAAATTGACTCTGGAACCGGCCTCATCGATAATATCGATCGCTTTATCCGGCAAATAGCGTTCATGAATATATCGATCGGATAGCTGAACCGCAGCCATAATAGCTCTTGGAGTATAATGCACAAAATGATGTTTTTCATAATAATCTTTAATACCGTTGAGAATTTCAACGGCTTCTTTAACGGACGGTTCATCGACAATCACTTTCTGGAAGCGACGTTCTAAAGCAGAATCTTTTTCGATAAATCTGCGATATTCATCCAACGTAGTAGAGCCGATAACCGAAACTTCACCTTTCGCCAGAGCCGGTTTCAATATATTGGCTGCATTCATCGCACCGTCTGCATCACCCGCCCCCATAATATTATGCAACTCATCGATCACTAAGATGATATTACCGTCTTTTTTGGCATCTTCAATAACACCCTTCATGCGACTTTCAAATTGACCGCGAAACTGTGTGCCTGCGACCATCGTCGTCATATCTAGCTGATAAATCTGTTTATCTAACAATTTTGCCGGTACTTCTTTATTGACAATTTTCAAAGCTAAACCTTCGGCAATCGCTGTTTTGCCGACTCCCGGCTCGCCGAGTAATACCGGATTATTTTTATTGCGGCGATTGAGGATTTGAATGACACGATTTAATTCTTTGGTTCGCCCGATAATTTGATCAATGTCTCCGTTCCGTGCTTTTTCCGAAAGATTACTGCCAAATTGATCGAGATATTTATTTTTTCTCATTTTTTTCTCTCTGCGATTTGTTTTAGTCCTTGCATTATCTTTGTCGGAATCAGCTTTATTGTCAATAGTCGCCGCCATTAAGCTGCCGGGATGTTCTTCAGCTATATCTTCATGATCATCTGCCTCATCGTCATCCTGACCGCCAAAAAAAGGCAGACCGTTCATATTGAAATCAGCAAAATTCAGACCGTTCTCCAAATCGAAATCATCACCCATCATATTTTTTAAAAAATCAAAAGGACTGGCATCGCCCATTTGTTCCATCACAGAATTCATGCGCTCTTGGATTTGATCAACATTATCTTTATTGATCCCGGATTTCTTAAACAGACTGTCCAAACCCCCGATTTTCTTTTCAAAAGCACATTTCAAACAGATTCCTTCGCTGACAGGCTCATTATTCACCATACGCGTAGTATAGACAATCGCTTCATTTTTATGACATATTTGACATTTTGACATTCTTCTCTATTTCCTATCTATTTTCTAACCTTTACTTATTTAACTTTTATCCTATTATAGAACAATTTTCAAGATATCATAGTAACTTAGGATATACTCGATTTAAAACTTGTTTAAGATATTTACCGGTATAAGATTTTTTTACTTCTGCGATCTCCTCAGGAGTGCCTGTCGCAATAATTTTACCTCCGCCGCTGCCGCCTTCGGGTCCCAGATCGATAATATGATCGGCAACTTTGATCACATCTAAATTATGTTCGATAACCAGCACGGAATTCCCCCGATCCGTCAAGCGCTGCAGGATCTGGATCAGACGATGCACATCTGCCGTATGTAAACCGGTAGTCGGCTCATCTAAAATATAAAAGGTATTGCCCGTATTTGTTTTAGATAATTCCGTTGCCAGCTTCACCCTTTGGGCTTCCCCTCCGGATAATTGCGTAGACGGCTGACCCAGGCGAATATAGCCTAAACCGACATCTAATAAGGTTTGTAATTTACGCACGATTTTCGGTACATTCTCAAAGAAATGACAGGCTTCTTCCACCGTCATCTCTAAGACTTCTGAAATATTTTTATCTTTATATTTAATCTCTAAGGTCTCGCGATTATAGCGCTTGCCGCCGCAAACATCACAGGTGACATAGACATCTGGCAAAAAGTGCATTTCAATTTGATTGACGCCGTCCCCTTTACAGGCTTCGCAGCGACCGCCTTTTACATTAAAGCTGAATCTGCCAATTTTATAACCACGGGCTTTAGCCAGTCTGGTCTCAGCAAAAAGCCCTCTGATATCGGTAAAAACGCCAGTATAGGTAGCTGGATTGGAACGCGGTGTGCGTCCGATCGGTGATTGATCAATCGCGATCACTTTATCTAAATATTCGATGCCCTGAATCTGATCGACAGGCACATTGACTTTTCTGGCTTTATTTAATTTTTCCGCTAACTTCTTATAGAGAATGCCGTTGACCAGAGAACTTTTTCCTGAACCGGAAACACCGGTAACACAGGTTAACATACCCAGCGGAATTGATACATCGATATTTTTTAAGTTGTTTTCACGACAGCCTTTTAATTGAATGCTATGACCATTCCCTGTTCTTCTCTGCTGCGGAATTTCAATTTTTTTTACACCGGATAAATATTGCCCGGTTAAGGAATTTTGATTTTTCAAAATTTCTTCTGGCCTGCCGGCAGCCACAATTTCGCCTCCATATTCACCGGCCAGCGGACCGATATCGATCACATAATCCGCTTCCCAAATTGTTTCTTCATCATGTTCCACAACAATGACTGTATTACCTAAATCACGCAAACGCTTCAAGGTTTTCAAAAGTTTGGAATTATCTCTTTGATGCAGTCCGATACTTGGTTCATCCAACACATAGAGAACACCGGTTAAACCGGATCCGATTTGCGTCGCCAATCGGATCCTCTGTGCTTCCCCACCGGATAAAGTACCGGCAGATCTCGCCAGAGTTAAATAGCTTAAACCTACTTCCAATAAGAAATTCAATCGACCTGAAATTTCTCTTAAAATCGGTTCTGCAATTTTTGATTGATAGGTATTAAGTTCTATCCGATCCAAAAAGGTTTTGGCATCTTCAAGCGACATCAGGGTCAGTTCATAGATATTTTTGCCACCGATCCGCACAGATAAACTCTCTTTGTTTAATCTGGCACCATGGCAGGCAGGACAGGGAGTGACTGAAATATATTGTTCATAATATTCTCTGGCATCGCCTGTAGATTCAGCATAGCGTTTAGTCAGACTTGGCACGACACCGATCCAATCTTTATAATAATCACGACCTCGATTATATTTGCTGTTGCTGGTATCAATTTTCAAAATTTCGCCGTCATTGCCGAATAAAATAATTTCTTTGACCCGCTCATCTAAGTCTTTCCATGGGATATCCAGAGAAAAATCATAACGTTCGGCTAAAGCTTCAATGAAACCTCTGGCCCAGCTTTTTCGATCCGAAAAATTCCAACCGGCTGCCTGTATTGCCCCTTCATTTAAGGATAAATTGGCGTCATAAATGAGCAGAGCCGGATCGATTTCGGACATTTGTCCCAAGCCATTGCAGACAGGACAAGCTCCTAAAGGGTTATTAAAAGAAAATGAGCGCGGTGCAATCTCACTGATGCTGATATTGCAGTCAGGGCAAGCGAAATGTTGTGAATACAGATGACTCTCTCGTCTTGACTCGCCCTGCTCATTAGCCGGCAAGATGTATTCCAGCAAAGCTTTGCCATCAGCTAATTTTAAACAAGTTTCCAAGGAATCCGCCAAACGGCTTTGTATATTTTCCTTAATCACCAGACGGTCAACCACAATCTCAATCGAATGTTTTTTATTTTTAGCTAATTTATAATCTTCGGGCAAATCATTAAGCAAAAAAGTTTCACCGTCTATTCTGATTCTGGCAAAACCTTCTTTGCGATATAATTCGATTTGCTTTTTAAATTCGCCTTTCCGCTCTTTGATCACCGGAGCATACAATACGACTTTTGTCTTTTCAGGAAAAGATAAAATATGATCCAACATTTGATCAATCGTTTGCTGTTCGATCACTTTACCGCATTGCGGGCAATGCACGGTACCGGCCCTGGCATAAAGCAGGCGCAAATAATCGTATATTTCGGTAACAGTTCCCACCGTTGAGCGGGGATTATTGGAGGTCGTTTTTTGATCGATCGCAATAGCCGGTGACAGGCCTTCAATTTTATCGACATCAGGTTTTTCCATTTGGCCCAAAAACTGCCTGGCATAAGAAGAAAGAGATTCAACATAGCGACGCTGACCTTCGGCATAAATCGTATCAAAGGCCAAAGATGATTTGCCGCTGCCCGATAAGCCGGTCAGAACAACCAATTGATTACGCGGTATATCGATATTGATATTTTTCAAATTATGTTCTCTTGCTCCACGTATGGAAATTAAATTTTTATTGTTTTGCTCTAAATTCTGATGGTTCATTTTTGCTTTCAACTTTTCCGATTTATATTTTTTATTTCAAAAAACTTCCATGTTTTTATTTTAGATACCGCTCGTCAAACTTGGAAATTAACTCAATTGTTCCAATTCATATGCAATAATGGCAAAGGCAATCGCCGCATTTAAAGATTCCGCATTCCCCGGCATAGGAATCGTAATTTTTTCATCTGCCAACTCTCTCAACTCCGGAGAAATGCCATGCGCTTCATTGCCGATGCAGATAATAAAGCTGTTTTGCTTTTCAGTAAAGCAAAATTCCGGTAAAGGTGTTCCGTCTAAGTCACTTAATAAAAGTTTCAAACCGGCTTGTTTTATATATGGTTTTAGCTCACGATAATCGGCAATCTCGATCAAATCTAGAGCGAATAAAGAACCCATGGTTGAGCGCAATACTTTCGCATTATAAGGATCTACGGATCCCTTTTTTAACATCAAAGCATCATAGTGAAAAGCATTGGCGGTACGAATGATCGTGCCTAAGTTTCCGGGATCGCTGATTTGATCCAGCAAACCGATCTTAATTTGCCGTTTGTCTTTATTTTTTGCAAACCATTCCGCACAACCATATAATTGAGGTTTTTGAATCACACAAATCAAGCCCTGCGGCTGTTTCGCATCAGCAATGGATACAAATAATTCAGCTTCTATACGATAACATTTTTTGATAAATTCCAAGAACAGATCCGGATTGTTCTCTTGCAATAAAGGCTGAGCAATTCGGTCAAAAAGGCGTTGTCCCTGTTCATTGTCGATAAATAAGAAAGCTTCAATGCGAGCTTGATTCTGTAAGGCGCTGACTGTAGCACGAATCCCTTCAATCATGATCGCATCAAACTTTTTAGCACCCTTTTTCGAATTTAATTTAAGCCATTGCTTCGCCTTACCGTTCTGCCTTGAACTGATTAAAGTAATTTCGTTAAAATTCATTTTCCCAACCTCTATTAAAAAAGCATCCTACCGGATGCTCTTTTAATATTATATCATGTTTGAAAACAGGCTGACATTATAATGCCGCTTTTGCTGTTTCACAAAGCTTGGCGAATGCCGCTTTATCATTAACAGCCATTTCGGCTAAGATTTTTCTGTCTAATTCAATGCCTGCTAATTTTAAACCGTGCATAAAACGATTATATGAAATATCATTTTGTCTTGCTTCCGCATTGATTCTAGCAATCCATAATTTTCTGAAATCACGTTTTTTCTGACGGCGATCACGATAGGAATATACACCGGATTTCATCACTTGTTGATTGGCTACTCGGAATAATTTACTTTTGCGACCGAAATAGCCTTTCGCTTGCTTCAATACTCTATTATGGCGTCTTCTTAATTTAAAGCCTCTTTTAACTCTTGGCATAGGTTACCTCCGATAAATATTATTTGTAAGGGATCAAACGTTTAATACGTTTTGTATCAGGTTCACTGGCTGTAATAATTTGACGTAGTTTGCGTTTACGCTTTGTCGATTTTTTTGTCAAAATATGCTTTTTATAAGCTTGGCCACGTTTCACTTTACCTGTGCCCGTTACTTTAAATCTTTTCTTTGAAGAACTATGTGTTTTTTGTTTTGCCATATAGGCCTCCTTATCTTATTCAGATGGTTTCATCTAACTTATTTTTCATTATTCGGCGCTAAATACATGACCATATGTCTGCCTTCCATGCTCGGCGCACGATCAACTTTACATTTATCTCCAACTCTTTGTACAAAGTCTTCCATGACAGCATAACCTTGATCTTTGAAAGCCATCTCTCTACCTCTGAAGCGAATGACCACTCTGACGCGATCTCCGTTTTCAATAAAACGAATTGCATTTCTTACTTTGACATTCGTATCATGTTCCTCGGTAGTCAGTTTAATTTGTACTTCTTTTAACGAAGTTACTTGTTGTTTTTTCCTTGCTTCACGTTCTCTTTTTGATTGATCATAGGTAAATTTCCCATAATCCATCATTTTAGCAACTGCATTATTCGGATTATTTGAGATTAAAACCAAGTCTAAATCTTTTTCATAAGCCATTTCCAAGGCTTCTTCGGTCGGAATAATCCCAATTTGTTCTCCGTTCTCGTCAATTAAGCGAACTTTATCCACATGTATATCTTCATTGATCATGTGGTTATTCTTTGATTTAGCGATAAGACACCTCCTTATTTTAATCGCACAAAAAAAGCGGATTGATTCCGCTCCTCAAATAAAAACACAAATTAAACTTCGATGCCTTTTATATAAACCTTTTCGCAATGCTCAAGGTGAGATGGAATCTACTTTTTGTTACCTTTTGCACTATACAGGGCTAAATCGTATCTGTCAAGTGCAAATTTTTATTTAGCACTATGCAATTAAGCATTTCTCTATTCATCAGCAAAAAATCCCCAGCTAATAAAATCAATTTCATCATCTGAGGATTTTTTTATAAAGTTTAATTCAATCATTATCTCAATCTCACTGCCGTACCAGAGATGGTAATCATGAGCATTGAGCCGCTTGAGCCTAAAACCTCATAATCCATTTTGCATCCGACAACGGCATCGGCACCCAATTCTCGCGCTCTGCTTTCTAATTCAGCAATTGCATCATTTCTGGCATAGATAATTTCTTCTTCATAGCCCTTACTTCTTCCGCCGAACATATCTCTGAAACCGGCCCCGATATCCTTAATGAAATTGACGCCGCTGACAACTTCTCCAAAAACGATGCCGATATATTCCGTAATCTCTCTGCCTTCAATTGTATTCGTTGTTGTAATAATCATATGAGCCTCCGCATATCTTCAACATTCATACTTCATTGCTATAAAAATATTCATATAATGACATTATAGCAAAATGATAAAATCAAATATCATAAATCAGAATCTGTTTATGTAAGACATATGTTAAA
>CAYFQU010000014.1:0-30037 GCA_964345335.1 uncultured Mageeibacillus sp. | reverse complement strand
CTTTCGGCACTGGAACCTAAATCCAGCGTGTCTGCCAATTTCACCACATCCGCATCTCTATTTTTTATACAAATTTACCAACTGATTATACTAAAATTTATGAAATGAGTAAAGGGAATAGATTTAGAATCCACTCATTCATCAAGTTTCAAAACGCTCATGAAAGCTTCTTGAGGAATTTCTACGCTGCCGACTTGGCGCATGCGTTTTTTGCCCTCTTTTTGTTTTTCGAGCAATTTACGTTTACGCGAAATATCGCCGCCATAGCATTTGGCGATAACGTCTTTGCGATAAGCTCTGATCGTTTCACGCGCGATAATTTTCCCACCGATCGCCGCCTGGATCGGAATTTCAAATTGCTGTCTGGGAATCTTTTCTTTTAATTTTTCCGCCATTCTTCTGCCTCTGGCATAAGCATTACTCCTATGAATAATAAAAGATAGAGCATCGACCACTTCACCGTTGATTAAAATATCTAACTTGATCAGATCCGATTTCTCATAACCTTTTAATTCATAATCAAGTGATGCATAACCGCGGCTTCTGGATTTCAGAGCATCAAAGAAATCATAAATAATTTCATTCAAAGGCATGACATAGTGCAGATTGACTCTGGTCATTTCCAGATATTCCATATTGATAAAACTGCCGCGCCTTTCCTGGCATAGTTCCATCACATTGCCGATATAAGTATCAGGTACAACAATAGAAACATTGACCATCGGTTCTTCAATATATTCAATGTAGTCCATTTTCGGCATATTGGTCGGGTTATCTAGGCGCAAGGTTGAACCATCCGTTAAATGCAGATGATAAACAACGGAAGGGGCTGTAGAAATGATTTGTAATTCGAATTCTCTTTCAATACGTTCCTGAATAATTTCATAATGCAATAAGCCCAAAAAGCCGCAGCGAAAACCAAAGCCTAAAGCAGCGGATGTTTCCGGTTCAAAAGACAGAGCCGCATCATTTAATTGAATTTTTTCCAAGGCTTCTCGCAAATTATTATAGTCGGCTCCGTCAATCGGATACAAACCGCAGAAAACCATTTGCTGCACCGGTTTATACCCGGGCAAAGGATGATCGGCAGGATTGCTTTTTAAAGTGATGGTATCACCGACTCTGGTATCTTTTACATTTTTGATGCTGGCTACCAGATAACCGACATCGCCTGCGATAAGTTCGGAAACAGAGGTCGTAGAATCGGCTCTGAAATAGCCAAGTTCTGTCACGTCAAATTCTTTGCCGGTATTCATCATGCGAATCCTATCACCGACTTTCACCTGACCTTCTTTGATATTCACATGCGTAATGACACCTTTATAACTGTCATATTCGGAGTCAAAAATAAGTGCCTGCAAAGGATGATCGACAGAGCCTTGCGGAGGCGGTAATTTCTCGACGATTTGTTTCAGGACATCCGGTATATTGAGATGATTTTTAGCAGATATCCTAGGAGCATCCATCGCCTCCAGGCCGATGACTTCCTCTATTTCATGAGCCACTTCATCCGCTCTGGCGGAAGGCAAGTCAACCTTATTGATCACCGGAATAATTTCTAAATTTGCTTCCAAAGCCAAATATACATTGGCCAAAGTTTGGGCTTCAATACCCTGTGCAGCATCCACAACTAAAATAGCGCCGTCACATGCTTCAAGCGTTCTAGATACTTCGTAGTTAAAGTCAACATGTCCCGGAGTGTCAATTAAATTAAGAATATAAGTTTGCCCGTCTGTATGCTCATATTGCATGCGAATCGCTTGTGCCTTAATCGTAATACCGCGTTCCTGCTCCAGATCCATATTATCCAAAACCTGTGCTCTCATTTCCCGCTCGGTCAAAGCACCGGTTTCTTTGATCAAACAATCGGCAAGCGTTGATTTACCATGATCAATATGTGCTATGATGCAAAAATTTCTAACATTTTCTCGTTTAATTCGGGACATAAAACCTCCATTAGTAAAAAATTCAACGCCAAGATTGTAACAAAGATCAAGTATAGAAATCCAGAAATGCTTTATTTCGGTACACCGAAATCATCAAATGGATAAAAGCGGAATAAAACTTTACCGATTATTTGATCTTTTGTAATAGGTCCTATTCTGCGGCTATCTTTACTGACCGGCCGATTATCACCCATGATGAAATATTGATCTTTCGCCAGGGTGACCGAAGCCTGATCATATCGCGGATCAATCGTCGTTTCGAGCGAATCATCAAGATAGCTCTCTTCCAATAACTCACCATTGATATAGACATGACCGTCTTTAATTTCTACCGTTTCACCGGGCAAGCCAATAATTCTTTTGATCAACAGTGTTTCCGGATGCATCGGATCGGTATGTTCGACCGTCACAATATCACCGCGCTCAAGCGAAAAATATTTACTGATTTTTTCAACGAAAAGCTGATCCCCATTTTGCAGAGTCGGCACCATGGAAGATCCCTGTACGATATTTTTTTGAATGACAAAAACAGTCAATAAAATTCCAACTAAAATGACAATCAAAAAAGTTTTCAAAAAATCGAGAAACGATAATAACTTATCTTGATTCTTTGTTTTTTCAGGATTATTTGAATATTCCGTCTGTTTGTTTCTTGCCATATCTCCTACCACGCGAAAGATATTTTAATCTGTCTGCTCCAGCTCCAAACCCAATTCGGTCAATTGTTCAACAGATACTTCTGTCGGAGCCTTTGTCATTAAATCAGATGAATTTTGTACTTTCGGGAAAGCGATCACATCACGAATGCTAGCACTCTTGGTCAACAACATCACCAGACGATCCAGACCAAAAGCCAAACCGCCATGGGGCGGTACACCATATTCAAAGGCCGTCAACAGGAAACCAAAACGTTTTTGACTTTCTTCTTCCGGCATACCCAAAAGGCTGAATATTTTTCTTTGTAGCTGTTGATCATGAATACGAATGCTACCGCCTCCGATTTCATTCCCGTTTAAAACGATATCATAAGCTTTCGCTCTGGCTTTGGCAGGATCGGTATCCAAAAGAGCCAAATCTTCATCCATCGGCGATGTAAACGGATGATGCACGGCAACATAACGGCCTGCCTCTTCATCATATTCAAACATCGGAAATTCCGTGATCCAGACAAAATTCCATAAACTTTCATCGATTAAATTCAAGCGGCGCGCCACTTCATTGCGCAAATGACCCAACGCATCATAGACTACGTCATTTTGATCGGCAACAAATAAGAGCAGATCACCTTTTTCGGCATTGACTTTGGCGAATAAACGATCCGTCCAATCTGAGTTGACAAACTTCAGGAACGATCCTCTGACCTGTTCTTCATTGGTCAGCCAAGCCAAACCTTTGGCTCGATAATCTTTGACAAAATTAGCCAAGCTATCGATTTCTCTGCGTGTCATACCCGCACCTTGCGGAACGACGATCAATTGTACCGAGCCGCCATCTTCAACAGCACCGGTAAATACTTTGAAATCCAATTCTTTTGCCAAATCGCTGACATCCTGTAACTCCATGCCGAATCTTGTGTCCGGATTGTCTACTCCATAACGGCGTAAAGCTTCTGCGTAGGTTAAACGCGGAATCGGTAATGGCACTTTATAATTTTCCACTTTATCCCATAAGGTACTGATAAATTCTTCTATTATTTCAATGACATCTTCAACCTGAACGAAAGACATTTCCAAGTCAATTTGGGTAAATTCCGGCTGGCGATCCGCACGTAAATCTTCATCGCGGAAGCAGCGGGCAATTTGCAGATAGCGATCATAACCACTCAGCATCAATAACTGTTTAAACAATTGCGGCGATTGAGGCAAGGCGAAAAATTTACCGGGGAATACGCGTGAAGGAACTAAATAGTCTCTGGCTCCTTCCGGCGTAGACTTAATCATCATCGGCGTCTCAATTTCCAAAAAGCCTTTGGCATCGAAGAAATCTCTGGTCACTTTGGTCACCTGATGACGTTTGATTAAATTTCTTTGCATATCCGGTCTGCGTAAATCGAGGTAACGATATTCTAAACGCAATGCTTCGCTCGTATCAATATTTTCTTCAATATAAAAAGGCGGCGTTTTCGATTTTGACAGAATACGTAATTCGGAAACATGCAATTCCCATTCACCGGTCGGCATATTCGGATTCACATCTTTTCTTTTACGCAAAATACCGCGGCAAGCCAAAACAAACTCACTGCGTACTTGTTTAGCTATTTCCAGAGCTTCCGCCGGGCTTTCATCATCAACCACCAATTGCAATTCGCCGCTGCGATCCCGCAATGTGATAAAGAATAGGTTACCCATATCTCTTTGACGATGACACCAACCCATTAAGGTTAATTCAGAATTTTCCTGATCCGATGTAAATTCTGCAACTCTACAGCTGCGTTTTAAACCTTCTAATGTATTCATAGCATTACCTCAATTGATTAAATAAATTTTTCTTTAATTTTTGATATTTTTAACTGCATTTCAGATCCGTCTGACATATTTCTCAACTTAGTAACTTCCGATGCAATTTCATTTTCACCTAATACGATCAGATATTTTGCCCCGATTTTATTGGCATATTTCATCTGTGCTTTGAAACTGCGATTCATTAAATCATATTCAGCCTTGATTCCGTATTCCCGTAACTGCAGAGCAAGCTTTGCCGCATCACGAATTGTATCTGGAAAGGAAACGATATATAAATCCGGAACCTCTTTGGCAGGCAGCACAATATTTTGGCTTGTCATCTCCAATAACAGCCTTTCAACGCCGAGCGCAAACCCCACAGAAGGTGTCGCTTGTCCACCGAGTTCCTCAAGCAAGCCGTCATAACGTCCACCACCGCAAATTGTTCCTTGTGTACCGACATTTTCGGAAACGAATTCAAATACTGTTCTCGTATAATAATCCAGACCGCGCACAATATGACCGTCTATTTCATAAGGCAAACCCAAATAATCCAGCTCTTGCAGAAGCCGCTCAAAATGTACCTGACAATCTGCACAGAGATAATCTTTTTGTAATGGCGCCTGCTGCACAATCGGCGAAGCGGCATCTTCTTTACAGTCTAAAATACGAAACGGATTACGCTCAAAGCGATTCTGGCAATTATCGCATAAATGATCGATCTGCGGTGCCAAATATTCTTTCAGGATCTCCGCATAAGCCGGTTTACATTGCGGACAACCGATACTATTTATTTTTAATTTAATGTTTTGCAGACCGAGCTTTCTGAAAAAAGTATAAAGCAGACTGATCAGTTCCACATCCGCCGTTGCTTCTTGTGAAGAAAATAATTCACAGCCCATTTGATTAAATTCGCGATAACGCCCTTTAGCCATTTTTTCATAGCGGAAATTATTCATAATATAAAATAATTTCTGCGGTGAAGCGGATGAGGCCAAGCCATTTTCTAAATAAGCCCTGGCTACGCCGGCTGTACCTTCCGGACGCAAAGTCATGCTTCTGCCGCCTTTATCTAGGAAAGTATACATTTCTTTTTGTACAATATCCGTACTGTCGCCTACACCTCTTTGAAACAATTCCGTCTGTTCAAAAGTCGGGACACGAATTTCATGAAAATTAAAACTTGCACATACTTCGCGAAATGTATCTTCTACAAAACGCCAAGCCGGCATTTGTTCCGGTAATATATCGCGGGTTCCTTTGGGAGCCTGAATATTCATAATCTATCCTCGCAATCTTTTCAAACAATCATAATAAGTTATTATACAACAAGAAGGATGATATCACACATTTTCCCCCAGCGAATTTTTTGTAACATTTTTGCCTATTATAAATTGTTCACAATTATCTTCTATGATAGTATCTAAACAGCAAATATATATAGCAGAGGATGGCATTTAAATGGGTTTACTTGAGTCAGGTCAAAATTATTTAGAAAATATTTATATTTTGCAGCAAAAGTCCGGTAATGTGCGATCCATTGATTTGGCAAATGAAATGGGATTTTCCAAACCGTCCGTCAGCCGTGCGGTGCATCTTTTAGAAGACGACGGGTATTTATATTTTAGTGATAATGGCAATTTGATTTTAACTGAAAAAGGTGAAAAAGTTGCCAAAACCATCTATGATCGCCATATGTTTTTAGCAGAATATTTTATGGCTTTGGGGGTCAGTGAAGAAACGGCTTATCATGATGCCATGCGCCTAGAATATTATATCAGTGAAGAAACATTTGACAGAATGCGTATGCATACTTTGAATTGTGCGCTGCATTGCCCCAGAGCGTCTTCCGAAAAGTTTTTTAACTTTAACAAGGAAAAAATTAAGGACTTCGAGTCGCTGCAAGATTAAACATTTAGTTTTTAATAAATGAGAGAGAAATATGAGAAAAAAATAGTCTTAATGCTGTATTGATTAAGACTATTTTTTATGATTGAAAATTTTGACGGCTTAAGGTTCACGATAACGGTACTCTACCAATTTCCCGAGAGGATGCAAAACTGAGTAATAAGCACCGGGCAATTCCCATACTCTGCCACCGAAACCTTTTTTAAAGGTATGAAGACCATCATCAGAATTCGAATATGAGCCTAGTGTTCCGAGGAAATTGTAACGGTTACAATCACTTTTAAGGGCTATTTTTTGTGCCTCAAACTGAATCAAATCAGCTGCTCCTAAACCAAAATATTCCTCCAGAGAACCACTGAATAAATAGGTCATCTCTTGATTATAAATGACGAATAAAGCACCGGATAAGTAAATTTTTTGATCCTTATGTTCAAATTGATTAAAGAAAGTCAGAGAATTATCGACTCCTTGTATCTGATTATTTATTTCTTTCAGTTTTCCGGCAGCCTTTTTATTCCCGCTTTCTTGTTTAGCCAATAAGCTCTCCGCTTCTTCCATTAAAGCGGCCTTGCGTTGGTTTAACTCTGCAATGGCTTCTTCAGGATATAGATATGCCAGCATAATAAATGATTTGTCTTTACCAAATGCTTCCAGAAAATCTTTAAAATAACCGACCTCACGGATGCGGAAACCTCTGCGTTCACCCGTCTTCTCCATAATCTCAACAAATACATCAAGATGCTCACTGCCATCTTCAATTTTCACCATATTTTTGCGAGCTTTATTAATTAAATTACGTGTTTTACTTGAATAAGATTGGAAGAGCCTTTTCTCAGACTGATAAGGAACTCCGTTTTCATCCTGGAAATCTTTATAAAATGAAAATCTCTGTAGGATGGTTTTGTACTCATTTATTCTGCCAAAAGATTTATATTTTGCTTTGCTTAAATTTTGTTCAAAACTCCAATCAGCAGGCTCTAATACATTTCCATCCTGATCTCGTTTACCAAGTTCAAGATTCGGCAAAATGGTATTGTAAACAACATGCCGTTTACGTAGATATTGATTTAAATGTTTAAAAAACAAAGCGACGATTTCCGGATCATCATAATCTAAAATCGGTCCCTGCACACAAAGACCTACCTTATATTTCCAAAGGATTTTTCTTAGGAAGAAAGCTCCAGCAGCTACTAATTTTCCGTCAAGATACAAACCTAACAGTTTCGTTTCTCTGCCCATCTTTTCCTGCAAAGATAAAAAATAACCGCTTTGAAAAAAAGAAACATCTTTCCGGCCTTTGGCGAATGTATTAAACTCGTTTGTGCTTATTTCTCTAAAATTAATATTTTGCATATATTTTCCCGTTCTATTGATATCAATTCAGCTTGTTATTTTAGCATAAAAACAAAATGGGATTCTAACTTTTGTTTTACAAGATAAAAGTTTTGTGGGATTTCCTAAAAAATAAGAATAAATCAGTAAAACAAAACACTTTGTCGCTAAAAGATCATGAAAGATAAACCATATAAAATACTTTATCCGATCAGCAAGCGAGCAAAGTGTCAGCTTAGATTCCGCTCTGTAAAACAGATTATAGTAACGGATTTAAGAATTCAATCAACTCTTCCGGATCCAGTCTATAGGTAGAGTCCCGCCCTTGAAAGAAACAATGAGCATCAATTAAATGAATGCTAAGTGCTGTGTAACGAATCTCTTTCCGATCACTGAGCCGAATGACCTCTATAATGCGTTTGCCAGTTTTATGATTATCTTTAAAGGGGCAGGAAATTTTGCCGCGCCATTCATCGACAACTACCTCATAGCCTTGATATTCAATCAGATCTCCGAGACCTTCCTGTCCAGCAATCATCAGCCGGCGCAATGCTTTGGCGATTTGATGCTGATCGATATTTGAAACTTTCAAAACAGCCTGATCTTCCATGATGATATCTTGAAGGCTGCGACTATCCGTTCCAAAAAAACCTTCTTTACTGAGTATCCCCTCTTGCATATCTTCACGAATGCTTTTCTCTCTTGGATTTTCTTTCATATCGACCCTCCATTAGAACTCATCAAAGAAAATCTGATCTCTGCGAAAACCGATTTCTTCCAGGGCTTTAACTGAAGCATTCAGCAATGCCGGTGCACCGCACATATATGCTTCTCTGCCTTCTCCGCTATCTAAATCATCTTTTAAAATCTCCGGAATACGCCTTGTTTCGCCTGTCCAACCGTCTTCCGGTGTAGCACGTGTCACTGACGGGATAAAGGTAATATTCGGAAATTCTTCACACCATTGCTCAATTTTATCAAAATAGAAAATATCTTTCATCGTGGATACGGAGAAATAAACACGCACTTGATAGTCCAGTTTTTCTTCCATAATATAGCGCAACAGAGAAGCAATCGGCGCTAAACCGGAAGCACCACAAATCATAATCAATTCGTGAATACCTTCACCACCCCGCAGATAAAATTGGCCGTAAGGCCCTGTCACCTGTACCTTATCTCCTTCATGCAATGCAGTATGCACATAATTGGAAGCAATACCATCGGGAATGCGACGGATCATAAACTCCAAATGATCGTTTTCATTGGGCGATGAGGATATGGAATAAGCACGAAATACTTCTTCTTTCACTTTATCATATGGTTTTGTATAAAACTGCATAAACTGACCGGCCTTAAATTTAATGCGCATATCTTCCGGCAGGCGCAGACGAACTTCACGCATATCGTAGGTCATATCGGTCAGGCGTTCGACCTCACATTCAAAAGCTTGAATATTAAATAATTCTTCCGGAATAAACAGCTTCATGGAGTTTTTGACTTTAATTTGACAAGAAAGCCTGGTTCCATTGGCTCGTTCTTCAGGTGATAAATACGGTTCTTCGGTCGGCAATATGGGACCTGCCCCTTCTAACACGCGCAATTTGCAGAGCCCACAGGTTGCTTTGCCGCCACAAGCGGAAGGAATAAAGATTTTTTCCTGTGCCAAAGTTTGCAGAAGCATCGAACCGCCATTCACTTCCAATACTTTTTCCCCATCATTGATGTCTAATTTACAAACACCATAATTGTTTAAATAATGTTCGGCAATAGAAATAATAACAGCGAGCAAAACGGAGATAATAACAACGCTGCCACTGGCCAATAAAATATCTTTCAGCATAGATCTCCTCCTCTACTGCACAGCAAAAATCCCGGAAAAACCGACAAAAGCCATTGCCATGATTCCGGTGATTAAGAAAGTCAGAGCTGGGCCACTTAAGCCGAGCGGTAATTTTACTTTAGCTAATTTTTCTCTGATTGCAGCCAACATACAAATGGCAAGCCACCAGCCCAAACCGGAACCCAAACCGAAAAGCAAAGCCTGCAAAAAATTATAAGAGCGAATCACCATGAATAAGGTAGCCCCCAAAATAGCACAGTTTACAGTGATCAAAGGTAAGAATATACCGAGTTTGGCATGTAAGTCCGGTGCATAACGATCCAGAAATAATTCTAAAATCTGAACGGTTGCTGCGATGACCATAATGAAAATGATATTCGACATATAGTCGATACCCAGGGGATAAATAATAAAGCGGTAAATCAACCAGTTGATAGAATTTGTTAAAACCAAAACAACAGTTACGGCTTTGCCAAGTCCCGAAGCCGTTTTAAATTCCGAGGATATGCTGATAAAAGAACACATGCCAAGGAAATTTGAAAAGATCATATTGCTCGTAATAATAGAAGCGAAGAAGATAATCCAGGGACTGATTGTTGAATAGATCATTATTTTTTCTTCCTTTCTACACGTTTCAAAGATCTTGCCGAGAAAATCCAAATCAGTACGCCGATAATGAAGAAGGCAGACGGCGGCATAATCATGATCGTCCAGGTTTCAAAAGAAGCCGGCATCACTTGATAGCCGAAGATGCTGCCAAAACCTAAAATTTCCCGAATAAAAGCAACCATTAAGATAACCATGGTATAGCCAAGTCCCGCGAACAGTCCATCAAGCAAAGACTTCAGCGGAGGATTTTTGGCTGAATACGCTTCCGCTCTGCCCATAACAATGCAATTCGTAATGATCAAGCCGACATAGGGACCCAGCTGCTTTGAAATATCCGGTAAATAAGCTCTCAGAATAATATCGACAAAAATAACATAAGACGCGATGACCAAAGTCTGTACAATCATTCGTACACGATTGGGAATCAATTTGCGCATAGCGGATAAAGTTAAAGAAGAAAGTGCTGTGGCAAAGGTAACTCCCAGCCCCATGACCAATGAATTTTTCATGGAATTGGTAACCGCTAAGGCTGAACAAATGCCCAAAATCTGAACTAAAACCTGGTTTTCATTGAATAAATTTCGTTTGACAATACTCGAATTTTTCTCAACAGCCATATCACTTTACTCCTTCCATTTCAGGCAATTTTTCCGCAATCAATTGATTGAGAATTCGCATCACGGCATTTGAAGTTTGGGTCGCCCCCGAAATGGCATCGATCTGCTGTCCTGAATTTTGTGAACCATAGGAAAGGGAAGTATCCTGCGGAATTTCGACTTGGCGAAATTGTTCGCGATACCATTCTTCTTCAATACGTCCTCCTAATCCAGGAGTTTCATTTTGTGAGGTAAAAACAAGACCCTTTATTTGAGTTAAGTCCGGAGTCACTCCTAAATAACCGTGTATGCTGCCCCATAAACCGGAACCGACAAACGGAATCGCATAACCTGCAGTTTCGCCCTGCTCATCAAGTTGGCGATAAAAGCTAAAGGACTTCGCCTGATCTAACTTGACCAGATCCTGAAATCTTTTTTGAACTGTTTCCGGTTCACCTGTTTGATCCATGCCAAGA
Organism: uncultured Mageeibacillus sp.; assembly: GCA_964345335.1. Lineage (GTDB taxonomy): Bacteria > Bacillota > Clostridia > Saccharofermentanales > DTU023 > UBA5436. The sequence continues at coordinate 18,889 of CAYFQU010000014.1, read as the reverse complement.
CTGTCCAAAATTGCTCTTTGCTCCGCCAATTCCGCATTGGCCTCAATTCGGGGTTTGAGTAAAGTATTGGCAACAGCTAAGGCTAAAGCGAATATTAAACTGACAATCAGCGTAAAAATGATCGTATAACGATACCCTTGTTTCATGCTCTTGCCTCCTCCTGTTTAGCCTTTTTGTTCGCTTTCCATTCTCTGATTTCACGTTCAATCAAAGGTGTGAAAGCATTGGCAATCAATACGGCAAACATGGCGCCTTCCGTGAACAGACCGAAGGTACGAATAACAATTGTGCAAAAACCGATCAGAGCCCCGACAATCACTCTTGCGGTATCAGTTTTCGGAGCTGAAACCGGATCAGTCGCCATAAAAACTGCGGCAAAAAACAAACCGCCGGTTAACATAGCCGGAGCCAACGGCAATGTTTTATCTGTAAACAGAGAAAAGAAACTATTGGAAATCAATGCGCTGAGCAAAGTTGAAACCATAATTTTCCAGGATGCCGTTTTGGTCACAATTAAATAAACAGCAGCAATTAAAATCAGAAGGATCGAGGTTTCTCCCATTGATCCGGCATGTAAGCCGCTGAACATATCCCATAGCGGAGGCGCTGCTTCTCCTCTGCTAATAGCAATCATCGGCGTGGAAGAACTGATCGCATCAGCAGCTGGTGCAAATCTGGCAAAGCCACCCGGAAACTGCAATTGAGGCATTGCCCAACGCATTGTCATATGAGCCGGAAAACCGATATAAATAAAGGCTCTGCCTACTAAGGCCGGATTGAAAATATTGCGGCTGAAGCCACCGAAAATCATTTTTCCAAATAGAACACCGAAAATGATGCCGATGACAGCAACCCAAAAAGGAATCGTCGCAGGTAAGGACAATGTGAATAAAGCGGAGGTAACAAAAACGGATTCCGTTACCTTCGCTTTTTCATGTTGCAGCATACGGTTGATCAGATATTCTGTTAAGCAGCCAAAAAATGAAACGACAGCAAAGAGTAAAAGTACTCTCCAGCCATACATAAAAATTGAAAATAAGGCAATCGGTATCAAAGAGATCAATACCCGCGTCATCATTTTTTGTCTCATGAAATAAGACTTTAACTTCATACATTTCTCTTTCTATTAAATAAAAATACTCTCTATTATTTATAACAGAAACAGTTGATTTTTTACAGTATTTTTGTGAATTTTGAACAATGAATATAAAATACAGAATGGGTTTGTAGGAAGCCCTATTTTATCTATTAAAAATCTGTCTGACCGTCTTTTACTTTTTAAAATGATCTTGCTGTGACTGGTCAGAGCACGATTTTATGGCACCAATCGCTTTATGCTCATCAGTAAAGTTATAAATACAGCAATTTATTCATGCTGCCCATCTGATACCCCTCAAGATCTAAAGTGACATAAAGAAATCCCAAATCATGAAAATATGAATTTATTTGTTTTAAATTTTGCTGCTGCATAATCTTAGGAAAATCATTTTGCGGAATTTCAATTCTGGCTATATTCTCATGAATACGCACGCGAAATTGCTGAAAGCCTAAGTCAAAAAGCTTTTGCTCCGCTTTTTCCACCATCATAAGCTTCTCCGCACTGATTGTTTCACCGTAGGCAAACCGGGTTGCCAGACAGGCAAAAGACGGTTTTTTCCAGGTAGGTAAATTCAATTCTCTAGAGAGTTCACGGATGTCCTCTTTGCTCAAATTCGCTTCTCTCAGAGGACTTTTAATATTCAGTTCTGCTACGGCAAGCAGGCCCGGACGATAATCCCCGTTATCATCAAGATTGGATCCTTCTGCAACATAAGGAATTCCTTTTTCGGCAGCTATTTGAAGAAAATTCTGGAAGAGTTGATACTTGCAAAGATAACAACGATTCGCAGGATTTTTTTGAATGTCAGGATTGCTTAGCTCATCCACTTGCACAAAAATTTGCTCAATCCCTTCTGCTCGGCAGAATCCTTCCGCCTCGGACGACTCCCTTTGTGGGAAAAAACCGGATTTTGCGGTCAATGCAATTGCTTTATTACCCAAAACATCATGTGCCATTTTCAAGAGAAAGGTTGAGTCAACACCTCCGGAAAAGGCAATGGCAACGCTGTCAAGTTCTCTTAAATATTGCTTCAAAAATTGTTTTTTATTCTGTAAAGTTTCCATGTCGTTCCTGATAATAAAGTAATTTTTTCAGATGAGATTCAAATACAAATCAGAATTTGAATGATCTATTCCTGATCAGCTGGTAGAATTTTTTTGAGTTCTTGCAAACTGAGCTGATGTTTCTTTGCGAGTGCAGCCAACTCTTCATATTCATATTTGGTTCTGACGATTCCATAACCATGAGATACTTTACGTTGAATCGGACCGTATTTTGTTTCAATTTTTTCCATTTCGCGTTCCAAAACATAGCGTTTCAATTTTATTTCGCGGATACCAATTGTCGTCGTATGCTTAAAAAGCAGAGCGATAAATTTTTCTTTCTCCCCCAATTCGCACATGACACAAAGCATGATGGCAGGGCGAGATTTTTTCATACCAATCGGTATGGTATAAACATCTTTCGCTCCATTTTCCCAAAGAATATCAATCGCAAAGCCAATTTCCTCAGATGTCATGTCGTCCAGATTGCAAGATAGCTCAATAATCGTATCAACAGATTGACCTTTCGCTGTTGGTTGATCTTCTATCTTTTGAGAATTGATTTTCTGTTGGGATTCTCCCCATAAAGCTCGGATACAATTGGCTCTCGGAAAATCTTTTTTACCCATACCATATCCGATTGCATTGATCTTGATTGGAGGCAGATCATCAAATTGATCAGCAAAGTATTTGAGTAAGGCCGCACCGGTCGGTGTACACAATTCACCCTGAATTGCTCCGCCGTAAATCGGTACATTCTGTAATATATACACAGTGGCAGGAGTAGGGACAGGAAGCATACCATGTGCACATTTCACATGCCCGCTGCCCACATGAATCGGAGAAACAATGATTTGTTCAGGGGCTAATTCTTCCATTAATAAACAGAAAGCCGTAATATCCGCAACAGCATCCATGTTGCCAACTTCATGAAAATGTATTTCTTCAATCGATATACCGTGTACATGGCTCTCCGCTTCGGCTATGATTCGATAAATGTTCAAAATATCTTTTTTAATTTTTTCTGTGATATGTAAGCTTTGAACAATTTCCTGAATATTTTCTAAGTGCTGACAATGATGTGCAGACTCATGGGAATGATCGGAATCTTGCTCATGCATTTGCTCGTCTTCTTCCATTCCGTTGACAGTGACGGACATATATGTGCCAAGGATACCGCATTTTAAGACTTTATCGGCTTTGAACTGCACAGCAGGAATCTGTAAATCGTTTAGCTTTCGTATAAATTCTTGCGGCTCGGGTAATAACTCCAAAAGTGCCGCCGTCAGCATATCACCGGCAGCCCCCATTGAACAGTCTAAATATAATGTTTTCATTTTTTCACATCCATATGATTGATCATGTTAGCTAAATAACCTGCCCCAAAACCGTTATCTATATTCACAACAGAAACACCACTGGCACAGGAGTTGAGCATCGATAAAAGAGCGGCTAAGCCGCCGAAAGCAGCACCGTAACCGACACTTGTCGGAACAGCTATAACAGGGCAGTCCGCCAAACCGGCAATTACACTGGCTAAAGCACCTTCCATACCGGCGATAGCAATAATCACGGAAGCCGTCATGATTTCAGCATTATGTGCCAGCAAACGATGTAAACCGGCAACCCCGACATCATATAACCTGGTCACCTGATTGCCCAAAATCTCTGCCGTCAAAGCCGCTTCTTCGGCAATATTCAGATCGCTAGTACCGCCCGTTGCCACAATAATATTACCGATCCCGTCGGCTTCCGGCAAACCGCCCAAAAGCCCTATTTTAGCTTTTTCATAATAAATAATAGGATGAACTTCTTGAATCATTGCAGCAGCTGCAGAGGAAAGTCTGGTGATAAAAATACGTTCCTGCCCATTTTTCAGCATGGCATCCATGATACCAATCATTTGCTCAGGCGTTTTACCTGCACCGTAAATTACCTCGGCCACACCCTGCCTGACCTGACGATGTAAATCTACTTTAGCAAAACCGAGATCTTCATAGGGCTGCATTTTTAATTTTAAAAGTGCGTCATCAACGGATAAAGTTCCGTTTTGTACCGCTTCCAAAATCTGTTTTGTTTCACTATTCATTTCTTCCTCCATTGTTTAGACAGAAAGCGGCTCTGCTGTCATGAGTAGAACTGCTTGTTTTATCCCTATTATTTACTTTTTTTGTTTTATAATCAATTATTTACTCTTAAAAAGACTTCTTTTCACAACGCCTTTCGGATCGGATCTTTAATCAAGAGAACAATCAGCCAAATGACTAAACCCAATGCGACAACAGAAAGCCCGAGGAAGAAATCATTGAGCATTTCCGCCGACTCCGGTGTAAAATAGGCAGCCTGTAACTCCGCATATTCAAAGATTGCATCAACCAGCCACATTAAAGAAGCTCCCCAATATAGCCAGCAGAGTACGCTTATTTTCATTTCATTTCTATTCTCATTTTGATACCAGATAATCGTTGCGATAGCGGCAGCAAAAACAGTTGTTAATAATGTCATTTCGACCTCCTAGCGCTTGTTCGGCAAAGCTTTTAAAGCTCGTTTTTCAATTGCGGATGAAACCGCCAGCATGCAAAGCCAAATCAAAGTGACAAGTACCGCCATCATGACACCGACCGTCGCCATTTCATGCAGCATTTCTGCCGCATCAGCCGGATCGCTTGCTGCAGTCAAAAATGGAAACCAGGGCGTGACCTCACCATGCCAAATATGTTCAAATGCCAATAAAACAGAACCGCCCCAAAGTAACTTGTTGAGCCATTTTAATTTTCGGGAAAAAGGAATTTTTTCCGCTTTTACATAATCCTTACCAAGCTGTACTTCAACAGTTTCAGCTTGCTTTTCTTTTGCCTGCATTACTTTTGCAGCAATCGTTGTGATGACCGCTTCAGCAGCCGGAACGAGAAAACATGCCATAATTCGTCCTCCTCAGAACATTAATAATATTTCGTGCGCCCGGAAAAACAAAAAGGCACACGTCAACTCCCTTCAGAGAAAACGCATACCTTCATAGTATACATAAGTCAAATTGAAATAATTTTCGATGCTCAGCTTCATCACAGCTTCCTGCTGCTACAGATAAGCTAACTCAAAACAGTCTTTTTTGTCAAATTTAAGATCGCTGATAAAATCTTGCTTTTCCGTACAAGTGTCGCTTTTTCGCAAAGCTGCGATATATTATGATTTCAAATATTCATCCGTCTAAATCTGCAAGTCGGTTATGAAAATCTAAACATATTGTAATTGTTTCTCACCCTGAAAAGCGGCATCAATCACCGCCCCGCCAAGACATTCCTCCCCGCGGTAAAAAACGACCGACTGACCGGGTGTCACCGCTCTGGCTTTTTCCGGGAAAAAGACTTCACATCGTCCCTGCCCCAACACTTTTACCTGGCATGGTATGTCTTTTTGGCGATAACGAATTTTACAAGTTACATCGAACTCCGCCGTATTTTGCGGCACAATAAAATTCAGAGAAGAGGCAAGCAAACGATCTGCATAAAGCATCGGATGATGAAAACCCTGACCTACATAAAGCACATTTGTCTTTAAATCTTTGCCGATCACAAACCAAGGCTCATTACTCGCTCCGCCTCCGCCGATACCCAGGCCGTGCCTTTGTCCGATCGTATAGAACATCAATCCTTGATGCTCCCCTTTATCTTCACCGGACAACGTTAACATTCTGCCTGGTTTACCGGGTAAAAAGCCTGCCAAAAATTCATTGAAATCTCTTTCTCCGATAAAACAAACACCTGTTGAATCCTTCTTATCGGCAGTCGGCAACTGATATTCATGAGCAATACGGCGCACCTCTTTTTTACTTAAATCACCCACCGGAAAAATAATTTTACGCAATTGTTCCTGACTGAGCTGATTTAAAAAATAGGTTTGATCTTTATTCTCATCAACCCCACGCAATAAATGAGTTTGACCATCGGAGCGATCCACACGAGCATAATGTCCTGTTGCCACATAATCTGCACCGATGCTTAAAGCATAATCTAGAAATGCCCTGAACTTGATCTCCTTATTGCACATCACATCCGGATTCGGTGTGCGATTATTTTTGTATTCTTCCAGAAAATAGGAGAAAACACGATCTTTATATTCTTTTTCGAAATTGATGGAGTAATAAGGCAAGTCTAAAGTATGACAAACCGCAGCTACATCCTGATAATCCTCCGTAGCCGTACAATGTCCGTTTTCATCGGTATCGTCCCAGTTTTTCATAAAAATACCGATCACTTCATATCCTTGCTCTTTGAGCAAAGCCATTGCGACAGAAGAATCTACTCCGCCGCTCATCCCAATTACAACTTTTCCTTTATTTGTCAGCATTTTTCATCCTTTGCACTTATTCTATCCTGATCTATCTTATCCTTATAAATTTTGTTTTTGAATAGCTGCGATCTCTTTGGCAAAGCTTATCATATCTGCAACAGTATTCTGTTCTGAAAAAGAAATACGCAAACTTTGTAGCAAACGTTCTCCCGGACCGAACATCGCTTGTAAAACACGGCTCGGCTCAACAGAACCTGCTGAACAGGCAGATCCGGCTGATACTTCAATCCCCTTCAGATCCAACATAATCAAAGCCTGTGTGGCCGGAACATTTTTGAACCAAATGTTCTGAATACCGGTTAAATTTTTCGGAGCTGAATTGCTTTGATAATCCACTTTTTCCGCCTTTAAGGCACGGTAAAGTTCTTCTGCTAAAGTTCTGATTTTTTCCTGATTTTCTTTTTCATTGCTGTACAATAATTCAAGAGCTTTGGCCAGACCAGCAATTAAGGTTAAACTTTCTGTACCGGCTCGCTTGCCGTTTTCCTGATGTCCGCCCACAATCAGCGGCAACAAAACAATGTCCGGTTTTTGATAAGCAATGCCAATCCCTTTGGGTCCATGAATTTTATGCGCCGTGATGCTGAACGCATCCGCTCCTATATCGCCAGGACGGAAATCCACCTTGCCGACAGCTTGTACAAAATCAGTGTGATAGAAAATTCCCCTCTCTTTCAGTAAAGCAGCTATTTCTTTCACCGGCATAACAATACCGGTTTCATTATTCACGGTCATGATCGAAACTAAAGCTGTTTGTTCTGTCAATTTACTTTCTAATTCAGACAGGCTGATCACTCCATGCTCATTTAAGTTTAAATAGTCTACCTCAAAACCTTCTTTTTCCAAAGCTTTAAATGTTTCAAAAACAGAGGCATGTTCCGCCATCGAGGTAATGAGATGATGACCTTTTCCTGCCGCTTTAAGGCGATAGGCATTCGTTCTGAGCAACATATTATTTGCTTCGGTTGCACCGGAAGTAAAGACAATTCCTTTCGGCTCAACATGTAAAAAACCGGCAATTTGATTTCTCGCCTGTTCAATCTGACCACGCGCCACCCTGCCGCTTGTATATTGGGTTGAGGCATTCGCCCAATTATTTTGTTGAACCTCTGTCATGACCCGCCAAACGGCAGGATCAATCTTTGTGGTCGCCGCATTATCTAAATAAATACGTTCCATAATTTCCTCATCGCATAATTTTTTCTTTATTATACAGGTCTTTACTCCTGAAGTGTCAATTTAATCATGTTATAATTAGCAAAATTATGATTAGATAAAGAAGGACAAGATATGACAAATCAAGATTTTATGAAAAAGTACGCCGCAGCCATTGCCAAAATTGGTATCAATGTGCAGGAAAATGACAATATTGTGATCAATACGGATATTGATTCTTTACCGGTTGCTAAAGAAATCGCTAAAATCTGTTGGCAGGCTAAAGCTCATGATGTACTGGTACAAATAACGGATAAAGAGTTATCTTTGACAGCATATCAGTATGCCCCGCTAAACTCTTTAGAACAAGTCGCTGATTTTAAAATTGATTATCGGGTGGCACAGATGAAAGAAAATTATCATCGTATTTCACTCATGTCGGCAGCACCCGATTTCTATCATTCCGTTGCACAGGAACGCCTGGAGGCGGTACAAAAAGCCAATGCTATGGCCGCTAAGCCTTTGCGTGAATATATGGATGAGGGCAAGATTAAGTGGGTTGTCACAAATACAGCTTCTCCTTATTGGGCAAAACAAATATTCCCTGACTTGGAAGAAACAGAAGCTGTGCAGCGATTATGGCAATTAATTTTTGCAGTCTGCCGGATTGACCAGGAAGATCCGGTTGCCGCCTGGGAGAAGCATAATCAAAGTTTAAAAACACATGAAGCATGGCTGGATCGACAACAATTTGACTATTTGCTCTATGAAGCTCCCGGTACAAATCTGAAAGTACATTTAGCGGAAAATCATAAATGGATCGGTGGATCTTCGAAAACCAAAGACGGTATTTCCTATATGGCGAATATGCCGACGGAGGAAATTTTTACAGCCCCACATCGTGCGAAAGCAGAAGGTCATATTAAATCTACCAAACCGCTTTCCCTGATGGGTAAAATCATTGATGAATTTACCTTGTATTTCTCCGAGGGCAAAGTTGTCAAATGGGAAGCCGAAAACAATCAGGAATTATTGGATATTCTGCTTGCGACGGATGAAGGCGCCAAACATTTAGGTGAAATAGCTTTAGTCCCGCATTCCTCACCTATTTCTCAAACCAATATTCTGTTTAAATCAACTCTATTTGATGAAAATGCTTCTTGCCATTTCGCTCTGGGACAATCCTATGCGGAAACAATGATTGACGGTGAAAATTTAAATCTTGAAAGAAGAGAAGCAATGGGAGCCAATCAATCGATCATCCATACGGATTTCATGGTTGGCAGCGAAAATTTGAATATTACCGGCTATCAAAAGGACGGTACTGCCATTCCGATTTTGCGAAACGGCGAATGGGCGATGAATATTTAAGTTTCGCTCATGTTTATCTTTTTCGTTAACGAACAGATAAATTTTCTAATATTAATAAAACATAAAATACCCTCCTTACCGGTTTGTCTGGTAAGAAGGGTACATTTCAAATTGGGGTAAGGTTATTTATTTGCATCATTCTATCGCTTTGGAAAATTTTCAGCAAAATCGCTGATCCAATTTACTTAAAATGATGCTTCCACCGCTCCCTGATAATGTTCTTGAATAAATTCTTTCACGGCATCGGATTGTAAGGCTTTTAATAAAGCCTGAATAGCAGGATCATTCTCATTGCCGGCTTTCACGACCAACACATTGGCAAATGTATCTGCTCCGACTGAATCTTTGGATTCAAAGGCAACCGCCTGATCAGCCGTCAGTCCGGATTGCAGAGCATAGTTCCCATTGATGACACTGAAAGCGACATCCTGAATCGATTTGCCTAACTGAGCCGCTTCCAGTTCAACAATTTCAATATTCTTTGGATTGTCAACAATATCCAATTTTGTCGCATTCAAACCGGCGTCTTCTCTGATCTTTAAGACACCTTGTGCTTCCAATAAAGCTAAAGCACGTGCTTCATTGGTGGCATCATTCGGCACGGAAATTTTATCACCGGCTGTTAACTCGTCTAAAGAAGATTTAGATCCGCGATAAATCCCTAAAGGCTCATAATGAATTTTGCCGACACTGACCAAATTTAAGCCGCGCTCTTTATTGAATGATTCCAGATACGGTGTATGCTGAAAATAGTTGGCGTCTAAATCACCCGCATCTAAGGCTAAATTCGGCTGAACATAATCAGAAAATTCAACCACGATTAAATTGATTCCCTGCTCTGCCAATACATCTTTGACCTGCTCCAAAATTTCTGCATGAGGTACAATCGTAGCTCCGACTTTCAAATCTGTCATCTTTTCAGATTGAGAAGCATTGTTTTCAACTGTTTTTTCTGAATTGGCTGCCGTTTCCGTATTTTCTGTTTTGCCGTTACTGCAACCGACCAATAAAATCAAGGCTAATAAAATAATTGCTAATTTTTTCATTTTTTTATCTCATTTCTTTTTATTTATTTTGTTTGAAGTTCTTTTGCCGATTTCTTCAATAATTTGTACTAGTATGACGAGGAGAATCACTGCGATTAACAGCATGTCGTACTGATTGCGGTAATAACCATAATTAATCGCGACAACACCTAAGCCTCTTCCACCGGTAAAACCTGCCATTGCACCATAGCTAAGAATCGTAACAATTGCCATGGTTCCCTGTTGAATCAATAAGGGCATACTTTCCGGTAACAAAACTTCTTTGAGAATTTGCCAGGGACCGGCTCCCAAAGATTTCGCCATTTCCACCAAATTATTATCCACCTCATTGATTGTATTTTCTGTCAGTCTAGCCACAAAAGGAATTGCTGCAATGGCAAGCGGGACAATCGTGCCCCAAATACCGATTGTGGTAGACACCAGCATTCGGGTAAATGGCATGACAACCAACATCAGGATCACAAAAGGAACCGATCGGAAAATATTGATCAGCCAATCTAAAACGCGATATAAAACCAAATTCTCACGCAGACCGTCTTTTTTAATAAAAACCATCAGAATCCCTAAAGCACCACCAAAAACAAAGGCTGCCAAGCTGGAAACGAAGGTCATAAAAATTGTATTAAATATTTCAATCAAAAAGAATTTAACCATTTTCATCCTCCCCAACGAAAGATATCGCCACATCTTTTTCAGCCAAATAATCTAAAATTTGATCATTGACCTCGTTTAAAGCAATGACCATTTGTCCATATAATTTATCTTGAATGACTCTGGTATCAGCCTGTAAAATATTTAACTTCTGCCCGGTTAATAAAACGAGTTCAGCTACAATTGGCTCTTTCGCACCGGTACCGTCAAAAGTCAATCTTATTTTTTGTTCATTGGAAAGTTCCTTTGTTTCTTTGATCCCTAATAATTTCCGGGTTGTTTTATGCCGCGGATGCCTGAATACTTCTGTTACATTGCCTGTTTCAACCAAATGTCCTTGATCCAAAATTGCAACTTTATTACAAACCTGTTCGATAACAGCCATTTCATGGGTAATCATCACGATCGTCAAACCGAATGTTTGTTGCAAATCTTTCAAGAGCTGCAAAATACTTTGGGTAGATATCGGATCAAGAGCTGACGTCACTTCATCACATAACAACAACTTATTATCATTGGCTAAAGCTCTGGCAATCGCGACTCTTTGTTTTTGTCCGCCGGATAATTGTGCGGGATAAGCCTCAAGTTTGTCACCTAAACCGACCAGGCGAAGGACTTCAGCTGCTTTCTCATGCCGTTCTTGCTTCGGAACTTTTTTCAATTTAAGAGGCAAAGCGACATTATCTAAAACATTTCTTTGATTTAATAAATTAAAATGTTGGAAAATCATGCCGATCTCGCTTCTTAAAAGATTTAATTCATTTTCTCTCAAGTCAGAAATATTTTTATGATTGACGGTCACGGATCCTTCATCAGGTAAAATCAAACCGTTAACCAGACGAATCAATGTCGATTTTCCAGCTCCACTCATACCGATAATGCCATAAAAATCATGATCTTCAATCGCTAAAGTAATATTGGATAAAGCCGTAAAATCATCAAATTTTTTTGTCACATTTTTAAAATGTATCAATGCTCTCCTCCCAAAAAAAAAGGATGTTCTTTTGAGAACATCCGCTATTTTATTTCAAGTCAATGAATGACGATTTCTACACGAGAAGTCCTCCACAAATAAATTCTACAGTGCACATCATCATCATTACTCCAGATTTATTCATAGACCTTCTCCTTTCCAGAAATCTTATTTGGGATTTTATCATCAATTAAAATCCAATGCAAGTTCATGATTAAAAATACAAAATTATTTATTTTTATTTGTTGAAAAAGCAATATTTCTCTAAAATAGTCCCTTGTTTATTCAGCATTTTTCAAAATTTTGTTCTTTTATGCTCTTTGACTGTAAGTGCCGTGTCGATAATTCTTTTGGCCAAATGTTGATTTCTGACCAATAAAGGACCATGTAAATAACTGCAGAAAACATTTTTATAATGGACACCTTCCGTCTGATCAAAACCATTATTGCCGTTGCCTGTCTGTACGATACCTAAAGGCTTTAACGCTTGACCGATATGAGTCACGCCATTATGATTTTCAAAACCGACATAAGTTTCATCAAATTCTTCGTTATGGATGACGATATCACCGATAAAGCGCCCATTTTCCTGCCGTTCCGTATATAAATCCAAAAGACCTGTGCCCTCTATTTTTTCACCATCTGCCGTGATATAGTAATGTCCCAGCAATTGATAACCGCCGCAAATCGCCAGCAAAACGCCGTCATTTTCAATATATTTTTCGAGTTCCTTTTTTTTCATTTGTAAATCCCTGGCGACAACCGATTGTTCTAAATCCTGTCCGCCGCCGATAAAAACTAAATCATAATCAGACGCTGTGAAATCATCCTGCAAGGAAATAATCTCGCTCTCCACAAAATTGCCTTGTAATTTAGCAAAATATTTTAATAATAATAAATTACCATTATCCCCATAGGTATTGAGCAAATTACCGTAAAGATGGGCAATCCTGAATTTTTCCATTTATTTCATCTCCTTATTCACCAAATTATTTTTTGCTAAATAATTTCGCAAATCCAGCAAGGCCGTATAAGTCGGTAAAATATAAATATGTTTTGTCTTCGCTTGTTGAATAATCTCCATCAATTGATCGAAATGGTCCAGTTCATGAATATTTTCAGCCCCTGCCACGGCAAAGCGCAATTTCAAATCCGCCCGGCGTAAACCACCCACATAAACATCTTTGATTCGATCCTCCATCAATTTTTCAAAATTGCCGTCCCAAATCCAGGAAATATCGCGACCGTCGGCAAAATTATCATTTAAAAAGGAAATGATCGTTTTTTCTGACGGATCCAATTGAATCAAATCGACAATCTGATCAAAACCGACCGGATTTTTAATCAGATTGAGAATAATTTTTTTCTCTCCTAGCATAAAGATTTCCTGACGACCGAATTTTCGTTCAAGTTTATTTAAACCATTGCGTACTTCGTCTGCAGAGAAGCCTAATTCGCTACAAGCAGCAATTGCCGCCAGAGCATTATAAATATTATAAAGACCTCCGACCGGTATTTGATAGTCGCAATGATTAACGGAAAATGCAGAGGAATCTTGTTGCAAATCACCCAATTTCGTCACCTGATACTGTAGAGCAGGACGCTTGAAATCACAGTTCGTGCAGGCATAGTCGCCAAGATTGCTATAAGTTACCAGATGATATTGTAATAAAGAGCGACAATTTGGACAGAGCAGACCGTCGCTGTTATAGTAAGGCTCCACTTTTTCTTGATAAGCATGGGCAAAACCATAATAAATTTTTTGATTGGGTAAATGATCTGTACGAAATAAAGGTAAATCACCATTTATGATCATTTTTGTCTGTGGCTGATTTTTCAAACCGTCACACATCAATTTATAGGTTTGGTAAATTTCGCCGAAACGGTCCATTTGATCCCGAAAAATATTCGTGAACACGGCATAATCGATTTTAATATAGGGCGAAATCTTTTTAATATTGGCTTCATCCACTTCTAAAACCGCAATTTGTTGACGTTTTGTTTTTTTTGCTGCAATCAATGCGCCGGTGATGCCTTGTATCATATTCGAACCGGAACTGTTGCTGATTACTGTATATTTTTGCTGTAAAATCGTATTGATCATAGCCGTAGTCAAAGTTTTGCCATTGGTACCGGAAATAATGATCACTTTTTTATCTTTGGTTAAATCTGTCAGAACGCGTGGATCAATTTTCAAAGCGATTTTCCCGGGTAAAGAAGTACCGTCTTTGCCAAATAAATTCAAAAAAAACTTAGCTGTTCTGGCGATGCTGATCGCAAATTTTGTCTTTATCTTCATCTTATTATTTCTAAATCCATTCTGTTGTTTGCCCTACAAATATAACAAATTTTTTACTCTCAGATAACCGGTTGTCTTTATTCGGAGGATTGACTGCCGAAATACTCGAGTACATCCCGCATCGCCCCATCTTTTTTCTCTTTGGTTGTTGTCCAAAAATCACGAAACGCTTGTACTTTTTCTTCTGGGAAAGAGAAGTTTGCGTCGATATTTTTAACACCGGCATGAATTAACATACGCAGAACCATTCGTATCTCTTTCCTTGTACCTTTGTCTTTGGTATGAAAAGACTTGAATAAATCCCATGCATTAGGCCGCCATTTTTCCAGAACCTCAGAAAATTTTGAAAATTCCAAGCTGCAAATAGAATCATAGCAGCTGTCAATAAAAAGTTCTCTTTGCTGCGGTGTGACGGAATATAGCCAATCAGATAACGTCCTATCATAATAAAGGCTCCAATCCGTACGCTTTTCAGCTTCCTGGAATTTTGTAGCCTGCGCAATCCAGGTAAATAAAGAATGTTGTTCAATATATTTAGCTGTACTTTTGACAATTTGATAAGGAGCACTGTTTTCTAGCAGCATGCCGATAATTGTATCTTCAGGTACAAATAGATGTATCAGTGGTACAACTCTCTGAAAAGCAGGACTTTCTACCAGGTTTTTATGCAAACCCGGTCCATCAAAATTATAAATGCTGTCTATACGCGAAAAAACTTTATCTTCAGCTTTCATAGCGGCATACATCGCCAGGTTTCCGCCTTTGGAATGCCCGCAGAGAATCAATTTTCCGGAAACTTTATTCGCGATGCGGTTCACATAATGCATCGCTTCAATTTGTGCCGGAATACTGTCGGAAAAAGTCATATTAAAATTTTCTTTCCAGCCGATCAGTGAATTGTCTGTCCCCCTGAAAACAACAATTTGATAATCGGCTATATTTTTCAACAAAACAGCCGAAAATTGTTCTTGTTTTTCAATATCAATTGTATTGACGAAATAACTCAGTTTGCTCTCATTGTAACGTGTTGAATTGCGTAAAGAAGTTAAAAACTCTTTGCCATTATGCCCCAGAGGGTTTTTCAAGAAATGGTCGGGATCTGTTATCCGCTCTTCATAAAAACCGTATTTTATCCAGAGATACTCCAAAGCATATTGCAAAGGTACTTCCTGCGTATCGGTAAATTCCTCAAGGTGGAAAATTTCAGAAAAATCAAAATAAGACAATTCCGCAAAAATCGCCATATCGACTTCATTCAGCGGTGTGACCGCAAAGGATAAATCCCCTCTCCAATTGAGATAATCGATAATCGTAGTCATCTTTATCCTCCAAACATTCCTTCTATGAGCCCCTGTTTAAACATATAAACTCAACAGAATTTATGCAAGTTTTTAAATATTTATATCTGTTTTTTCGTAATTTGATCCATCTCTGCAGCAATCTCGGCTGAATCGCCAAACGGATGCATGGCAACCAGATAATCGCCGGCTTGCAAACGCACATAACCTTTCGGTAAGATCTCTTGATCACCACGCCGTATGGAAACTAAGAGAAGATTTTTAGGCCAAATAATCTCGGCAATCGTTTTCTGATCTGCTGCAGAGTTGATATAAATCGGATATTGCACCAAAACACCGTGGTTAGCATAGGATGTTTCGGCAATGACTTTCCCTGAACCTAACTCCAAATCTTTAGGCTGCAATTTTTCAGTTTCCGTCTTAAAAAATTTATTTTTTAATTTTTGCGGATATAGTTGATAGTCCAGCAACATTTCGTATACCGGCTCCAAATGTATCGCTTCCGCCATCAAATAAGATGCAAAAGCTATCACACCCAGCGGCAATAAAAAGGTAAAAGATCCGGTCAATTCAATCGTTAACATAATTCCGGTCAACGGGGAACGGACAATCGCCGCAAAGCTGCCGCACATGGCCAGCACAGCAAAAATAATCACCTCATCAGGCAGCAATATGCCGAAGCTGACAAAAATTTCACCGAATATATTGCCGATTAAAGATCCTAAGACCAACATGGGGAAGAAAATTCCGCCCGGCATTCCACTGGAAAAAGCAATCAAAAGCAAAAATAAATTCAAAAAATACAGAAAAATTAATTGCGGCAAGCTGACATTACCATGTAAAGGTAAAAAGATTAATTCTTCATTCGAACCGAAAGCCGAGCTGTTAATCAAAATGATAATAGCAGAAATACAAAAAGGAAAGATCACTTTGACCCATTGCGGCAAGTTTATACGAGCATAGATTTTTTTAAAGAAAGAAATCCCTCCGGTGAAAATAAAAGAAGTAAAAGCAATAAATATACCGAGTAATATAACCAGTAGATATGAGGATGCAGAAAGTGTTTTTAACGTGCCCAATTCGATGACCGGCTGATGGCCCAAAATTTGAACGGAGAAAAAATCAGCGCTGAAAGATGCACCCATCGCAGCGATCAAAGCTAGAGATGAGAAATTATGATGCACCTCTTCTAAAACAAAAATGACCCCTGAAAGCGGCGCATTGAAAGCTGCTGCCAGACCGGCGGCAGCACCTCCAGTAATCAAATAACGCCGTTCGGTCAACGGTCTTTTCAGAAGTTCGCCGAAGCCCTGTCCGATTGCCGCACCCATCTGTATGGAAGGACCCTCACGCCCAACTTTTAAACCGGCGCCAAGGGCTAAAATTCCACCGATAAATTTTAAAGGCAAAACTTTTTGCCATTTCATTTTCATTTGTCCCCTGAGCTGTGCTACCACCTGCGGAATTCCTGAACCGCCGATTTTCGGTTCAAGCTGTGATAGGTAACCAACAAATGCTCCAATCAGAGAAAGACCTAAAACAACCAAAAAGGCCTGCCAGGTATTTGCTCTGCCCCAAGCATACGCTAATTGGAAATAATGCCCGATGCGAGGAATTAACAAACGATAGAAGGATATGAGAATACCGACCAGTAAACCGATGATCAGCGATTCCAATAAAAGCAGAATGCGTATTCTTTCTCTCGTTTTAATTGCCGATAAAATACTTGTTTCTTGTTTTTGTTCAACCATTGCCTATATCCTTCTTCCAAATAAATGTCCTTTTTTGAAAAGCGAAACAATTCTACTCCTCAAAAAAAGCCAAAGCAAATTTTTACTTTTATATTTATTTTATACCCTTGGAAAATTATTTTTTACTTCTTTTTAATCAGCTAAACTATCACGCAATATGATTGCATATATAAAAAGCGCAATAACTTTAAGGTGAACTCCAAAAGTTAGACCAATCATCTAACTGAAGGAGATCCGTTCACTTATTTGTATCACGCTTTTTTGTCATTTAAGTCTTTCAGAACAATCTCAAATAAAATCATGTTCCTTTAAGTAATGATAAATTCCGTCTTCCGCGACCGAAAGACAAACCGCATCCGCAGATTTCTTGACTTCATCGGCTGCATTCCCCATGGCAATACCTCGTCCTACATTCTCTAACATCGCTATATCATTATGCCCATCACCAAAAGCCAAAGCATGCTTTTTTTGCAAACCGTAATAATCTAAAACTTTATTAATGGCTACCCCTTTGCCACCATCTGCCGGAATAATATCAGCAGCTCGCTCCCACCAAGCGACAATTTTCGCATTGTCTGTACCTTTAAGGATTTGTTCATATTCCCCTTCATGGCAGGCACACATCACTTGATAAACTTCCCCTTTGAGCAATTCTTCGAAATGATTGACTACCTCAACAGTAGTATGTCCGATCTCAAAATATTCTCTGATATCATCATCCATCGCATTAGCCGCTAATATCGTTCGATTACCGATCACCATCGCACGTTCCATCTCATTCAGATTTTGCATGATTATTTGTACATCCTGCTGCTGCAAAGGGTTAGAGTAAATAATTTCTTGCTCGTTCAAGATATAGGAACCATTAAAAGTTAAAAGAATATCAAATTCAAAATCAGGGAAGCGCGGAATTTGATAAAAGCTTCTGCCCGTTGACATACATAGAAGAACACCTCGTTTTCTTAATTCCTGAAGGGCATATAAGGTGCGTTCCGTCATATCTTTATGTCCAAAATTAAGTAAGGTACCATCTACATCGAAAAAAGCTATTTTAATCATCTCATTTTTCCTGTCTGTTATTCTATAAAAATCTATAAGAACTGTTTTCATTTTATAGAAAAGATTCTCGCCTTTTCAATTTTGCTGATCATTCTTCTTGATAATGGCAAAAAGATGGGTAAAATACTCCCATCTTTTGTTTTATCTATGCATGACAGCAACAATATAATTTGCTCAATATTTATACAGAATGAATGCTCTTAATATATTCCATGAAAGCCTGCACGGCTTGTTTCAGGAATGCTTGTTTATCATCTGCCATCTTGCCCTGTTCATCGAACATGGTATGCACTGATGATAAATAAACTTCAGGTTGTTGCATTAAAATAGCATCAACAAAGATAAAGGATTGACGCAGAGCATGATTGGCAGCCATTCCTCCATATCCACCGATAGAGGCACTAAAAATGGCAACCGGTTTTTTTGCCCAAGCATTACCTTCGGGATCTACCGAGCATATATCGATCACATTTTTTGCAGCCGGGGCAAAAGTTCTGTTATATTCCGGCGTAAAAAATATATAAGCATCACATTGTTGAACATCTTTACGTAATGCTGTATAGGCTTCATGGACTGTTTCACCGTCTAAATCTTCATTATATAAAGGCACATTCGTGATATCGATCAATTCAGCTTCTACATCTTCCGGGA
The DNA here is from genome assembly GCA_964345335.1 of uncultured Mageeibacillus sp. Classification (GTDB taxonomy): domain Bacteria; phylum Bacillota; class Clostridia; order Saccharofermentanales; family DTU023; genus UBA5436. The sequence continues at coordinate 143 of CAYFQU010000014.1, read as the reverse complement.
AAAATCCTCTGACCACTTCAGCCACTTTTCTATTCCAAGATTCTTTTCTTAAAGAACCGACAATTAAACCTATTTTCATATATTTCTCCTATATAATTCATTATGCTTGAAAATCTAATTTTTCTTTGATAAATGTACCATTG
>CAYFQU010000013.1:29967-30510 GCA_964345335.1 uncultured Mageeibacillus sp. | reverse complement strand
AACTTAACCTGATAAAGATTGGATTCTCCAAACCTACAATAAATTAACACGGTCCATTCTAAGTGCATGATCGTCTTTTGTTATTTTTTATTGTATAATTGTTAATGTATGAGTAAAAAAGAATTGGTTGAAACACCAGGGAGGTTTTTTAATGATTTTAGAGAATTTAATTATTGATGTATATGCTCGTGAGATTTTGGACTCTCGCGGCAATCCGACTTTAGAAGCGGAAGTTGTTACCGAAGATGGTTCTTTCGGTCGTGCTGCCGTTCCGTCAGGCGCATCAACCGGTGCTTTCGAAGCCGTTGAATTGCGTGACGGCGGTGATCGCTATATGGGCAAAGGCGTACAAAAGGCTGTTGATAATGTCAACGAAGCCATTGCCGAAGCAATTATCGGTATGAATGTTTATGAACAGGCCGAAATCGATCATACAATGTTAGATATAGACGGCACGGATAATAAAGCTAATTTAGGCGCTAATGCTACTTTAGCCGTTTCCTTAGCCGTTGCTCAAGCTGCCGCCAACGGTTTAGATATCAG
>CAYFQU010000013.1:28296-29957 GCA_964345335.1 uncultured Mageeibacillus sp. | reverse complement strand
TATTTAGGCGGTGTTTACGGTGCTACTTTACCGGTTCCGATGTCCAATGTCATCAATGGCGGTAAACATGCCGACAACAGCATTAACTTACAGGAATTCATGATTATGCCGGTCGGCGCTCCTTCTTTCAAAGAAGCTATTCGCTGGACTACTGAAGTTTTCCATACCTTAAAAGGTATTTTGAAAGCTGACGGTTATTCCACAGCGGTCGGTGATGAAGGTGGCTTCGCTCCGAATCTTGAAAATGATGAACAACCTTTGCAATATTTAGTAAAGGCAATTGAAAAAGCCGGCTATAAACCGGGCGAAGATTTCTTCATCGCTTTAGACCCTGCTTCCACAGAGTTATACGAAGAAGCTAAAAAAGTCGGTAAAGACGGTTATTTATTCTGGAAATCCGGTGAATTTAAAACACGTGAACAAATGGTTGATTTCTGGGCTGAAATGTGTGAAAAATATCCGATCATCTCCATTGAAGACGGCTTAGCCGAAGAAGATTGGGAAGGTTGGAAAATCTTAACCGATCGTTTAGGTGACAAAGTTCAATTGGTCGGCGATGATTTATTTGTTACAAATACAACTCGTTTGGCGAAGGGTATTGAACTCGGCGTAGCTAACTCCATTTTGATCAAAGTAAATCAAATCGGTACTTTAACCGAGACCTTGGAAGCGATTAAGATGGCTCAGGATGCCGGTATGACAGCTGTTACTTCACATCGTTCCGGTGAAACCGAAGACGTAACTATCGCTGATATCGCCGTGGCTACGAATTCAGGTCAAATCAAAACCGGTGCTCCTTCCCGTACAGACCGTGTTGCGAAATATAATCAATTATTGCGTATTGAAGAAGAATTGGGCGAATCTGCTAAATATGCAGGCAAAAAAGCTTTCCGCTTCAAAAAATAATTGATTGCAGTAAACGCAGTATATAACAAAAAAGGCTTACTTTGATGATTCGAAGTAAGCCTTTTCATTTGTCATTTGTTATGCATATGCGAAAAAGTATATTCACATCTTCTCAGTTTTGATCGGATGATTCGTTTTTCTAAAACTACTTTTTAGAACACTCCTCTGGATAGAGCCACTTTGACTAAACGCTCCACTGCCACACGCATGGCGGCTTGACGATAGCTGATATTTTCTTTTTCTTTAACCTGCATGACCGTCGTATAAGCAGCTGTCATCTTTTGCATTAATTTTTCGTTCACTTGTTCTTTTGTCCAGGTGAGATGCTGCAGATTTTGTACCCATTCGAAATAGGAGCAAATAACACCGCCGGCATTGCAGAGAATATCCGGTAAAACATCGATTCCTTTTTCCAATAAAATCTCTTCTCCGTCTTGCGTAACAGGAGCATTCGCCGCCTCCACCACGATTTTCGCTTTGACATCATGGGCATTGCCTGCATGAATTTGTTTTTCCATCGCAGCTGGAATCAAAATATCACAGTCTAGGCAGAGTAATTCTTCGGCAGCTATTTCCTTGGTATCTTTTTGAGCTAATAAAAGATCTAAATTTTCCCGATCGCCATGATCAATGCTCAAAGCTGAAAGATCAAAGCCGTTTGCATTGTAAACAGCACCGACTACATTGGATAAACCGATGACCTTGACACCATCTTTAGCTAGGAATTGCGCAGCAATCAAACCTACTTTGCCCAT
>CAYFQU010000013.1:0-28286 GCA_964345335.1 uncultured Mageeibacillus sp. | reverse complement strand
GCCTTGAATCACAACCCTGGTATTTTCCGGCAGATGACCTTCCTTTTTGCTGATCGCTTCACTGACAATTTTTACTCCGAACCCCGTCGCTTCTTCTCTGCCCGGAGAACCTCCTATTTCCAAAGGTTTGCCGGTGACAATACCGGGTACTCTTTTGCCGGCGATCTTGGCATATTCATCGCTGAACCAGCTCATAATCTTTGCATTTGTATTGACGTCAGGTGCCGGAATATCTACCTCAACACCGATAAAAGGATAAATCTTCTCGGCATATCTTCTGGTCAGACGTTCCAATTCTCTTTCCGATAATTCATTGACATCAACCGCTATGCCACCTTTCGCACCGCCGTATGGAATATCGCTCAAAGCGCATTTTAAACTCATCAGCAAAGCCAGGTTTCTGACTTCTTCCGTATCTACTTCCGGATGATAACGCACGCCGCCTTTATACGGTCCGCGCGAGCTGTTATCCTGAATACGATAGCCTTCGAACGCACGATTACTGCCGTCATCCATGGCTACAATCAAGGAAACTTTCACTTCACGTTCTGGGTGCAATAAACTGATATAATCCGATTCTTTATAACCGAGATCTTCTGCAATTTGTTGAATGACACTCAAATTTTCTTGATATTGTGATATTTGCTTGTCTGTCATAATTCGCTCCTCATATTATTGATAAAATATTTATATTGATTGATAAAAAACGAACAGATTGTCAAATCTGCTCGCTTTTATTTACTCTTTTTCAATGTGAAACAAAGGTAATTTTTCCAAGAAAATAATATCATCACGCTTAGCTGCATCGCCTTCAGCCAAAACAGCAGCCCGACAAACAATTTTACCGCCCGCCTGATCAACTAATTCTTCCAAAGATTTCAAAGATTCGCCGGTCGAGATAACATCATCAATGATGGCTACCCGTTTACCCTGAATCAAATATAAATCTTCTCGGGGCAAATATAATTTTTGCAGCCCGATTGTCGTGATGGAATCGACATCCACGGATAAAGGTTCTGCCATATATGTTTTTTTGCTCTTTCTGGCAACAACATAACGCGGTATCCCCAAAACTCTGGATAATTCATGTACCAGAGGAATACCTTTCGCTTCAGCAGTAATCAGTACATCAACTTCCGGTATTTTTTCCGCTAATAATTTCGCACAATGGCTACAGGCCTCTACGTCGCCCAAAATAATAAAGGCGGCGATCGCTAAATCATCTGACACTTTGACAATATGCAATTGTCTTTTCAGACCTTGAATATCGATTGGATAATATTTAGGTAATTCTTTCATGTTGCTTCCTTTTCAAAAATATTTTTAATCGCTCTATTCAGGATAAAACCTTATGTCATGATTTGCAATCTTATACCTGCGCTTTTGTTGTTTAATCAAATTTAATATATTTTTTCTATTGATCAGCTTTTTCTCCAGGAAAATTTTCCCATATCGCATTACCTTTGGGGCTTTCTGTCGGAAAATTCAAAAATTGATTTAAAGCCTCCTGTAAATTCTCACCTGTTACATGCTCCAATAAATGAGCTTGTTCATGTGCTTCCTGGGGCGTCATATGCAAATAATCAACCAAAAAAATTTCCCATAAACGATGCGACGAAATAATCGTCTTGGCTTTGTTTTCTCCCTTTTCTGTCAAAGTAATAATATTGTCGATATAATTGACCAGATCTTCCTGTACCAACTTTTTTATCATCTCGCTGACGGAAGCGCGTGACACTTCCAGTTCTTTGGACAGCATAATGCTAGTCACTTTCGTGCCTTTTTTATTTAAGCGATAAATACTGAGCAAATAATCTTCACGGCTTGAGTTCATGCTCCGTCCCTCCTCGATTTGATGTATATTCTCTGATAATGAATTTCGGCCGATGTTTGGACTCCATATAAGTCCTGGCCAAATACTCACCGATAATGCCCATGCAAATCAGTTGAACTCCGGATAAGAGCAAGATCAAAGAAACAATTGTGGCATAGCCCGGCACTTCAATACCTACCGATAATTTAACAATTAAAGTGTATATAAAATAAATAACGGCAGCAAGAGATGTAAAGAAGCCTAAATAAGTTGCAATGCGCAAAGGTACCACACTGAATCCGAAGAAACCTTCAAAAGCATAACGGGTTAAAGAACGAAAAGACCAATGCGTTTTGCCATGTTGACGCTCCGCAACCGTATAGGGCATATAATGTACCTGGAATCCGACCCAGGAAAACAAACCTTTGGAAAAACGATGATATTCACCTAAAGATAAAACGGCATCTTTAACCGCACAACGAAAAGTTCTGAAATCGGAAGCATTCTTATGAAATTTCGTATCACTCATCTTATTCATTAAAGAATAAAACAGACTTTTGAAACCGGATAAAATTTTGCTCTCTTTTCGCTTATCCTGATAGCAGGCAACCATATCAAATTCTTCATGTTCTTCCAAAAAATCAATCATTTGGCTGATATATAGCGGATCCTGCTGCAAATCAGCATCAATCAAAGAAATATAATCCCCTTCAGCAGCCTGTAAACCGGCTAAAATCGCCGATTCTTTGCCAAAATTACGGGAAAAACGAATACATTTTATAGTCGGTTCTTTATATTTTTGCAATAACTCTGAAATTTTTTCCGCTGACTGATCCCGGCTACCGTCGTCTACAAAAATAATTTCATATTTATATTCTTTACGCAAAACCTGTGCACATCTTTCAAAGAAACGAAAAATATTTTCCTCTTCATTAAAAACAGGTACAATAATTGAAACTTTTTTCTCCAACACGATTATTCCTCAAAACTCTATCCGTTATTATGTTTTGCCTTTTATTATAACAATTCACAAACAAGTAACAAGAGAAATCCTCGATAAACCTGACAGATTGTTCTTGACCGGCAATGTTAAATGATAGAATTGAGTCCCCGGCGGGAAATTTGCTCCGACATTTGGCTTGATCGGTCAGAATTATTGAAAATCAACCGTTCATTAAGATAAAAGTTCACAGAAATCTATAATAGAATGTATAATCAAAGAGAACAATTGAGCGGGAGGCCCTTATGAACTATTCCTTAACTGCAATGAAAAATTTCGGCTATCTGCGTATAGCCGGAGCAACAACTGAATTAAAGGTTGCCGATGTCGAGTTTAATTTGCAACAACATTTGGCAATGCTTGAATTAGCCGAACAGGAATATATCGATTTTCTGATTTTCCCGGACTTTTCTCTGACTGGCATGACCTGCGCCGATTTATTTAAGCAAAATATCTTGCTCGATCGGGTGCAGGAAGCTTTGGCTGTGATGAAAGAACATTTAACGGATAAACAGCTCAATGTGATCTTAACCGTACCGCAGAGGATCAATCATCATCTCTGCAAAGTTTTGTATATTTTATCGAAAAAACATCAGCAAGGCTATATTCTGCCAATCTCCCAAAACTCCCCTTTGTACAGGATTTTTTCCAGTGCCGAGCAATTATCCGAGGAAAGTATTGCAGATTATCCGATTTTAAATGAAAGTTCAACCTTTACTTTTGCGGAAATACAGAGCAATCGGATATTTCAATGTGCTTTTTATCAAAATATAATTGAACTATATCGTGATTTTCCACAAAAAAATATGCGTGTCGACTGCAATATTATCTTGAGCGATCAGGCTGAAATTGCAGAACAATCTTCACTCATAAAAAATCAACTATCCGCCTTTGCTGCTCTGCATGAAAATTGCGTTTTTTATAATAGTCCTGCCTTCGGTGAATCGACCACGGATTTCGTCTATTCCGGCCGCAGCTATATTTATGAGTATGCTGCCTGTCTTGCCAAAACCAATCTCTATGAATCCGATCTGATGATCGCCGATCTGGATCTCGACAAAATTCAAAATAATGCTGCCTTAAATCAAAAAGTAAGACGACAGGATGATTTTAACGCTAATTATTATTTAACCTATGAAATGAATACACATGCTGTCAGTGAACAAGCAGCAGATGATTTTGAATTTGAGATTCACCGACCTTTTCCCAAAAACTCCTTCCTTTCGTCTGAAGAAAATACGCATGCCGATTACTTGGAGTCTGTTCTGAATATTGCGGCTCACGGCTTAGTTAAGCGCCTGAAACATATCCGCTACCCTAAAATTGTTTTGGGTTTATCCGGCGGTTTAGACAGTACCATTGCTCTGCTCACCGCTCTCAGAGCACAAAAAATTCTGAATCAGCCGAGCCAGAATATTTTATGTGTCAGTATGCCGGGTTTCGGTACAACCAAACGAACTTTTCAGAATACGAAGCATTTAGCGGAAGCTTTCCAAACCCAGTATTTGGAAATCTATATTCATGATGCGGTCAATCAGCATTTTAAAGATATTCATCAAGATCCTGAGCAACATGATATAACCTATGAAAATGCCCAAGCCAGAGAAAGAACACAAATTTTAATGGATTTAGCGAATCAAAGAAATGGCATCGTGCTCGGAACAGGTGATTTATCGGAAGCGGCACTTGGTTTTTCAACTTATGGCGGTGATCATCTCTCCATGTATAATTGCAATGCCGGCATTCCTAAATCTTTAATTCGTCATTTAATTCGTTATGAGGCGAATCGCTATTTACAAAAAAATCCGGAAAATGCCGCTGTGGCAGAAATTTTGTTCGATATATTGGATACTCCGGTCAGTCCAGAATTATTGCCGCCGAAAGAAGGGGAAATCGCTCAGCAAACAGAGCATATTGTCGGCCCCTATGAATTACATGATTTTTTCATCTACCAATTTATGAAATATCAATATAGTCCAAAAAAATTATTATTCATTGCGGAACAGACTTTTGCCGAGGAATATGATCATGAAACGATTCTATATTGGCTGAAAATGTTCTATAAACGTTTCTTTAATAATCAATTCAAACGATCTGCCGCTCCGGACAGCCCGGCTGTCACAAATATCTCTTTCTCACCAAGAGCCGGTTTACAGATGCCAAGCGATGCGGTCAGCAGTTTATGGCTCAAAGAATTAGAAGAAGTTTGAAGAAGCAGAAAAAATCAAGTCAGAGAGGAAAAACAATTTGCCGGAGCTTCCTGAAGTAGAAACAATACGCCGTTCTTTATTAGAAAGAATAGATAAATCAGTCATTAGAGATGTATTTATCTATCATCCTGACGTCTTCCTGAATATCGACCATTTGCCCCTGCAAAATTGGCAAATTCAAGCGATTAGGCGGCGCGGGAAATATTTATTATTTGATTTGCTGCATGATGATGACCCTGTTCTGTCAGCGGTCATGATCATTCACTTGCGCATGACCGGTAAATTGCTCTATGAGGAACATCCCCCGGAAATCGCCAAACATACCCATGTGCGTTTGCAGTTTGACCAGGCTTGTCTGGACTTTAACGATGTCAGAAGATTCGGCAGAATTGCTCTCTATTTAAAGGGTCATGAATTACAAGATCAAGGTTATGCTTCATTAGGCCCTGAACCGCTTTCCTCCGATTTTTCGGAAACTTATTTTTTGCAGATTTGTAAACGCTTTTCCCGCAGTACAATCAAAGCTTTGCTGTTAAATCAAAAAGCGATTGCCGGTATCGGCAATATTTATGCTGATGAAAGCTTATTTCGTGCCGGTATCAGACCGGGAAGAAGGGTAGGGTCTATCTCAGGCAAGAAATTAAAAATTTTATATCAAAAAATCCGCGAAGTGCTTGCCGAAGCAATCGGTCATCACGGTACTTCTTTTCGTGACTATGTAGACGGACTCGGCAACAAAGGTTTTTTTCAATTACAACTGGCAGTTTATCAACGAACCGGTGAACCCTGCCCGCAATGTGTCTCGCCTATTCGTAACATGCAAGTAGCACGCAGAAGTTCTCATTATTGTCCGAATTGCCAAAAATAGATAACGCACAGCACTCAATCAATAGAATTATCACTTAAAAAAGTGCATCAATGAAGTGATAGCTTGACGAAATGAATGTACAAAAAGCAAGATGACCCGTTGAATTTCATCCATTATCAACAGGTCATGTTCAACATCATTTCAAATCACATTACAGAGAAATATTCTATTTACGATAAGGTGCGATTTCAATCCAATAACCGTCCGGATCTTCAATAAAATAAACGCCCATCTTTTCATTTTCAAAACAGACGACTCCCATTTCCTTATGCATCTTTAGAGCCGCATCATAATCGTCTACGCGGAAACATAAATGGATCTCATTGTCGGATAGATCATAAGGCTCTTCGCGATCACGCAGCCAGGTGATTTCGAGTTCAAATGATTCTGTATAATCCATATAGTAAACAAGAATATAGCTGCCATCAGAAGCTTCCTTTCTTCTGATTTCTTTTAATTGCAAGGCCTCGCGATAAAACTTATCCGCTTTTTCCAAATCCAGCGTATTAATATTCATATGAACCATTTTAAATTTCATGTTTTTTTCTCACTTTCTTTTGAGTAACCTTTATATCTTTTTGCATATACATTTTCAGTTGCTTTTGTTTTCAATTTTTCTTGTTTTTGTCATAATAATAAAGATCATTTTCTTTTGGGATACTGTTATTATAGCGTATGCTCCATTTTCAATAAAAAATATATCATTTTGGTAACAAATCAATTTGATGCACTTTTTTACAAAAATCGAGTAGAATAGAAATATGAGGGATAGACGAATGAAAAAAGATCAGGAAACCAAAACCGGTGTACCCAACCTGGCAAATGCCTATACTGCATCTTTGCGTGATACTATTGATACAAAAGCTTATGCCGTCAAAATCCCAGGGCTGGTGCGTTTAATTTTCGTTTCTTTGTTAATTGTCGGTATTATTATCATAAATTTTTATCTGGCAAAAGTGATCAGTGAAGATTATATATATATTTATTCCGGATTACGTGTACTCAGCGTGATCTTTGTTTTATTCGTTATCCATAAAGATCGTAACACCTCTTATGTTCTGTCCTGGACTATTATTATCTTAGCTGTTCCTATTGTCGGTTTATTCATTTATTTTCTCTGGGGACGCAGGTCGCGCTTTAAAAAACAACAGAAGAAATCTGCTGAAATCAAAGCAAGAATTGAGCCTTATATTGAATCCGATAAAACCTATTATCAAAATTTTTTGAAAGAATATCCGCAAAATAAATTACAGGCCGCCTTTTTACGAACCAATAGTTTTCCCATTTATCGCAATACAAAATGTACTTATTTCGATATCGGAGAAAAAAAATTCGCCAGTATGTTCGAAGATTTACGCAAAGCGAAAAAGTTTATTTTTCTGGAATACTTCATTTTAGCTGACGGTATCATTTGGCAGGAAATTGAAGACATCATCATTCAAAAAGCACAAGAAGGAGTAGAAGTTCGGCTTTTATTCGATGATTTCGGCAGTATTATTAAAGCTCCGCGCGATTTGATTAAGCGTCTTGAATCCTATGGTATCAAAGCATTGAATTTCAACCCGATTGCCAGATATATTTCCAAGCTTTATATCAATTATCGCAACCATCAGAAATGCTGTATTATCGACGGCAATATTGCTTATACCGGCGGAACTAATTTAGCTGATGAGTATGCCAATTTATATAAACGTTTTGGGCATTGGAAAGATACCGCTATCAAATTGGAAGGTGAAGCGGTTTGGGGCATGACGATCATGTTTTTTCACATGTGGGAATTAGAAAGTGATACTCCGGAAACAGATTATCGAAAATATATGCCTACTTCCCTTGTTAAAAAATCCGCTACGACGGAACAGGGCTATTTCATTCCATATTGGGACGGTCCTTTAAATAATCCAAAAAATCCGGCTGAAGATATTTACCGTTCAATCATCAATAACGCTAAAAATTACCTTTATATTTGCACACCCTATTTTATTGTAGACGATTCCATGATCCGCGATATTTGCAGAGCCGCCGAATCAGGTGTTGATGTCAGACTGGTTACACCGGGTCATCCAGATAAATGGTTTGCCTATGTCGTCACCCAGTCGCATTATGAAAAATTATTGGAATCCGGAGTTAAAGTTTTTCAATATACACCCGGTTTTATTCATGCCAAAACTATTATTGCGGATCATAGCCATGCAATTACAGGCTGTATCAATTTCGATTATCGCAGTTTTCACTTACATTTTGAGAATTCTGTTTACATTTGCGGTGATCCGGTGATCGATGATATTTATCAAGATTTCAGACATATTTTTAAAGTGTCGACCCAAATTGATTTACAGCGTTGGTATCGCCGTTCTAAATTGCGTAAAACGGTGGAAGCAACGATGCGCATTTTTTCACCTTTATTATAATGTTGCGTTTATTACAACTTTCTCTTGATAAAAAAGTTAAGCTAAATATAAATTTATCGATTTATCATACAAAGGGAATTTATGTCAGAATATAAACAACTTTTCTCATCTTATCAGGGTTTACTCATTCATTTCGGCAATCAAATGAAGCCGGAACAAAAAGATATGTTTCTTGCCTTTTTGGAAGAAAGAAAAATTCATTATTATATATTGACAGCTGCCGAACTTGAGCTCAGCATCGCTGTTTTATTACAAAAGTTAGAAGAAAAATACCAACAAAAAAATTTTACCGAGCAACCTGTCATTGATCTGCAAGCCCGGCAAACAGATATTCCCGAAAATATTTTGTTTTTCTCCGGTTTTTCACGCACAGAAGTAGAACAATTCTTAGCAATTTTGCGAGATCCGACATTTCCTCGCTTTACTTTAAAAGCTGCTGCCACAGCTAAGAATCAACATCTTACTTTCCGGATCCTCATTGCCGAATTGCGACAGGATCGTATTGTGATCGCACATGTTGTCACCTTGCGAGATCTGATGAAAAAGATGCAGATTGAATTGGAACAAAACCAAACATTTGAGCAAGCTGAAATTGATCTCATTGAACATCGCCTGAAAGAAGCAGAAAATCTTTTTGCTGATTTGGAAAATGAATTTGATTTGCAGGCTTTTCAAAGTAATATTGCTTTTTTTAAAGAGTATTTAGATAAATAATAATTTATAATATTTTTCAAACTAAATATTATAAAAAAGTATAAAGTATAATATTCAAGCACTTTTTATAGTTATTAACATTAATTCACTTAGTTATTAACATTTTTATTTAAAAAGATCTCTTTTATAGCTTAAAAAAACAAAGTTATTAACATTATTCACATTTTTAATATTGATATTTTTGTTAAGTCTTTCTGTTTAAATTCGTATTTTCCCTGTATTTTTACTGCTTTTAGTCCCTTCTTTTTTTTGTTAGTATAGATGAACTATATCTTTCATATAGGAAAATTTGGGAAAGAGGAAATGTATGCAAAGTCAAAATGTTCAATTAATCTGGCAAGAAGTTTGCACAAAATATTTAGAAAAAGAAGTTCCTACTTTAACCTATACAACTTGGTTAAAACCCATTGACCCTATTCTTTTAGATGATAATACATTTATTTTATCTGTTCCGAACGAAATTTCGCGAGACTTTGTCAATCAATATAAAGACATGGTGCAAACAGCTTTAAAATTATCGACTCAAAAAGAATTTGATGTCAAAGTGGAAATTAATGCCAAGGATCAATATGCAGCCGCGTCTGCAAATATTTTACAAAAAGATCCGGAAATAAGTACAAATTCCAAAAAAGATAGTTTAAACCCGGCCTATACTTTTGAAACATTTGTTGTCGGTTCCGGAAATCGTTTTGCACATGCCGCTTGTGTAGCTGTTGCTTCTATGCAAAATAGTACAAATTATAATCCCCTATTCCTTTATGGAGGATCCGGTTTAGGAAAAACCCATCTGATGCATGCTATTGGAAATCATGTTATCAACGAGTTTCCCCGAAAAAAAGTTGTTTATGTTAATTCTGAAAATTTCATTAATGAGTTTATTGAAGCAATTCGTCTGAAAGAATTTGAGCCTTTTCGCAATAAATATCGTATGGCGGATTTATTATTAATTGACGATATTCAATTCATCGAAGGAAAAGAGCGTATGCAGGAGGAATTTTTCCATACTTTCAATGCTCTTTATGAAGCCGGTAAACAAATTGTTTTAACTTGTGATAAACCGCCGCAATCACTTGTTACCTTAGAAGAACGTTTAAAAACCAGATTTTCCAGCGGGATTACCATCGACATCAATCCGCCCGACTATGAAACCAGAATTGCCATTTTGCTGCAATTGGCACAAACACATCGCGTTAATTGGCCGGATGAAGTATTTGATTATATTGCTTCGCATATTTCCTCCAATATTCGTGAATTAGAGGGTGCTTTTAAAACTTTATACGCTTATTCCATGCTCGGTGGAGGCATCAATTTAGAAACAACCAGAAATGCTTTGAAAGACCAGATTGATCCGCGCTCTGTAAAGAGTTTAACCTCGGAATTAATTATGAATGTGACGTCCAATTATTATAATGTGACTGTATCTGATCTGTTATCCAGAAAAAGAAGCACAGACATTGTTATTCCCAGACAAATTTCTATGTACTTATGCCGTACTTTATTAAATATGACCTATAAAGATATCGGCAAAGATTTTGGTGATAAAAATCATGCCACCGTCATGCATGCCTGTGATCGAATTAAAGAAGAAATTTCGACAAATTTAGAAATGGAAAATGCTATTAAAGAAATAAAATTGCGCTTATCACCGATTTAAATTATTCACAAAGTTATGCCCATTTGTGAATAACTTACTGTTGATAAAAAAAGAAAAAATGTGAATAAAAAAACTTTTGTGAAAAATGTGAAAAAGGAGAAAATTATCCGCAGTCTTTCCACAAAGATATCGACATCGTTTTTCCTTACTATAACAGCATTTGACAAAGCTTTTAACAATATTCACAGCCTATAATAAGAGAGATGAAGATTAATTAAGTTAAGAAATATAAATTGTTGTGTATTCAAAAAAAATTGATTACAATTTTATTACAAACAAATATCTTAAGCATGAATATATCAGATCAGAAAGGAAAACTTTATGAAACTTATCTGCTCAAAAAATTTACTGAATGACGCCATTTCAATGGCACAAAAAGCAATTGCTACCCGTTCTACCCTGCCTATTTTAGATGGTTTATTATTCGAAGCAGAAAATGATTTATTAACAATCACCGGATATGATCTTGAAACCGGCATTGAATGTAAAGTTGATACTGATGTATTAAGAGAAGGCAAAGTTGTATTAAATGCAAAAATGATCGGAGATATCGTTCGTAAATTACCTGAAGATTTGATGAATATCGAAGTAGAAGATAATTATTTAGTCAAAATTACTTCTGGCAAAGCTAAATTTAGAATTAAGGGTATGGAAGCCACAGATTATCCTAAAATTCCGATTGTCGAAGAAGCACAACAATTAAAAGTTTCTCAAAAAGCGTTAAAAGATATGATCAGTCAAACAATCTTCGCGACCAGTACGGATGAAAACCGTCCTATTTTAAACGGAATTAAAGTCATTGCAGAAGGTAATAGATTAGAATTAGTCGCTATTGACGGCTTTCGTTTAGCTATTCGCAGAGAAGAGTTTGCTGAAGAATTACCAAGCATGTCTTTTATTGTTCCGGCAAAAGCCATGCAGGAAGCAGCCAGTATTATGGATCCGACCGATCAGCCAGTTAAAATATATCCTTCACATAATCATATTTTATTTGATACAGGTTCCGTAAAACTTGTTTCCCGTCTTTTGCAGGGCGATTATATGGATTACCATAAAGTTGTTCCGACTGAAGTAAACAGCAAAATTACTTTAAATGCGAAAGAAATGCTCAGAGCGATTGATCGTGCTTCCCTAGTGATCAATGTGGATCAGAGAAGATTTCCCTTTACTCTAAAGAGTGAAGATCAACATAATTTAAGTATTTCATCTCAAACAGATATCGGTGAAGTACATGAAGAAATTCCAATTACTTTAACCGGCGACAGTGTTGATGCAGATTATAATCCAAAGTATTTTATTGACGCATTAAGAAATATTCCGGTTGAAGACATCCATTTGGAATTTTCCGGTACATTCGGTCCTTGTTTAATAAAACCGTCCGAAGGAGAAAGTTTCTTATACTTAGTTCTACCACTCAGGAGATAAGAAAAAATGAAATAGTAAGCAGTGTAAATAGATTTCTGTTTACTATTTTTCTAAAATATGCGAATTCATAAAATAATATTAAAAAATTTCAGAAATTATCAAACAGAAGAGATCGAAGTTGCTTCCGGAACCAATGTTTTTATCGGGGAAAATGCCCAGGGAAAAACAAATATTTTGGAAGCAATTTATTTATGTACCTGTGCCAGATCACATCGTACCGGAAAAGATGTCGAACTAATTAAAGACGGTGCCGATTACTATGAAGTTAATCTGGATTACTTTTTAGACAATCAATTAGAACAAAATATTCGTATTCAATATCAAACTAAACCGAAAGTACAAAGAAATATATATTATTGTGGTATCAAACAAGAAAAAATAAGTGATTTTTTCGGCTTATTTCATGCAGTCATCTTTGCCCCGGAAGATTTAATGTTAATTAAAGAAGGACCCGCTGTCAGAAGACGATTTTTAGATGTTTTGATCTCACAGATCAAGCCATTGTACTTTAAAAAATTACAAATATATCAACAGATTCTAAAGCAAAGAAATAATCTTTTAAAAATTTTAAAAGAAATGGAAATAGATCAAAAATTTAAAAAAGATCAATTTAATGAAGAAAATTATCAATTCAATTTGATTCAGTTAGATATTTGGACCGAAAAGATCGCTGAAGTACAGGTAGATATTATTAAAATACGTTCTGAATATATACAAAAGATAACGGAAATAGCTCAAAAAGCTCTATTCAAAATATCCGATGGCAAAGAAATCTTCGAAATAAAATACAAAACGATATCCGGCATCGATCCTGCCTGGGATGATGAAAAAATTTATAAAACATTATGCTATCGTTATGAAAAACAAAAAAGAGATGATATCTTTCGCGGCAATTCTGCCAGCGGTATACATAAAGATGATTTAGAGCTATATGTAAATCGGAATCTTCTAAAAGAAAGAGGATCACAAGGACAGCAGAGATCAGCTGTACTCGCTTTAAAATTAGCTGAATTGGAAATTATTGAAAAAGAAACCGGAGAAAAACCAGTTCTTTTATTGGATGATGTCATGTCTGAATTAGATGAAAAACGTCGTGAACATCTATTACAAGCATTTGAAGAAAATCAGGTTTTTATCACTTGTACGGAGTTAGCTCAGATCTATCCTAACTTAAATGAAACATTAATTGATGTACAGAAATTACCCCATCTGCAAAAAGATACTGCAAAAGAACCTGATATACCTGAAAAAAGTCCTGTAGATGATCCTTTGTCATCCTCCTATATCAACTTCTATCGCGTCGAAAAAGGTACCGTAAAACGCCAAATTTTGCTATAATAGCACTGTTTAGCAAAGATTAAAAAGTGAGTAAAAAAGGTTAAAGGAACAAAGCTGTTGTTTATACATATCGGAGGCGAATATACATTATCTGATAAATGGATTGTTGGGATTTTTGATTTAGATCAGACAACAACTTATGGTTCAGATACTGTTAATTTTCTCAGAAAACAAGAAGATTTAGGAAAACTGGATATTGTTAGTCCGGAAATACCAAGATCTTTTGTGGTGACTTTGGATCGGGTTTACCTATCCCCTATTTCTGCGAAAACATTAAGATCTCGTTTTAATGATAAAGAAACATTTGTTCCTTTTTCTGGAAAGGTATACACATTTAATGAAGAATAAATTATTTTTCGCAACAGATGAGTCACAAAATAGAGAAAAGCCTGATAAAAATTTACAGGAATTAATAAATCGTGCTGATCATGACGCAGCAAATACGGACGATGAAGGTCTTTCTGTACAAAATTTAGCGGAGAATCCCAGAGCTTTATTGGAAGATTTTGAAGAAGATAAATCATCTGAAGCAAGAATTAAAAATTTTGATACAACAAATGAATCTGAATACAGCGAAAGTGCGATTCAGGTTTTGGAAGGATTAGAAGCTGTGCGTAAAACGCCCGGCATGTATATCGGCGATACGACACCAAGAGGTTTACATCATTTGATATATGAAATTGTGGCGAACTCAGTGGATGAAGCTTTAGCAGGTCGTTGCGACGATATTAAGGTAACAGTTTATCCTGACAATTCTATAAAAGTTGAAGATAACGGTGTAGGCATTCCAACCGGTATACATCCACAAAAAGGTATTCCGACGGTAGAAGTTGTTCATACTATTCTCCATGCAGGCGGTAAATTCGGTGGTGGAGCATATAGTGTTTCCGGCGGCTTACATGGAGTCGGTGCTGCTGTTGTAAATGCTTTATCCGAATGGATGGAAGTAGAAGTTCATCGTGACGGAAAAATTTACGGTATTCGTTTTGAAAGAGGCAAAACAGTTCGAGAATTAACCTATATGGGTGAAACGGATAAGCACGGTACAATTACACATTTCAAGCCGGACCCACTGATCTTTACAGATGATACTATCGACTTCCCTTTAATGATCAATCGTTATCGCGAAATGGCTTTCTTAAATAATGAAGCCAAGATCACTTTGATTGATAAACGTGAAAATCCGGCCAATATTAAGAAATTTCATTATGAAGGCGGCATTATTTCCTTTGTTGAATACTTAAATAAACATAAAACCGTTTTAATTGATGAACCAATTTATATTACAGCCGAGCAAGATAATGTTTGGGTAGAAGTTGCCATTCAGTACAACGATTCTTATGCTGAAAATGTATATCCCTATTGCAATAACATTGCTACCTTAGAAGGCGGTACACATTTAACCGGTTTCCGTTCGGCATTGACCAAAACAATTAATGACTATGGTCGCAAATATAATATGATCAAGGAAAACGAGCCGAATCTATCCGGTGAAGATACACGTGAAGGTATCAGTGCAATTATCTCAATCAAAATGCCCTCCCCTCAATTTGAAGGTCAAACGAAAACAAAATTAGGGAATGCAGAAGTTCGTACGATTGTAGAAAGCGTTATTAACGATAAATTAGCAGCATATTTAGAAGAAAATCCAACTGTAGCCAGAGCAATTTTAGAAAAATGTTTATCTGCTTCCAGAGCCAGAGCTGCTGCCAGAAAAGCTAGAGATTTAACTAGGAGAAAATCAGTTTTAGAATCCAATGCTTTACCTGGTAAATTGACAGACTGCCAATCAAAAGATCCGGAATTTTGTGAATTATTTATTGTTGAGGGTGATTCTGCGGGCGGATCGGCAAAATTAGGAAGAGAACGTAAATACCAAGCAATTTTACCTTTATGGGGTAAAATGTTAAATGTAGAAAAATCAACACCGGATCGTGTTTATGATAACGATAAACTATTACCAGTTGTTTTAGCAGTAGGAGCAGGAATTGGTTCTGAATTTGATTTATCAAAGATACGTTATAACAAAATTATTATTATGGCAGATGCAGATGTCGACGGATCACATATCAGAACCTTATTACTTACCTTCTTCTATCGTTTTATGCGACCGCTAGTTGAGCATGGACATGTTTATTTAGCAAGCGCACCTCTCTACCGCGTTTTTCATGGGCAAGAAGAAGAATATGCTTATGATGAAAAATCTGTGGAAATTATCAAACAACAAAAAGGTTGGGAAAATCCAAGAGTGCAGCGCTTTAAAGGATTAGGTGAAATGCAGCCGGAGCAATTATGGGAAACGACAATGAATCCGGCAACAAGACATTTAGTTCAAGTTACTGTTGGTGAAGCACAAGAAGCAGATTCAACTTTATCTTTATTAATGGGTGATAAAGTTGAACCGCGCAGAGAATTCATCAAAGAAAATGCTAAATTTGCTCAATTAGACTAAATATTCGAACAAATCAGTAAGATAGAAAAATAAAGTAAGAACTCCTTTTCGATTATAAGGAGTTCTTTTTTGTTTCACGTGAAACAATATACATATATTACATTTATATATTATCCATGGGTCTTTCTTGTTAATTCTTATTTTTACAATAATATCTTAGAGAAAAAGAATTCATATTTTGTTAGAATGAAATAAATATATTAAAAGGTGAAAAATAATGATAATTTCTATTGTTAATCAAAAAGGCGGTGTTGGTAAAACAACAACATCTGTTAACTTGGCAGACAGTTTAGCTAGAAAAAAACAAAAAGTACTTTTAATTGATTTTGATCCTCAAGGAAATGCAACATCAAGCTTTGGTATTGATAAAAATGCTCAAGAAAAGACGATTTATGATGCTCTTATCAACCATGTACCAATTTCTGAGGTTATTTTAAAAAATATTCGAAGAAACTTGGATATTATACCTGCAAATATACAATTAACGGGTGCAGAAATTGAAATGATTAATATTGTTTCACGTGAAACAATATTAAAAGATTTACTGACAGATGACATTAAAAACTTATACGATATTATTTTAATAGATTGTGCACCTTCTTTAGGATTGCTTACAGTTAATTCTCTTTTGGCTTCTGACGGCATTCTCATACCAATTCAAGCTGAATATTATGCTTTGGAAGGTGTTACACAATTAATGTCCACCTATGAAATGGTTAAACAAAATTTTAACGCTGATTTAGAGATATTTGGCGTACTGATTACGATGTTTGATACAAGAACACAATTATCACATCAAGTTGCTGCCGAAATCAAAAATTATTTTGATACTCTTGTTTTTGACACTGTTATTCCAAGAAATGTGCGTTTAAGCGAGGCTCCCAGCTTTGGAGTGCCAATTCAGGAACATGATAAATGGTCAAAAGGTGCAAGAAGCTATAAAGCATTGGCTAAAGAAGTTATCAATCGTGTAAAAAATAGAGAAGAAAATAGCAAGGAATAATTATGGCAAATAAATCAACAAAAAAACAAACCGGATTGGGTAAAGGCTTAGGGGCTCTGTTAGGTCAGACGGAGCAACAGTTTAAGGAAGATAATCATGTAGTCGAAAAGGTAGTTAATTTAAATATAGATGAAATCAGCCCTAATAAGGAACAACCCAGAAAAGAATTCAACTCTGAAAAAATCAGTGAATTAGCTGATTCAATTAAAGAAAATGGTGTTCTCCAACCGATTATTGTTATAAAAAAAGAAAATCCAAACTATTATATGATTATAGCTGGTGAACGCAGATGGAGAGCTTCTAGAGAAGCAGGTTTAAAAACGATACCGGCTATTATCCGCAAAATGGAGGATCATTTAGTTTTACAACATTCCATTATTGAGAACATTCAGAGAGAAGATTTAAATCCGGTTGATGAAGCGATGGCATATCAGCAATTGATGGATCAATATAATTTTACCCAAGAAGAACTGGCTCAAAAATTAGGAAAAAGCCGTTCTGCTATAGCCAATATGTTGCGTTTAAATCGTTTGCCACAAGAAGTTTTAAAAGAATTGGCAGACAGCACCATATCTGTCGGTCATGCCCGTTGCCTATTAGCTTTATCAAGTATTGAAGATCAAATCAATGCTTGTGAAACAATTATTCAAGAGGGAATGAATGTCAGACAAACGGAAAAGTATATTAAATCTCTGCTTGAACCAACTAAAAGAACGAAAAACAGTAAAAACAGGTTAAATGCATATTTGCTAAATATAAAAAAAATAGAAGATGAATTGTCCAAGTCTTTAGGGACGAAGGTAAAACTCAAGGATAAACAAGGGAAAGGTCTTATCCAAATAAATTATTCGGATAATGATGAACTGGAAAGAATCTTAGAAATATTAAAAGGATAAGTTTCCCCAAAAGAGGCTATACGCTAAAGTAAATAAATTAATCATCTTTAGGCGCTTATTGCTTGTTTCAATTTTAATTGTTTTATGATTTTAAAGAACAAATAAAAATTATAAGTACCTATGTATGGTATAGCAGGATATAATATTAGTAAAGATTACAAAATTAATCTGTCATTATCAATATGGCAGAATGAATGTAATGTTACAAAAAGATTACAAAGGAGAAAAAGATATGCATAAAGTAGAAATTCAACCGGGAATTTGTGGTTTAGTTACACAGGTAACTGCTGAAACGGTGTCAGAAGATCAAATTAAGGTCACGATAAAATCTGCTTGTGAAGCGGTAAATAAAATTAATGAAGTTTTAGGTGAGGAGTTTGATGCTTTTGAAGTCTGCTTAGTGCGACCGGGTGAGGATCCTTTTACAGAATATGCACAGGAGCATTATCCGGTACATGCTTCATGCCCTACTATTTCAGGTATTATCAAATGTATAGAAGTAGAGGCTGGTTTAGCGTTGCCTAAAGATGTTCAAATAAAATTTTTAGCAGAATAATATCGATCATAATGGGGAGGAATATATGGCAAATAAACAAGTGTTAATTGATGTACTGCAACACAAAAAGACGGATCAAATCCCTTGGGTACCGTTTGCCGGTGTACATGCCGGAAAATTGGTTGGCTATAATGCAAGAGAAGTTTTGACCGATGGAGATAAATTATTTGAAGCTCTTATGGAAGTAAATAAGATTTACAAACCCCATGGTCAACCCGTGACTTTTGATTTACAACTTGAAGCGGAAGCTCTGGGATGTGAATTGGTATGGGCAGATTATGCTCCTCCTTCTGTGAGGACCCATCCTCTGATGGATGACCCGACAATTCCCTCAGATGATTTGATTCCGGACGAGAATGCAGGCAGAATTCCAATGGTTTTGGATGTCACCAGGCGTTTTAAAAAAGCGGTGGGTGCTGATACTGTTATTTATGGCGTAATCTGCGGACCTTTTACTTTGGCGGCACATCTACGTGGTAATGATTTGTTTATGGATATGTATGATGATGATGAATATGTCATTTCTTTGATGGATTATGCCCGTAAGGTTGCAGAAAAAATGAGTATCATGTTCATCGAAGCAGGAGTTGATGTCGTTGCTGTAACCGATCCGTTAATCTCTCAAATTTCTTCTGATCATTTTGAGGAATTTGTAAGTGATCCGTATATTAAATTATTCCATACGATTAGAGAACATAATGCATACTCTTCATTTTTTGTTTGTGGTGATGTTACCAGAAATGTTGAAGTTATGTGCAAAACTGGACCCGATTCCATTTCGGTTGATGAAAATGTCGATTTAGTTGAAGCGAAGAAGATAACCGATCAGTATAATATTGTCATAGGTGGAAATATTCCATTAACGACAGTCATGCTACATGGTAATCAGCTCGATAATATGAAGTTTGTTGTTGACCTACTGGAATCTCTGGATCATACAGATAATTTTGTACTGGCTCCGGGCTGTGATATGCCATATGACGTGCCTATTGAGAACTCTATCGGGGTTACGCTGGCTGTTTTAGAACCTCAAAAGGCGAAAAGTATGTTGGAAAATTATAGTACAGAGGAAAATTATGAGGATGTAGAACTCCCTGATTATGATCATCTGGACAAACCTTTGCTGGAAGTTTTTACCTTAGACTCAGATACCTGTGCTGCTTGTACCTATATGTTCGGTGCAGCTCAAGCAATCAAAGAAGAGTATGGTGAAACAATTGATTTAGTTGAGTATAAATACACTATTAAGGAAAATATGACCAGAATAAAGAAAATGGGCGTAGAAAAATTGCCGTCAATTTATATCAACGGTGAACTTAAATTTTCATCGATTGTTCCGAGCAGAGAAGAGCTTAAAGCTGCAATAGAAGAAGTTTTATAAAAAATTATTTGAAAAAACTTTGCAGAAAGAGGCAATACTGAAAGGATATTATCAGGAGCTATAATGACAAAAACGATCTATCTTTTAACCGGTTTTTTGGGTTCGGGGAAGACAACTGCTTTGCGAGAGCTGACCCGATACTTTCCTAATAAAAAAATTGTTTATATTATTAATGAATATAGTAAAAGTAGTGTTGATGCTGATTTGATCAATGACTTAAAAGGTAAAATTGAAGAAATAAATTATGGACTGATTTCTTGTGTATGTAAACTACCGTTGCTTGAGAAACTTTTGACAGAGTTGGAAAGTACAGATCTTGATGTAATCCTTATAGAGGCTTCAGGATTAGCAGATCCGGAACAAGTGACAAAAACAATTTTCCACCTTTCTGATTCTATGGGAATTTCTTATGATTATAAAGGTTCTATATGTATTGTTGATGCTGCTCGTTTTCTCAGAACGAGTGAAACAAATCGTAGAGTCTTGCAACAGCTTGCTCTGGCGGATTTAATCATTCTCAATAAAGTTGATTTAGCTTCTGCAGAGCAGTTAACTGAAATTGAAAAAAGAATCTCTGCGATGAAGGGAGATACTCGGCTCATTAAGACGACATTCTCCCAATTACCTTTTACCGATTTGGAGGATTTAAATCAGGCTTTGGTTTTGCATAAAGAAGATTTTGATCAATTTGATGACATAGGTGAAGTTCCTGATTTTGATTTAAAAAGAATGATTTTTCAAATTGATCCTCAAGCAACCATTCATCAAATACAATATTTTATACAACTTATTTCTGATGAAACATACAGAATAAAAGGATTTTGTCGTTTGAATCATGCAGAAAACCTTTTCCTGATTAACTGTGTGGGTCCTTTTATTCAGATTGAAGAATACCAAGAGCCACTTTTACATCAAGAAAACTTGAATATGCTTTATGTCATATTTGATACACATTTTAAGACGAAAGAAGTTGTAACGAATGCTTTGCAAACAATTGATCATAACTTTTTTAAGGTGATAGAAGTTGTTTAGATCTTGAATAGGAATAAAAATGACAGAAAAAATCAAAAATACAAATGATACAGTTTTGCTTACAGTGGAGAGCAATGGTGAAATCAAAAGTCAACGTTTTCCTATCGGTAGCAATCTTCTAAAAAGCTTATATAAAATGGGTTTTTACGAAATCACCAATACCTGTGGCGGTAGAGGCACTTGTCGTCGTTGTGTTGTCAATACGGAGAACTTCGGAAATGTTATTTCTTGTCAGACTCGATTGAGCGAAGATACATTGGTTCATCTTGAAAAAAAGGCCGCTTTTTTGGAAGACGATGATGCTGTAAAAATCCAGTCAAATTTTTCTCAACCGGCTACAACAGAAAGAAAACATGCTCAGATTACTGCAGATACGGATTTAGGACTTGCGATTGATGTCGGTACAACGACGATTGTAATTTCTCTAGTTAATGCAGAAACAGGTGATTGGCTGGATGAAGAAAAAGCTAGAAATAAACAAAATGGTTATGGAGCTGATGTCATCTCAAGAATTGATTTTTCTAACAAAAATGGTGTAGAGATTCTCAGTCAGGTGCTTCAAACACAGTTAAATTCGATGATTGATCATCTCATTAAGCGTAAAAGCATAGAGCGTGAAAAAATTGTAGTGTGCAGCATTGCGGGTAACACCATTATGGAACACTTTTTAGCTTCATTATCACCACAAACGATCGGAGTGGCTCCTTTTAATCCGCTTTCATATTTTGGCACTCTGTATAGTCCTGTAGATCTTAATTTAAATTTAAAACCTACCACTAAGATTTATATGTTTCCTGCTATTGCCGGCTATGTTGGCGGTGATATCACTGCCGGTATTCTTTCGTCTAGTATGTATCAATCAAATAAATTAAACTGCTTGCTGGATATTGGAACTAACGGAGAAATGGTTCTCGGTTCGGCGGACAATATGATTTCCTGCGCAACGGCAGCTGGTCCCGCTTTTGAAGGTGCTGAAATTGAAAAAGGTATGCTTGGCATACCCGGGGCGATCGATATGGTTTCTTATCATCCGGAATCTGAACATCCGATTAGCTACACAACTATTGAAGATGAAAGCCCCAAAGGATTTTGTGGATCCGGTCTGCTCGACATGTTAGCGGTCGGTGTGAATTCGGGCTTAATTCAAGAAACCGGTCTGATAAGTGATGCCGATGAAGTACAGGATAATTTAAAGCAATATTTAGCCGAGGTCAATCAGCAAAGAGTTATTATGCTTAATTCAGAAGCTCAAATTTATTTGACCCAGAAGGATATCAGAAAATTACAAAGCGCCAAGGGGGCAATTGCTGCAGGACTCAAAACCTTACTTGAAGCAGCAGGGGTTGAGCATGAGGATATTGCTACTTTTTATCTAGCTGGTGGTTTTGGTAGTGCCATTAGAGTTCGCAGTTTATCGGATATAGGAATGATTCCGCAAGATTTTGTCAATAAAACGAAAGTTCTTGGTAACTCATCGTTAAGTGGTGCCACGATGCTGATCCCGTCGGTGAGGTCTAAATTGAATCATTCGACAAATTCAGTATCCCAGGATCAGCGGTCGATGGACGATATGACCTATTTATCGAATATCAGAAATGTTTGTAAGTATATTGAGTTGTCAAGGGATGAAAATTTTACAAATAATTATATAGAATCGATGTTCTTTACTGCATTTTAAGCCTTATTTTTGAATTATAAAAAAGGGGGAAAAGACCATGAATTTCGGACAAGAGCTTTTAGCATTAGAGAAGACTTTAGATAAAGATAAAATATATACGGAAGAAGAAATAAAAGATCTGGCTGTAAATAAAATGGGGTTTAGTACAATTGCTCGCCTGTCTGTCGATACTCTTACACCATTAGAGAGTATCCGTGAGATGTGCGCACAGGATAGATGCGGCATGTACGATAAACAGTGGACTTGTCCTCCGGCTTGTGGCTCTTTAGAGGAGCTTACCGAAAAGATCAAGACTTATGACTCAGGTTACATCTTACAACATGTAGCAAAAATGGATGATGAATTTGACGTGGAAACAATGTTAGAAACAGAAAGAATTCACAAAAATAAATTTATGGAATTCTCCATCTATATCAAATCACAATTTGACTCCATCTTTCCTATGCCGGCAGGAGCTTGCAATCTTTGTCATGAATGTACCTATCCTGATCATCCATGCAGATATCCACAGATCGCTTCTCCGTCGATGGAGGCAGCTGGTTTATTTGTCAGTGATATCTGTAGCAAAAATAATGTGAAATATTACTACGGAGAGAGAACGATATCTTTCACCAGTTGTATTTTAACAAGGAGAAAGGAGAATAAAGGTTAGTCAAGAAAAAGGAATGATCTCTTATTGGCGTAATTGATACTTACTTGTGGAATTAGATTTCAGCCAGAATTTTACTCTGAAATTGATAACATTACGATGTTAAATTTGCAATCGATTGCAACCATAATTTGTAATTGAGCAAAGCATTATCTAGTATATAAGCAACTACATTTTTAGCCGTAGAATCAAACGAAAGTTCATTAGTAATTATTTCTATAGAGAAAGGAGCAATGAAATGACAGATATTAAAGTAGAGATCAAGGAAATGATGAAAAAAGGCAAAGCCAAGGTAGTCCAGACATTAGTACAGCAAGCTTTGGATGAAGGGATTAAGGCTTCGGAAATTCTGGATGAGGCATTATTAGATGCGATGAATGAAATTGGTGTTCGCTTTAAAGCCGGAGAAGCTTTTGTACCCGAAGTATTGGTGGCAGCAAGGGCGATGAATAAAGGAATTGAGGTTCTTAAACCATATCTTGCCGCCGGTGATGTAGAAGACAAAGGAGTAGCAATTCTCGGAACAGTTAAAGGGGATTTGCATGATATCGGTAAGAATTTGGTTAAAATTATGTTTGAAGGCAAGGGGATAAAGGTCATTGATTTGGGAGTAGATGTTTCCAAAGAAGATTTTCTGAACGCTGTGGATGAGCATAGTCCTCAATTGGTCTGCATGTCCGCATTGCTGACAACAACCATGCCTGAAATGCGAACTGTCCTTGATGCTTTGGAAGAAGCAGGTGTAAGAGATAAAGTTCGGGTGATGATTGGAGGAGCGCCGGTAACACAAAGTTTTGCGGATGAAATTGGCGCTGACAGTTATACCGAAGATGCAACAGCTGCTTCAGAAGCCGCTTTAGCACTATTACAAGAAATATCGTAAAAAATTTTATTTAACATCGTGATAACGTCATGATAAAGTAAAATTTATTGAGCGACTTATTTAGGTTTCTAAAGACTGATTGTACACATGAGGAAATAATTGAATGGCAGAAACTGGAATGAACATTTGGGAACCATATTATGATCAGGTAACTCAAATTTGTCTTTTGGAATTTAAACAAAAAAGTGATATTGATCTTTGGAGTTTATTTACGAAACTGATTGAGCTTGATGGTCTCCCAATGCATTGTCCGGTGCATCACTATATTTTACCTGCAGCACTTCTCACTACAGTTCGTAAAAAACAAGGACATGAAATAGAAATAATACAGAGAGATCTGGCAGAAGCGGAGAAGAGAGGGCGTAATGTTCTGTCGGGTTTTTGCGGTTTTTATGGATCCTGTGGTGCTGCAGTTGGTGCAGGTATATTTTTCAGTATCATTACGGATGCGACTCCTCATTCTGCCGGTCAAACATGGGGATGGGCAAATCAAGCGACAGGACAAGCGCTCGTTAATATTGCAAAATTTGGCGGACCGCGCTGCTGTAAGAGAACCAGTTTTATCTCTCTGCAATCAGTCTTGCCCCAAATAGAAGATGTTTTAGAGATTAATCTTCGTCTTCCGCAAGAAATTACCTGTACCTACCATAAAAGAAATCAGGAATGTTTAAAAACGAATTGCCCTTTTTATCTAAAAGAATCATAAAAGTAAAAAAGAGACAATGTTAAAATGAAAAAAATACCAATCAAACTGCCGACTTTTTTTAGTCCTAAGACCAGTCCTGAAGACTGTGATTGCCTGAAAAAATCGATAGAAACAACATATAAAACAGGGGTATTATATTGGTTAAAAGATGTAGACGAAATGGTTCATATCGATGACATTATCTGTCATGTAGAAATTGAGAAGAGGACTTATGAACTACATTCAGAAGCAGAAGGTATTCTTGTGGAACAATTAGTATCTGATGGTGAAATCTTCGAAGCACACTCAATTTTGGGCTATATCGCAACAAACGAAGATGGATAAAAATTTTTATAAACAAATAGTTCATTGATCAATAAAAATGGTCATTATGACTGCTCATAGTCTTAATATAAAATTTATAGACAAGCTTCATTGTTATTTCAAAATTTTTGTATTTGTATGAAAGCAAATCTGAATAGTTTCCTGGTGTGAGGGAAACAAGTGCAGAACTTAGGCGGTGCTGCCGTCGTAAATGAATTAATTATCTAAAAGCTACTGATTAACATTAGATAGATTTTAAAGCAAAGAATTAACAGCAGTTTATCGGGAAATCCCTGTTTGGGAAATAAAAATTACTTTCGTTCCAATTACGTCAAGCCGATGCATATCAATCCGGGGGAAATTATACTCTTAGATATGTCCGATATCTTAGATGAATAATTTTATGTTCGGCATATACGAACCTGAATTTTCTAACTATAATAAAGTTTTGTGAAATATGAAAGGAAGGGTCCTATATTGAATTGAATCAAATGAATAGTTTTTTGCTGAAAAAGGGAGATATTGATGCCGCCTTAGGTACATTTTTTGATAGTTTTGGTAAGATTATTATTGCTATCGATATTTTAGTTTTTACTTTTCATTTATCGAGGCAAGATATTCTCAGTAAAATCGTAGCGGCGACAGGTATAACAGTTTTTATTTTTTCGATTTTTACTTTTTTATTCGCTTTACATACAGCGAAACACTCACAAAATCATTCCATTACCTCTCTATTTGCGGGCATTTCCGGTACGACTTTTTTTGTCTGGTTAAATGCTGTTATGCTGCCGGTTTACTTTATGAGTAAAGATGCTGTTTTCGCTTGGCGAGTGACGCTGGCGGTATCTATGATATATGCGCTCATACAAGTCTTTTTAGCTTTCTTTGCAGAAAAACTGTTTGCATATATACCTGTGGAATCTTTGCGCAGTGCGGTGATCGGAGGCTGCTTCGCCTGGATGTTATTGTCGCCGATTGGCTCTGCTTTCGCATATCCTTGGGTGATTGTACCGACTCTATTTATTCTGTTAAGTTTTTTCTTCGGCAATATTCAACTCAAATTTCTCTCTCCGACAGTTATTGCCATTATTATCGGATCGATGATCGCTCTGGTAAGCGGCGTCAGTCAAAGGCAAGAATTACAGTATACAATAAATGATATCGGATTTTATTTTCCAAGCCTGCAAGTACAATATTTTGCGCCGGGAGTTCTACAACAGGCTTTTACTTTTTTACCTTTGATTATCGCTTTTGCACTTTCCGAAGTTACTTCCAATATGCAGGCTTTCAAAGAAGCTGCAATGCAAGGAGATGATTATCCCGTAAAAACAGCTTTACTCTTTCTGGCAATCTTTAATTTAATAGGGGCTTTGATTGGCAATCCTTTTTTGCTGAATTATTATTGGGGACATACAGCCTGGAAAAAAGTGCAGGCCGGGCCGATGTATTCTCTATTGTCAGGAGGTCTGCATTTGATCATTTGTCTGAGCGGTTTAGCTGGGATGATTGCTGTGTTGATTCCGACAAGTGTATCGATGGTCATGTTGATTTTTATCGGCATGGTTTCCGGAGCGGCTGCTTTCTCGGCTTCGGAAAGAAAATATTATCCGGCAATGTTACTAGGGGCAACCATTCCGATTTTCGAATTGATCAACAATAATATGCTTTCCATTTTTTCTGCCTTGCAGGAAATAACAAAACAGACGAATAGTATTGAGTTTCTATATTCCATAGGTTATTCAAGGGGCTACACATTTTTAGCTCAGGGTTCTATGATTATTGCTATCCTGTATACATCAATGCTCATCATGATGATTGATCATGCCTGGAAAAAAGCGGCGGTCTTTTCTGTGATCACTGCTGTCAGTACATTTTTTGGCCTGATTCATGCAGATCATATCTCGATTAATGCAAATCAAACGATGACGATGACGTATTTATGTCTAGCTG
This sequence comes from uncultured Mageeibacillus sp., assembly GCA_964345335.1. Lineage (GTDB taxonomy): Bacteria > Bacillota > Clostridia > Saccharofermentanales > DTU023 > UBA5436. The sequence continues at coordinate 1,367 of CAYFQU010000013.1, read as the reverse complement.
CATTTTTTATGTTCATTTACCTTTTTGATAAAAAAAAGAAGTTGATAAGAAAAAATAAGTAATCCGAGTTTAAAAGATAAATGGTTTATGTATATAATAAATGAAGAGACTGTGGAAAAGTGTAAAAAATTGACTCGATAAAGGAAAAACTATGAAAATTCTAAACTTTGGTTCTTTAAATATCGACTACGTTTATAATGTCGATCATATTTTAATCGGCGGCGAAACCTTGAGTGCTACTGATCGCAACATTTATCCCGGCGGAAAAGGCTTGAATCAATCGGTAGCCTTTGCCAGAGCTGGTGCGGATATTTGGCATGCAGGTGCAATCGGTAAAGCCGATGGAAGAATTTTGCTTAATGCCTTGGAAAAAAACGGAGTAAAAACAGATTATCTACAAATTTTAGAAGATGCTCCGAGCGGTCATACTTTTATTCAGGTTGATAAAAACGGTCAAAACTGTATTTTGGTTTACGGTGGAGCTAATCGTAGACAAACGAAAGAACAGATTGATCAGACCCTGGAACATTTTGCCGCAAACGATTTTTTGATCTTACAAAATGAGATCAATGAAATTCCTTATATAGTGGATAAAGCAAAGGACAGAGGCATGAAAATAGTACTGAATCCATCACCGATGGATGAGCGGATTGCCGAAATTCCTTTACATAAGATTGATTTTTTCATGCTCAATGAAATTGAAGCTGCACAGCTCGTCAAAGTAGAAACAGATCAGGAACTCTTAGATCAATTGGTCAAAACATATCCAGAAAGCCATATCATCATGACCGTTGGTGCACGAGGAGCATATTATGCACATCAGGATATAAGAGAACATCATCCGATTTTTGAAGTCAAGGTAGTTGACACAACAGCGGCCGGCGATACTTTTACAGGCTATTTTATGAAAGCATTTGCCGAAACTAAAGATCCCGAAGAAAGCCTGCATAAAGCTTCGATCGCTTCTGCTCTTGCCGTTTCCAGACAAGGTGCCAGCACGTCGATTCCTTTATGGGAAGAAGTATTGGCTTTTGAAAAAAATTTATAAGTAAAATAAATTACATTTTAAGACAAACCAGGAGAAATACGGCAAACTATGAAACAAGGGAAGAAAAAAGAATACGACTTTGCTCCTTTTTTGTTCTTTGGTATAATCAGCGATTACTTTAATATAATTGGGTCGTAAATATAAAACATTACCCGGCTCTCCAAAGTGCAATTTCAGCACAACGAATTTATTATTAAAATCAATCCTTTCAAAACCGGTTGTTTTGGATCTTTTTTAGTTTGTTGTGGAGTGCATAATATTATTTTATGGTTCAACGAGGCAATAGTTAATGGCCATTTCATCAAGCTGAGCGATACTT
>CAYFQU010000012.1:11289-31636 GCA_964345335.1 uncultured Mageeibacillus sp. | reverse complement strand
ATGCGAGCGACCGGTTATGGAATTTTCGAAACCGGATTCGGCATTGCCTGGTTTTTGGGAAGCTGGTTGCTAGGTGCATTGTATGACCGGAGTATCATTACAATGGTACTTATCTCTGTCATTGCACAACTGGTAGCAGTCATATTGTACGGTATGTCGTTAAGGAAAATGCGTGCGGCTTGAGTTTAAGAACGAACGAAGATATATGTTTTATTCTCCAAAATCATTTTTATTTTTTGAAATTTGCTTTGTTTGCTGATTTGTATAAGATAGGTATACATATTTGTTAGATGAGCTGCAGGAGGGAATTATGGAATTTTCTGAATTGATTAACAGTCGTTATAGTGCCAGAAAATATAATGAAGATAATGAAATCAGTCAAGAATTATTGTTGGAAATTATTGAAGAAACACAAAAAGCACCGTCATGGAAAAACACGCAATGTACCAGATATCATTGTGTGCTCAGCGAATCCATGAAACAGCTCGTACGAGAATATTGCTTGCCGGCTTTTAATGCGAAAAATACGGAAAATGCAGCTGCTTTGATTATTTCAACTGTCAAAACCGGTCTTAGCGGTTACCAGACACCAAATGGTGATTTGGCGAATGAATTGGGTGAAAATTGGGGTGTTTATGATGTCGGCATCCATGATGCTTATTTATTATTAAGTGCCAAAAATAGAGGTATTGACAGTTTAGTCATGGGGATTCGTGATGCACAGGCTTTGGCACAATACTTGAAAATACCGGAAGATGAAATGATTGTTTCCGTGATTTCACTCGGTTATTCGGATAGTAAAACGATTCATCGTGAAAAGAAAAGTGCGAGCGAGATTGCGAGTTTCTATTGATGCCGGAAAATCAACATTTTAAAGTTCGAGATTATCAGGAGAAGGATTTTACAGAAATATATCAAATACTGCAAGATTCTTTTCCTAAAGAAGAATGTCCTGACTCCGAGCAAATAGCTTTAATTATGGAGCGTCCGATACTCAAAATAAAAATTTTTGAAAATGTTCAAGGGGAATTGCTCGGCTTATGTCTCGGCCATGATTTCTCGGAGTTTTTCTTTTGCGATTATTTAGTGATCCGCCGAAATTATCGAAATCAGGGATATGGCGGACATTTTTTGAAATATATAATTCGATATTTCAAAAAACCGATTATTTTGGAATGTGAGCCGCCGGATTTTTCCAATATGGCATTCAGGCGTTTGCGTTTTTACCAGAGAACAGGTTTTACGATTTTAACAAAACATTATAAAATGCCCGGTTTTGCCTTGGAAGATCATCCTATGCCGATGTACTTAATGGCAGCCAATGCTTCCAATACGGAAATTTATCTGAATGATATGATCAGAAAAATTTATCAAACTGTTTATGCACATATCATTGATCAGGAACGGAATCAAGAATTATTGCCTTTATTATATAGATCTTGATAATTTTGAGAGCTTTCAGGAACATTAAAATTTATTTGCTGAAGGTCCTGAGCATACTCAGTTTTCCCAATTTAAAAATTGATAAATTTTCAGGGAAAGATCTTGCATAGCGAGTTCATTTGCATAAGAATCATATTCCGCTTCTGTCATAATGCTCAGAACATAGTTGGCATTCGGAGATTCAATCAAGGCACTGTCATGCGTAAATTCATCCAATTCCCCGGTCTTATTATAAGTAACAGCTTCTTCCGGCAACAGAGCGGGAATTTTATAAATATTGTCTTGACGGCTTAAAATATTCAACATTTCCTTTGAGGCTGATTTGCTTGCCATCTGACCTTCATATAGTAATTGATAACAATCATTTAAATCTGTCACCGTCGTTTGGAATACAAAATCTGTTAAATAATTATGCAGGACAGATCCGTAATCCGAATCTAATTGATAATAATTGTGCAAAATTGTTTCATTAAAACCATATTTCCGGCAAAATTCATCTAACATATCATAAGGATTTTGCTCGGGAAAAACTTCCACGACTTCATACAATAGGGCATTAAAGGAATCATTATCACTGTAAATGATCATGTTCTCTATTAAGTCCATGATGTTTTGATCAAAGGTCATCAAGCCTTGTTCCCTTAGATCAAATAAAAAAGTCATCAGGAATAATTTAGGTAAACTGGCAGGGTAAATATAGTCATTTTGATTGGCATAGACATAGTGATAATCAGCATCAAGTTCGTTAAAAGCGATTTGCACTTTGCCGTTAAAAGTAGGAATAGCCGGTTCGATAATCTCATGTACCAATGTATCCAGTATCTCTTTGGTAACCATTTTATGTTCCGTTGCCGTCATGGATTCCGTGATTTTTATTTCGGTCACTTTTGTTTCTGAATGCTCCGCTTGTAAACTGTCTTCTATCGTAGAACGATGCTCCGTTTTTTCTTTCGTCTGATTGGAAGATTCAGTTTCAGCTGGACGCTTCAAAAAATATCTTCCTAAGAAAAGCAAAAGCAGAACCAGAATAAAACTTATGCTGAATATAAGAGTAGAGGGTAAATGTTGATTTTTTTTAGTCATAATGAAACCCTTAATGTGCTGAATGACAAAACCAATAATAATTGATATGGTAGAATGAAATGTAATGATTTGCAAATTATAAAATTAGATAAAAATTATTTATTTTTCATTATGCAGAGGTTCTATGAAAGCGATTGTACAAAGAGTCAAAAGAGCAAAGGTCAGCGTTGATCATGAAACGATCGGAAATATAGAACATGGCTTATTGATTTTTCTGGGTGTAGGTCAAGACGATGGCAGGATAGAAGCGGATTTATTATGGCGCAAAATTTCCAAACTGAGAATTTTCGCCGATCAAGAAGGTAAAACAAATTTAGATCTGCAGGCGGTTCAAGGAAATGTGCTGATCATTTCTCAATTCACTTTGTATGGCAATTGCCGCAAAGGCAACAGGCCAAGCTTTACGGAGTCCGCTCCGGCAGCTTTAGGCAAGGAATTATATGAATATTTTTTAAGTCTAGCGGAAAAAGATTTCCCTAATTACCAGCATGGTGAATTCGGAGCTGATATGCAGGTTGAGTTACTAAACGATGGGCCTTTTACAATTATCTTGGATACGGATCAGTTAAAAGAAAAGCGTTGAGTTTAGAATGACTAATTTTCACTTTTTATAAGAGATGCTATCTGAAAATATAGATGAGATGAATCATCCTTTGGTTCCTCGGTTGAGCTTTTACATATAGACAAACTACAAGGAGGTGAAGCATTACTCATCCTTTGGTTCTTCTTCTGAACTCTTTTCCTTTATATTCTCCTCTTTTAAATTTTCTTCTTTTAAATATTCAAAAGGATTTTTATCATTGCCGATTTCTTTGATCGTTTGATTTAAAATTTGATAATTCTGCTTGTTCTGCATACGGTACCAGGCGATTTGATAATTCAGCAAAGCTCCGTATTGAATAATTTGTACAGTGAAATTTAACCAAAGCATAAGGATGATAATATTGGCAAGACCGCCGTATAAACTGGCTAAATTCGCTTTGTTGGCAATATAGAAAGAGTAGAAGAAAGAGAGCAGAATCCAGCCACAAGTGGCGAAAATGGCTCCTGGGAATTTCGGAATATTCGCAGCGGAATTCTTGGTGGCGATAAAGTAAAGAATATATAAAATAGCAAAAATCAGCAGAAATCCGATGCCATATGTACTGATATCAATCACATGTTGATCGATTTTTAAAAATGATAAATGTTGATTTAAAAAATTAAACAAGGCACGACCGAAACTCATCACCATCGTTGCCAGGGCGAGCAAAAGGAAAACGACAATGGTTAAGATAATTCCGGCGATTCGATATGCCATCGGAATACTTTTATCTTTCTTGGGATAAATATTGATAATGCCGTTGATGACCTGACCGACACCGCGACTCGCGGCCCATAAAGCGGTTAAAATGGATATGATTAAAGAGAAAACAGACAAAGGCGCTTTGATGTTTTGCGTTAAGGAGGAAATGATTTCCAAAACCGGCCCCGGTAAGAAAGAGCCTAACAGATCAACAGTTTCGGGTTGAAAAGCGATATTTCTCGTGATCATTGAAACAAAGTACATGGTCAGAATGAGAATAGGAAAAAAGGTCAAAAGCAAATAATAAACAACGGAGGCGGCCTGACCAAATAAATCATAAAATACAATTAATTGGAAAAAGTCGACGACATAGTCCCAAATGCGGCCTGCTCTGCGATTTCTCCAGGAAACAGGACCCTGTAAAATAAAAGACTTAATGATACGCAACCAGGATTTACGGCGTACGGCCTTTTGTTTTTTATTTAATGTTGAGTATTTTCTGTTCGGAGCTTTTTTATCCATAGCCTAACTTTCTGACAATCTGATTACAAATAAGTATAACAAAATTATTTATAAAAATTCTGCTTTGAAAAATTATATGTTAAAATAAGAACAAATGTTTGATTGAGAAAGGCTTTTATGATTATTTTGGGAATTGATCCGGGCTATGCCATCACCGGATATGCTTTTATTGATTATACAAATAATAGATTTAAAGTATTGGATTATGGAATGATTACCACGAAGGCTAAATCCTATTTTCCGGAAAGGTTATTCGTCATTAAACAGAGCCTGGAACAGTTAATTGAACATTATCAACCCGCAGCGATGGCGATTGAAGAGTTGTTTTTCAGCCGCAATACGACTACCGCTATCGGCACTGCTCAGGCCAGAGGTGTAGCTGTTGTCACAGCTGCTGCGTTCAAGATCCCGGTCTTTGAATATACGCCTAAACAGGTGAAATTAGCAGTTACCGGATATGGTCTTGCGGAAAAAGCCCAAGTGCAGGAAATGGTCAAATTGCTTTTGAATTTAAAAAAAATTCCTAAACCGGATGATGTGGCGGATGCCATCGCGATCGCGGTTTGTCATGCACATAGCGGAAATCGTTATGATGCCCTGGCTGTAGGCGGTTATCAAAAATAGAAAAGAGAAGAAAAAATGCTGGCTTTCATAGAAGGTGTTATTATTCAAAAAAATCCGGAGCATATGATTGTTTCTGTACAAGGCGTCGGTTTTCAGATTTATTGTGACGCGGCTTTGAGCGCCGCTTTTCCGGCTGTCGGCGAAAAAGCCAAGGTCTGGACATATATGAATGTACGGGAAAATGAGATCTCTCTTTTTGGATTCCCTACGCAGGAAATCAAAAGTCTTTTTGAATTATTGATTACGGTCAGCGGGATAGGACCAAGAGTGGCCGGCAGCATTGTAGCGAATATCAGTCCGGATGCTTTTGCGATTTCCGTGCTGAACGATAATTATGATATGCTGACCAAAGTGAAGGGTATTGGTAAGAAAACGGCGCAAAGGATTGTTTTGGAATTAAAGGATAAACTTAAAAAATCGCTGCCGACTATTGAAAAAATTCAAAAGGAACATCCGGAATTTGACGAAACTCTTGCCTTGCAGGGATTTTCCGGTTTCAGAAATGAAGCCGTTGCGGCCTTGGTTGTTCTGGGTTATGGTGAGAGAGAGGCGGATCAGGCGACCGGTAAAGCCTTAGCCCATATGCAGGACAATGAGTTGGAGATTACACTGGAGTCCTTATTGAAATGTGCTTTAAAGTTTTTAATCAGAATATAAATTACATTGAGGGTAAATAAGAGAGATGAGCCAAGACGGTTTTTACAGTATTTTTAATCAGGATTTCGATTTGGAAATGGAAGAGCCGCGTATCGTGGATCGGGAATTGCGCCATGACGACAACGGAGAAGGAGCTTTGCGCCCTTTAACATTCGAACATTTTTACGGTCAGGATAAAATCAAGAAAAATTTGCAGGTGTTTATCGAGGCTGCGAAAAAAAGAGGAGAATCTTTGGATCATGTGCTTTTATACGGCCCGCCGGGTTTGGGAAAAACAACCTTAGCCGGTATTATCGCACAGAGCATGCATTCAAATATCAGAGTCACCTCAGGCCCCGCCATCGAAAGACAGGGGGATTTGGTCGCCTTATTAACGAATTTACAGCCCAATGATGTATTATTCATTGATGAAATTCATCGCTTGAATTATCAAGTAGAGGAAATTCTCTATCCGGCGATGGAAGATTATGTAGTCGATATTATTATCGGGAAGGGTCCCAGTGCCAGATCGATTCGGCTGGATTTGCCGCAATTTACTCTGATCGGAGCGACGACCAGAGCGGGTCTACTAAGTGCTCCTCTACGTGATCGCTTCGGGATGATTCATCGTTTAGAACTGTATTCACCTAAAGAAGTAGCGGAAATTCTAAAGCATAATGCTGAATTGATGCATATCGGCATTGATCAGCCGGGCTTGGAAATGCTTGCCTCTCGTTGCCGAGGTACGCCTAGAATCGCGATTCGTTTATTGCGCAGAATGCGTGACTTTGCGGAAGTGAAGGGTACCGGTATCATCGATGTTCAGATCGTCAGCAAAGGGTTGAAGGCTTTGGAAATCGATGAAGCGGGCCTGGACAATACGGATCGCAATTTGATGTTGGCCATGGCGGAAACTTTTGGCGGAGGGCCGGTCGGACTGGATACTTTAGCTGCCATGACGGGTGAAGATGCGAAGACGATCGAAGATGTTTGTGAGCCTTATTTAATGCAGTTGGGCTTTATCGCAAAAACACCGCGCGGCAGAATTTTAACAAAATTTGGTTGGAAACATTTGCGTTTAACTCCGCCTGTTAAACGGGAGAATGAAATCTTAAATCGTCAAATCGGTTTGCAGAATGAAACGAATACAGAAGCAAATGATTAAGGAAATCTGATGAAACAAAATGTTGAAAAAATGTTATTGCATATATGCTGCGGGCCTTGCGGAGAATATCCGACAGAGCTTCTCAAAGCAACTGGAAAGTACGATATCACTTTATTTTTTTATAACCCGAATATTCATCCGGAAAAAGAATGGTATCGCCGTTTGGAAGGGGCAATGCAACTGGCAAAAATCCGTGATCTGAAACTATTGGTTGAAGAAAAATGCGAACCTAAAACCTGGTGCGCTTACGGCCGCACTATTGAACGCTGCGCTTTTTGCTATGAACATCGCCTGAATCGCGTTGCTGAATATGCGCAAGCAAATGATTTTGATGTGTTCACGACGACTCTTTTAGTCAGTCCCTATCAAAATCATGAATTGATACATCTTGCCGGTCAAAGAAATGCTGAAAAATATGGTGTATCTTATTTAGCGGCCGATTTTACAGAGGGTTTTAGAAAAGGGCAGCAGATGGCCAGAGAAGACGGTCTTTATCGGCAAAAATATTGTGGCTGTGCCATCTCTTTAGCCGACTCGGATTTTCAGAAAAAGATTATTAAACAACAAGCTGCTTATCAAATCCCGGTCAGCTTAAAAGAACAAGTAGGAAAGGGCAGAGTGGTATGCCTTTAGATGGAATCAGCGCCAGATCATTAAAAAACGAATTGCTTTATGAATTGAAAGATGCGAAAGTTGATAAAATTTATCAACCGAATCGTTTTACGATTTTGTTGCACTTTCGGACCAGAAAAGTAATGAAAAAATTGTTGCTTTCAGCCAATCCTGCCTCCCCTCGTTTGTTTTTAACCAGTCGTGATTATGAAAATCCCAAAATGCCACCGGCCTTTTGTATGCTGTTGCGCAAATATTTGAGCGGAGCAACTTTGCTGGATATTGAACAGCCGGAATATGAAAGAGTGTTTCTCTTTAAGTTTTTGACGAACAATGAGCTCGGCGACAGTGTTGTGAAAACGTTGGCAGCTGAAATTATGGGTCGCTATTCCAATCTGATCTTGCTTAATGAAGCTGATAAAATTCATGATGCTATCGTGCATGTTGATCAGGATATTTCCAGTAAAAGGGAGATCATGCCTGCTCGTGCTTATGAATTGCCTCCTCAGCAAAATAAATGGAGCATAGACTATTATCTCGCAGCGAAAGATGAGATTTTACCTTTCTTGGCAGATGAAACTGAAAAGCTGAGTGTGAGCAGAAGTGTTTTAAATCATGTCTTAGGTTTCTCTCCTCTTTTGGCGAATGCGGTCGTGGATCAGGCGGGAATTGACAGCCGACTACATGTGGATCAATTAACACTGACACAGAAAAAGTCGGTTTCGGACTCTTTCTATCAAATTGCCGAGATGATTGCGGTACAGGCTGATTGTCCGTCTTTGTATTTCAGATCGGAGCATGATACGAAGCCTTTTGATTTTCATGCTTTTTTATTGCCGGAACAGCCCTTTTATAAAAAAATCAGCACCCTTTCCATGGCGATGGATGTTTTTTATTCTTTGCAGGATCAGGATCATTTGTTTTCGCAAAAACAGGCCCAATTAGAACGTCTTTTACAACAGACCATTCAGCATGTTCAGAAAAAATTAGATTTTCATCAAAAAGATTATCAAGCCGGCTTGCAAGCCGAAAAATATAAAAAATTGGGTGAATTGCTAAATTCACAACTGTATTTGGTAAAAGACGGTGCCGCCGAGGCCGAAGTGATTGACTATTATGATCCGGAACAAAAAACACTGACGATCCCGCTCAAGGCTCATCTGACACCGGCAGATAATGCAGCTGTTTATTTCAAGAAATATCGCAAGGCACAATCCAAATTAGCCAGTGCTGAGAGATTTTTGGCAGAAGATCAAGCTGAATTGCAATGGCTGTTCTCTTTGATAACGGCATTGGATAAAGCGGAAAGTATGGAGGATTTAGCGGCTATTGACTTTGAGATCAGGCAGACTGAAAAAACTGAGAAAAAGCCAGAAATCAAAGAACAGGAAAATCCTAAACATCTTTTACAGAATGCTTTGAATCCGGGGAAACCAGGCAAAAAGAGTAAAAAATATATGAGAAATAAACAGCAGAATCAAAAGAAAAAATCAAAGGTTAAGCAAGCCAAGCCCTTACCGATCAGAAAATTCGAAATTGATCAGGGCATTATGGTTTATGCCGGCAGAAATAATTTGCAGAATGATGAATTGAGTTTACATTTTGCCGGACCGGATGATCTATGGTTTCATGCCAAAGAGATGACCGGTACCCATGTGCTGTTGAGAGCTGAAGGCAATCGGGATATCGAGGACCAACATGTGGAACAAGCGGCACAAATCGCCGCCTGGTATAGTGAAAGCAATAAAATAAAAACCGGCTCCGGAGATAAAATTCCGGTTGATTGCTGTTTGGCAAAATATGTAAAGAAACCCAAAGGAGCCAAACCCGGTATGGTCATTTATACACATTTCAAAACATATTTCGTGAAACCCCAATTACCGGAATAAGATGTTGAAATTTTGTAAAAAAATATTGAGAAAATATGCTTGAAAGTATATAGTAGAAAAAGTCATGAGCACAAGAAATAAGAGTACAAAATCGAAAAAAAATACAGCGAAATCAACTGTCGCAAACCAGCAGAGAGAGCCACAGGAAGCGAGTAAGGGAACGACTGCTTTTCACAGTGTCTTAGTTTTCTTTCGCTATAATGCCTTGGGTAAATTTCTATTATATATACTGTGTATCATATTGATTTTATTATTTAATATTTTTGTTTCGGGTAATCAGCTGGAGGTATTCGGCTTGATTACAGGTATTGAGATTTTAATCACAATGATCACACTCTGGACTTTATTTTTATTGAAAAAAAGTGCCGTTATTGATCGTGACGAAATAAAGGAGGAAAAATAATGAGAATTATCATTACCAAAGATTATCAAGAATTAAGTAAAGTTACCGCAGATATTATCGCTGCACAGATTCGCCTGAAAGAAGATTCTGTAATCGGACTCGCAACGGGGTCAACACCTGTTGGCGCTTATAAAGAGTTAGTTCGTCAATGTGCTGAAGAAAACTTGGATTTCAGTAAAGTAAAAACTTTTAACCTTGATGAATATGTCGGCTTAGGCCCGAAAGATGTACAAAGTTACCGTTATTTTATGAATGATCATTTATTAAATCATATCAATATTGATCCGAAAAATACACATGTGCCGGATGGTTTGGCAGAAGATAAAGAAGCTGAATGCAGAGCTTATGATGAAGCAATTAAAGCAGCCGGTTATATCGACTTGCAATTATTGGGCATGGGTCCGAACGGTCATATAGGCTTTGATGAACCAAGCGATTCATTTATGCCTGCAACGAATGTGGTTGATTTACAACAAGCTACCATTGAGGCTAATTCAAGGTTCTTTGATTCTATTGATGAAGTACCGAAACAGGCTGTTACAATGGGTTATATGTCGATTATGCAAGCTGCCAGAATAGTCTTTGTTGTCTCCGGCAAAGCAAAGGCCAAAGTCGTGAAAGAAGCATTGCAGGGTCCGGTCACACCGATGATACCTGCCTCTATTTTGCAATTGCATCGTGATGTGATTGTCGTATTGGATGAAGACGCAGCTTCTTATTTATAATTTTCCGCTTGACGGTTGATTATGAACAACAAAAAATAGCTTTTTCTCAAAACGGGAAAAAGCTATTTTAAATTTCTTTCATTTCGATTTTTACTTTTTTAATTTATTCAATAGTTTATTGATCTTATTAGTCGGTGTAATCAAACTGCCCATAGAGGCATTGTGATTCATCGCATCTATCAACAGAGCTACGAATTTTGTCATATCGGCTTCAACAAACCATGGTGCTTTTTTAACTTCATCCGGTAAATAAATTAAATTTGTGGCGATGACTTTATCAATTAAACCTTTTTTATAATAATTATCAAATTCTTTCACGCCATTTGTAAAAAGACCGAAGGTAGCAGCACAAATAATTCTTTTGGCTCCTTTTTGCTTTAAACATTTTGCTAAGTCAAGCATGGATTCACCGGATGACAGCATATCATCGACAACCAACACATCATAACCCTCGACGGAATCGCCTAAGAATTCATGGGCGATAATCGGATTGCGGCCGTCGATAACCTGTGAATAATCTCTGCGTTTATAGAATGTACCGAGCGGCACATTGAGCATGGAGGCATAGTACATGGAACGTCCAATCGCACCTTCATCCGGGCTGATAATCATCAAAGAATCGGCATCGATTTTGATATCGGGTATGGAACGAATTAAACTTTTAAGAATTTGATAGGTGGACGGTACAGATTCAAAACTTGCTGTTGGCACTGCATTGGCAACACGATCATCATGAGCGTCAAAAGTAATAAAATTGCTGATTCCCAAATCAAAAATATCTTCCAGCATATAAGCACAGTCTAAAGATTCTCTGCCCGCTCTGCGATGTTGTCTGCTCTCATAAAGGAAAGGCATGATCACATTGATTCTTCTGGCTTGACCGGAAGCTGCTAAAATGATGCGCTTTAAATCCTGATAGTGATCATCGGGACTGAAATGATTGGTGATACCGCGCATTTTATAAGTACAGCTATAATTTGTTACATCACAAATAATATATAAATCATGACCGCGTACCGTTTGATTCAAAACGCCTTTGCCTTCACCGGTTGAGAAACGAACGGCTTCTGCCTGGATTTCATAATCATCACGCAGAAAACCGGGGACATTTATGGTTTCTGTAGAAGTGTCCAAATATTCCTTGCGGCGATTTACCAAATGCTGATTAACTTTGGCACCGAATTCCTTTGCTCCGATCAATGAAATGATCCCTACAGGTGCATCAGCGGGCATAGGATTGTCGCCGTACTGATCATAACGATAATAATCGGTATCCTCCGGATTGATAATACATTTATTCTCTGACATGGGAAGCTCCTTTATAAGACTCTAATAGTTCTTTTATGCGTTGGGTCGGATTGATCAAATTAGATAAAGAGGCATCGTGGTTATAACCGTCGATCAACAAAGCCATGTATTTGGCAAGATTGACGCTGCGATACCATCTGGTATTGAGCATGACAGGTGAACAATATGCCAAATTTGTTGAGAAAACTTTGTTGATCATACCGCTTTCATAAGCTTGATTGAATTTTTCGAAACCCTTGGAAAATTGGGCGAAAGATACGGCAACAAAAATACGTTTGGCGCCTTGTTCTTTCAACTGTGTAGCACATTCTAAAACCGTAACGCCGGTATCAATCATATCATCGACAATTAAAACATCTTTACCTTCAATATTATCACCAAGAAACATTTTTTCGGCATTGGTTTTCAAGTACTGAGTTGTATATTGTCCTTTGCTTAACAGACGCGGATCATAACGACGATAAAAGATACCGAGAGGTACTTTCATCAAAGAAGCATAATAAATACAACGTTTGATAGAAGCCTCATCGGCGCTGACAATCATGAAATTCTCTTTATCAATTTTTAAATCCGTATACTCTTCGAGTAAAGCCTCAATTAATTGCAAAGATGTTTGTACAGATTCAAAGTTTCTTCTAGGAACTGCATTAGCTATGCGATCGTCATGAGCGTCAAAGGTGATGAAATTATCAATACCCAAGTCGAAAAGTCGTTTCAGCATGACTGAGCAGTCCAGAGATTCGCGATAGGTACGGCGATAACGTCTGCCCTCATATAGATAAGGCATAAAGACATTGATTCTCTTGGCGACACCGTGGGCAGCTGAAATAATGCGGCATAAATCTTCAAAATGTTCATCCGGACTGATCGAAACGGTTTGATTAAAACGCTGATAGAATTGTCCGTAATTTAAAACATCGGTGATAATAAAAAGATCATGTCCTCTGACTGATTCCAATAAACGCGCATGACCTTCCCCCGATGCGAAACGATTCAGATTTACGGAAATACGATAATCCGATCGATAATATCCCGGATAGGCATTCTGCTCCGGAAATTCTTTAATTGTCTGAGCTCTTCTATTTCTTAAATGAAAATTGATTGCATCAGATAAAGCAGGATCCAATTGTTCACTGATGATTGCAATCGGAGCGATTGGATTGAGAATTCTTTCTTCATAGTTTCTCAAAACCAACATCTCGGCTTGTGAAGATATTGGCGGATCTTGATTTGGTTTTGACATAGACACCTCGCTTGTTAACTTTGCCAAGTACGGTTATTATAACAATGAATTGAAGGGGATACAAAAGAAATGAAAATAAATTATCAAAATTCAAAATTAGCACTAATAGCAGGCTCTAAAAATCAATTTCCTAAGGATGATTTAGCAAAAATCGTGATTGCGGGCAAGTCTAATGTGGGGAAATCTTCCTTGCTCAATGCTCTTTGTAATAATAAAAATCTGGCAAGAACAAGTCAAAGTCCGGGTAAAACCAGACAAATTATTTTTTATAATATCGATCAAAAATTTTATTTGGTTGATCTGCCGGGTTATGGATATGCTAAAACCTCACAAAAAGAAAAAGCAAAATTTTCCAATTTGACGAATGACTTTATTGAAACGGAAGAAATTCATTTGTTTATTCAGCTTTTAGATATTCGGCATAAGCCGACTGCCGATGATATTGCTATGCTCGATTGGCTGGCACATTCAGGGATCCCTTATGTGATTGTTCTGACTAAAGCCGATAAATTGAAAAAAACCAGAGTGAAGCCGCAAGTTGAGCTATTAAAAGATGTTCTTGCGACAACTATGGGCGAAGACTTTCAACCGATTATTGTTTCAGCGGAGAAGAAAACAGGTCTGGATCCATTGAAATCGGCGATTTTGACGGTTCTTGAATGAATCATTCTCATTTTTATTGTTATTTATAAAAAAAGATCTTAAATACGAAATGATAAAACTGATAATAGCTGCATGGATATTTTTTATTATCGCAGAGTTATCAGTTTTTTATTTGATTGGCAAAACAAGGGCTTGTTGCACACTGCTTTTGCTTTATGCGTTTGCAGCTTCTTCATTAAGATAGGTCTGCCTTATGTATTGTTGTTTATTTTCTTAATTTCAGTACTATTTTATTTTGTTTATCCCTTATTAAGTCATCAAAATCAAAAATTTTATTTTCTCTTACTATTCTTGCTGCTTGTTTTTTCCTTATTTATGCAACAAGCTGTTCGCCAAGCAAAACATGCCGAGCAGAATGATGGTCGAATACAGAATATGACATTGCACAAAAGAGAAACGCTGAGTTTCGGAGAAAAAAAGAATTTACTGCTTTGTCAAAATCGAAAGGGAGAAAATTATGCTGTTTGGTTTGAGGCAAAACAGGAGCTACCCAATAAAATCAGCGGAACTTTTTTGATTGAAAAGCCGGAGAAGCAAAGGAATCCGGGCGGTTTTGATCAACAGAAATATTTAGCAAGTTTTAATTGCTATGCTCTTGCAAAACCTGTAGAAGTGAGTTCACAATTTGATTTTCGGGGGAACTTAAATTTTTTAAAAAGACAGGAATTAGAGAAATTTCATTTTTGGTTAAGCGAACATATTCAGTCAAACAATGCCGATTTTATCTTGAGTTTTTGTTTTGGACAAAAATTTTATTTGAATCATCCATTAAAACAAAGTTTTGCCAATTTAGGTTTAGGGCATGTTCTGGCTATTTCCGGCTTTCACTTTGAATTATTCCTCTTACCGTTTTTCAAATTATTTCCTGCCAAAAAGAAGAAAAGTCTATTAGTTTATACCGGCATTGCTGTTTCTGTTTTGCTTTTTCTTTGGCTGACTGATTTTCCAATTGGTTTAATCAGGGCGAGCTTGACCTATTTTTTAGATCAATTTTTTGTAGCAAAGCATATTTTTGTTCCTAAAAAACAAATTTTATATATGATCCTAATCGGACTTTTATTGCTTAATCCGTTTTTGGCCTGGCAATCGGCTTTCCAATTGAGCTTTTTGATCTCTTATCTGATCTATTCTTTGACTCCTTATTTATTAAAAATAAATCTTTTAAGAAAATATAGAATACTCCATACACTGAGCTTACATTATTTTTTGCAGCTGCTCATGGTGCCGTTGCTTGTGCAAAATATGCGCATAGCGGTTTTATCAGCTTTTCTGATGAATTTATTGCTGGCATTCCCTTTGGCAGTTTGTTTTTTAAACGGCTATATTTTGTTCTTAGTTTATCTTTTCCATGAATGGCTGAATATCCCTCTGCTGAAGAGCTTTACAAGCTATTTTTATACATCTGTCTTACGTTTTTTAGAGATTTTAGGACAATCTGACATGCAGAGTTTTTTGATCCGAAATCAAAAAAGTATCCTGATACGAATGATTGTTTTATTCTTAATGTATGTATTCATTTACACTTTCTTCAGTAAAATAAAATATTTTGTTTTGCGGCCGCATATCAATTGGCGAATGAAAAAAACAGCTAGCATCTACTTATTGGCCATTTTATTGCTTTGGCAGATATTTACCAGAAATCCATCCTGGAGTATTACTTTTTTAGATGTAGGGCAAGGGGATAGTTGTTTGATTATTTCTCCCCGGCAAAAAACACTTATGATCGACGGCGGAAAGAGAGATAAAGGCTATGAAGTCATCATTCCGGCTATGCAGGAGCATGGTATTAAAAAGATCGATTATGCTCTAATCAGTCATTTGGATATGGATCATTGCGGGGGCATTATTGATCTCCTGGAAATGAATTTAATCAAAGAATTGATCGTACCGATGAAAACTTTTGCACCGCAAAAAGGAGAATATCATTTGCAAAAAGAGATTCTTGAGCAATGCCTGAAATATCAAATTCCCATTCTTGAGTTGCAGGCTGGAGATCGGTTGGAGCTTCCTTTGCTGCAACTTCAGACAGAAATTATTTCGCCTAGAGAAGCTTATTATTCTGCCCGGAAAATGAATCAAATGAGTTTATGTTTTCGATTAACAATAGAAGATTTATCATTGTTGTTTACCGGAGATATGGATCTGCAAATTGAAAAAGATCTGCTTGCTGAACAATTATTTTTACAGTCAGATATTTTGAAAATTGCTCATCATGGTTCCCGATATTCTACGAGTATGGCTTTCCTGGAACAGGTGAATCCGCAATTGGCCATTATTTCCGTAGGTTATAATTTCTATGGTCATCCGCATCCAGATCTTCTGAATCGCTTGGCGGAAAAACAAATTGAAAATAAAAGAACGGATAAAAACGGGGCAATTATGTTAAAATTAATAAATAATTCTTGGGAAGTATCTACGTTTATTGAATAAAAAATGAGTATATTGGATTTTAGAAAAACTAAACAAGAAATGAATAATGGCCGCTTTCATCAAGGCTATTTATTTTACGGTGAAGAAAAGTATTTAATTCAGCAATTGGTGCAGCAAATTATTAACCGTTTTGTGGCTGAAGAAATGCGGGATATTGATTTGATTCGCTTGAAATTCGATAAATTGATTGAAACTGCCCAAATTGACCGGATCAAACAAGAAATGCAAACACCGGCTTTTCTGTCGGAAAGAAAAATTATTTTGCTGGAAAATCCCGGGATATTTCAAAAGGCGGAAAAAGGGAATTCCGAGCATCATAAAGAGATGATCGCACAGTTTGAAATGATTTTTGCCTTGCTTAATCCTTATTCCTGTTTCATTGTGCTTGAAGAATCTGTTGATAATCGCAGAAAAAAATTGTTGGACAAATGGCTTGCAGCAGATGGCAGTATTGTCGAAGTAAAAAAAGAGGATTTGCATATACTATGCCAATGGGTACAGGCTTTAGCACAAAAAAAGAACTTGGGTATTACCAAACAGGCAGCCGAGAGCTTGATCGATCGCTGTGATGCGGAGATGATACAAATCGAAAAAGAATTGTCAAAGGTATTGCTCTTTGCGGAATATTTACAGGCTGGCGGTGTTGATTTGGAGATGATTGACAATGTTTGCCGAGCAGATTTGCGAGGAAATATATTTGATTTAACCGATGCCGTATCTGCCGGAAATACGAAGCGGGCTTTGACTATCTTTGAAACTCTTATCGCTCAAAAAGAGCCATTGCCCTTGATTCGCTATATGCTGACAAGGCATATTAAGCAATTGATTTGTGCCAAAGAATTACAAAATGAAAAAAACTTGTCACAAACGTTAAAAATCTATCCGTCTATTGCCGGGCGGCTGTTGAAGCAGACGGCGCATCTGAATATTGAACAGTTGGAATATTTGTTTCGCCTTGCTTTTTTATCTGACTGGAAAGTCAAAAAAGGTTTGATGAATGATCGTTTGTCATTTGAAACATTGTTGATCGAATCGTGTTTGGCTTTTAAGCGTTAAACGAAAATGGAGCTTTGTGAAAAAAGTAGAGGTGCCGGGCTCACATTGGCAAAAAAATAAAACTGATTTATAATGAAAAAATTGTAGACAACAAGGAAGGAAATAAATTATGAGTTCTTATCTTGAACAATGGAATGCAATGTTCCAAGATCAACAAAGTCAACAAAAGAATATGGCTGATATTGAGCTGTACTATGAATTAGAAACAGCTGCTTATGAAAAAATATTGCAGGATCCGGAAAAAACTTGGCAGGGTACTTTTCAGGAAGTTCAGGAAGCTTTAGGGTTCCGAAATAAGCCGAAGATTTTTGTAGGATTTCTGGAAGGCTTGAACAGAAGTTTAAAAGAAGAAATTCATTTAGAAGAGTTAACGGATGATTCTGTTTTAAACCTAAATATAGATTTTGAAAAATTATTTATCGCTATGCATGAGGCAAAAGCTGATTGGCTATATAATATTAAAGCATGGGATGACATTATTTCACCTCAGAAACAACAAGAAATGGTTTTTGAATGGCGTCAATCTAAAATAGCCAGATCGGAAAAGATTGGCAGAAATGATCCTTGTCCATGTGGTAGCGGTAAAAAGTTCAAAAAATGCTGTGGTAAAAATTAGTTTTTTAAACATTTCAAAATGCGTTAAGTGAGGAAGATAATGAGATATACTTTAATCAGAGATGTGTATCGTAATCTTGAACAGTATGCTGATCAGGAGATTACGATAGGTGGTTGGATACGTACGATTCGTGATCAAAAACAATTTGGCTTTATTACCCTCAATGACGGCTCTTTCTTCAAACCGATGCAAATTGTTTTTGAAAGAGAGCATATCGCAAATTATGATGAGATTGCCAGGACAGGTAACGGAGCCTCCTTAACGATCAGAGGAATAATTGTTCCGACTCCGCAGGCAAAGCAGCCTTTTGAAATGAAAGCACGGGAAATTGTCGTAGAAGGGGATTCGCCTGAGGATTACCCTTTACAACCGAAAAGACATTCAGCGGAATTTTTGCGCACGATTGCGCATTTGAGACCCAGAACAAATTTATTTTCTGCTGTTTTCAGAGTAAGATCGGAAGCTGCATTTGCTATTCATAAATTTTTTAATGAACAGGATTTTGTCTATGTGAATACACCGATCATCACCTCAAGTGATGCTGAGGGTGCGGGTGAAATGTTCAGAGTTACCACGATCGATCCCAATCAGCCGCCGCTTGATGATGCCGGTAAAGTAGACTTCAGCCAGGACTTTTTCGGATCCGAAACACATTTAACCGTGAGCGGACAATTAGCCGGAGAAGCCTATGCTATGGCTTTTAGAAATATTTATACTTTTGGTCCGACCTTCCGTGCGGAAAAATCCAATACCCCGCGGCATGCCGCTGAGTTCTGGATGATCGAACCGGAAATTGCTTTTGCCGATTTAAAGGATTGTGCTAATTTAGCGGAGAATATGATCAAAGCCATTATCAGACATGTACTTGAAAAATGCCCCGAAGAGATGGAGTTTTTTAATCAATTTGTCGATCAATCTTTATTGGATCGTCTGCATCTTGTATTGAACAGTAAATTTGTCCATATGACCTATACAGATGCGATCGAAGCTTTGCAGAAAGCGGAGCAAAAATTTGAATATCCGGTTTCCTGGGGGATTGATCTGCAGACAGAGCATGAGCGTTATTTGACGGAAAAAGTCTGTAAAGGTCCGGTTTTTGTGACTGATTATCCGAAAGATATTAAGGCTTTTTACATGAAGTTAAATGCAGACGGCAAAACAGTTGCGGCGATGGATTGTCTGGTACCGGGGGTCGGTGAAATTGTAGGCGGTAGCCAAAGAGAAGAAAACCTTGAACTCCTGACGAAACGTATTCAAGAATTGGGTTTAGCGGAAAAAGATTACCGCTGGTATTTGGAATTAAGAAAATATGGCTCTATTCGACATGCCGGCTTCGGTTTAGGTTTTGAAAGAATGATTATGTATTTGACAGGTGTAAACAATATCAGAGATGTCTTATCGTTTCCGAGAACTGTAGGGCATGCCGAGTATTAAGCAAAAAAATAGATTAGAAGGGTAATTTAAATTTCATTTCCATCAATTCCTGCTGCAAAAGAAGGAAATTGATATGAAAGAAACATTAAGAGTAAATGACTGGCCGCTTTTGGAAAGGCCTTATGAGAAATTAGAAATACTAGGCGAAACGGCATTATCCGATACGGATTTGTTGGCAATTTTAATCGCTTCCGGCAAAAACGGTAAAACATCCGTTGAAATAGCCAGACAATTGATCCATCAAGTCGGAGGGTTCCGTTTCCTGGACAGTGCGAGTTTGGAGGATTTAAGACAAATTCCGGGCATTGGCAAAGTAAAGGCAATTCGCATCAAAGCGGCTTTGGAAATAGGCAAGAGAATGAGTAATACTCTGGCGCATGAGCAGAAAGAGAATATAGGTTCAGCATCAGAGGCCATGCTTTATTTTATGAATTTACTGCAATCTTTGCCCAGAGAAGAATTTTATGTAGCTTTATTAAATGTAAAGCAAGAATTGATACGCACTGTTCAGGTGATGACAGGGGATATCAAGTCCGTTGAACTGAATGCAAGGGAATTATTTAGAGAAGCGATTCGCTATAATGCAGCCGGTTTAATTTTAGCTCATAATCATCCGAGCGGCGATCCGACTCCATCTGAGCAGGATGTAACGACGACCAGAAAAATTATGCAACTGGGCAATGAATTAGGCGTATCTGTATTGGACCATATTATTGTCGGAATGAAATCTTCTATCAGTATGCGAGCGGAAGGTTTTATCTGATTGCAGGAATATTGATGATAGAGAGGAATGCTGTGCCAAATAATCGAAGAAAAAGATTTTTAATCGTTTTTATTGTTGCGATTATATCCGTTATTCTAATGGTTTATTCAATTCTACCTACCAGTATTGTGAATAAGAGTACGACGCCCTTGTCTTTTATTTTTAATCCGATTGAAAAAGCAATACATTCCATACAAATCAGTACCAAAAACTTTTTTGCCATGAACAGACAAAATTCCGAGTATGTCAAAGAAATTGACAGTTTAAAAGAACAGAATGTGGCCTTGCGATTACAGGTTAAAGAAAATGAAGTAGCGGCGATTGAATATAATCAATTGAAAGATATTTATAATTTATCGACTCGTTATAATTATGCCGATTTTACAGCAGCCAGAATTTTGCAAAAACCGCTGAATTCATGGTCAGGTCTGTATCGCATAGACAGAG
>CAYFQU010000012.1:0-11279 GCA_964345335.1 uncultured Mageeibacillus sp. | reverse complement strand
GTATCAAGGACGGTATCGATTTGACGGAAAAAGAAGGATTCCCGGTCATCAATGCTCAAGCGCAGGTATTCGGCAGAATTTATAATACGGATGAATTGAGCGCCAAGGTATTACCGATTATCCATGAAGGCTTTTCGGTTAGTTGTTTTGCTGAAAATAATCGCGGCCAAACCTTCGTCCTGCACGGTGATCAAGAATACAAAAAGCAGAATACCTGTATCTTGGATGAAATTCCAGCAACGGCTGTTTTAAAAGAAGGAGATTTAATCTATACAAGCGGTCTCGGCGGGATTTTTCCCTATGGTTTGGAACTGGGTAAAATTATTGAAATTCTTCCAACTGATAAACAGGGCTTTCGGCAGGCCGTGGTTGAGCCCTCTGTACAATTAGCTGAAACGGAAGTTGTTTTTATTATGCAGGGAAATGAAATTGCCGCGACAGAAAATAGTAAAGAGATTGATGTAGATGCAACAAAGTAGTGTTTCAAAATTGATTAAATTCATTGTGTATATTATTTTTGCATTTTTCTTGAATCAAATCAGCCAGGCTTTTTTGCCGGGTTTAACATATTATGCTGATGTCTTTTATATATTGCCCTGGGCTTTTGCTTATCTTTACGGTGGTTATGATTACTTGTTTTTGACTATTCCAGCGGCGATATTCAGGGATTGGCTTTTCTCCTCATTATTGGGAATGAGTTTGATTGTCGGCCTGTTCACCTCATTTTTGGCTAAACATTTTTTGCAGAATATCTGGCAAAGAAGATTTATTTTTTTGCCGATTCAAGTTCTCTTGCTCTCTTTGATTGCTCAAATGATAGAAAACTTTATACTTGATTTAAACCTTGCTCTTCAATTTGATTTACCGCTTAGAGGACGGGAATTATTGCCGGATTTTAATATACAATATTTTATCATAACCGTGATCTTTACTTTTATCATCGGTTATTTCATCTATAAAATATTACCGTTTATCAATCAGGAAAAAGATGTATATGCAGAGGATAATTTAAGGAACAGGGAGAAATTTTGATGCAGTTTCCTTTTTTGAAAAATGATCATAAATCGGCAAACACTCATAAAGCTTTTAGCCGCTCGCGCTATTTATTGCTCAGCATCTTCATCATTTTAATGTTAACGATTATTTTGGTGCGAACTTCTGTTTTACAATTAAGCTCTGCTCAGGTAAATCAAATCCCGGAAACTGTAGGGCAGCGGGCACAGATGTCTGTGCAAGCTCCGAGAGGGGATATTGTTGATTTGAACGGAAAGACTTTGGCTTATTCCATTACCAAACCGATGCTGTATATCAGCAATGCTGGCTTATCCAATAAAGCTTTGAATGAAATGCTGTTGCGCTTAGCTGAATTATTATTGGAAAACGGTGTAGCCATGCCTGGTAATTTGACCAACTATTTTGATATGTCTTTGGAATCGAAAAACAATCCAAATCAAAATAAAGTAGAATTTGTTTTTAAAAAAGATTTACAGGACATTGAACGCTGGCAACAAAATACAGATTTATTCGCTTTAAAAACAGAAAAAGAGGCGAAAAATAAACAGGAACAAGTTAAAATAAATCCCGATGATTTTTATCGATATTTACTTTATGAAAAATTTGCGATTGAAGATATAGAGGCTGCCGGGGATACCATTTATACGATGCAGGAAGCCTTCTTGATCATGCAGATGCGCTATCTGATTTTAGAACATAATTGGCAATTCACACAGGGAGAAGCCATTGAAGTCAGCGGTCCGGTCAATCAAAAAATTATCAATACAATTCATGAGCAAAATCAAAAGTATGCGGGGGTTCTAATAACGGATATCTCGCAGCGACAGTATACGGAAGAAAGCTATCTCTTTTCTCATGTCTTGGGCTATACAGGCAATATATCGGAACAGGAATATCAGCAATTAAAGAGTTTATCTTATGGTTTGAATGATATAGTCGGCAAAAGCGGTGTTGAACTTTATGCCGAGAGTTATTTACATGGCATACCTGGCTCAATCCCTTATGGCTATTGGCAAAGAAATCAGGATAATGAGCTGGAATATGTTATGGGGCGTGGCGGAGTTGCTCCACAACCTGGCAATAAAATTCGTTTGACAATCGACAGTAACATGCAGAAAGCAACCCTTAATGCTCTGCAAAATAATATTGAAAGGCTAAAAGAAAAAGATGTAAATCCAGATGCGACTGCCGCGGTTATGCTCAATGCCAAAACAGGGGCGGTTATTGCGATGGCTTCTATACCGTATTTTAATCCACAAGATTTTTCATTAGCTCAATATGATGATGAAGCGGCTGGAAGGGTGAAAGGATATTTTGCAGATAATAAAAGTAAGCCCATGCTAAATAGAACAATTTCAGAGATTTATGCACCTGCTTCTACGTTTAAAACCTTCACTTCCATGGCGGCTTTGGAAAACGGTATTATCAGTCCAGAAAATCAAGTTTATACTTGCAACGGGACGGAAGAAATCGGCTATCGGGTATGGAAATGTTACTCCAAACCGATTGAAGGACATGGACCTTTGACTTTACATGATGCAATGGTGACATCTTGTAATCTATATTTCTTTAAGATGGGTTTGGATACGGGTATTGATACATTATCTGCAACGTATAAAAAATTTGGTATGGGTGAATACACTAATATTGATTTACCTGGAGAAGTGAAAGGAATTCGGCCGAGTCCTGAGTTAAAAAGACAAACCCAGGTTTTACCGGAAGATCAGTTATGGTTTCCGGCGGATACGGCACAATCGGCTATTGGACAATCCTTTAATGCTTATACCTTGTTGCAGTTAGCCAGAGGCATCGGTGGTGTGGGTACCGGTAAATTGGTACAGCCGCATGTTATTAAAGAAATTACTAATGAACAGGGAGAAATTATTAAACCGGAAGTGATTTCTGTAAAAGATTTGCATCTATCTCCGACTTCTATTTCTATGGTACGCGATGCGATGGAAGGATTGGCTGATCATGAGGGGACGAGTACTTATGTGAATTTTCATGATTATCCGATTCGGGTAGCGATGAAAACAGGAACTGCCGAAGTTCAAAACAGTTCCAGTGAAAATATATCAATCAATGCTATGTTCGTATGCTATGCTCCTGCCGAAGATCCGGAAGTAGTTTTTGCCGGTGTAGTAGAAAATGCTGAGAATCAAAGTGGTTTGCCGACTGTGGCCAGAGATATGTTAGATGCTTATTTTAGAATTGAACATTAATGTCGTGAAAAAGACTATATTAAAGAAAAAAGTGTTGAAGAATTTGTTTATTTTGTATAGTATTAGTTCATGTAAGTAAATAAGGAGGACCAAGTGAATATCGTTTTAATTGCAGATACAAGAAAATATGATTTATTAATCAATTTTTGTATTGCCTATCGTCAAATTCTATCTAAGCATCATTTAATTTCGCTTTTTAATATATCTCGGTCGATTCATGAAAATACTGATCTGAAGGTCGAAACTTTAGCCACTGATATTTCGGCAAGTGTTGAGCAGCTCGCTTCCAAGGCACTTTACAATGAAATTGATGCAGTGATCTATTTGAGGGATCCTCTATTGAGATCATATGACTCTCCAAACTCCCTGTTAAAAGCATGTGATACACACAGTATTCCTTTTGCTACCAATATTGCTACGGCAGAGATTATGGTCTTGGCAATCGATCGCGGTGATCTTGATTGGCGTGAATTGATTAAATAAAATGTCAAAAAAAACAGTTAATATATCCCTTATCCCGGAGAGTTTCCAACATGCAAATTCTTATCTGATTCAAGGTGAAAAGGACTATTTAATTGATCCGTCCTGGCGTCCTGCAACAACGAGTCAATTGGCCGAACTGAATATCGCTTTGTTAATCGTTACACATTGTCATTTTGATCATATTAAAGAATTACCTTTTTGGCATATTGAACAACAGAAAAAATTGTTGATCCCTGCAGAAGATTCTGTTCTGATGGAGGATCAGGAGGCAAATTGTTCTCTGATGTTCGGTCAGCCGATGAGCTTTGCTGCAGCAGATGATTTCTTGCAGGCTCAGGAAATCTACAGTTTGGAAACAGGTTTGCAAATAAAAGTCCTGCACACACCGGGACATTCTCCTGGCAGTTCCTGTTATTTATTGGAAAAAACAGATGCGCAGGGAAGGTATGAGCCGGTGGCATTATTCACCGGTGATACAATTTTCACCGATAGTATCGGCAGAACAGATTTGAAATATGGTGACAGTCAGGCAATGCAGAAATCTTTAAAATTTCTGAAAGATTTTCTGCAAAAGTTAAGCTCCGATTTACCTGTTTTGCCGGGACATGGAGCGAGCTGTACAGTTGCCGAACTATTACAAAGGAATCCTTATTTACAATTGATTTGAATATTCAAGATAAGCCAAAGAGCTTTGATGTAAAACAGAATCATTATATATTGGCAATCTTTGTTAATAATCAACTTAGTAAATATCTTCGGATAACCGAATCAAAAAGGGTTCGGTTTTTTTATTTATGTGTTATGATAGTTGAGTTAATTCATATATATGGAGGAGCTTATGGACAAGTTATTATCTGATCTGCAAGCAATAGAAGATAGATTTATTTCAAAATTAAAGACAATTGATGATCAGACTGCCTTAGAGCAATTAAAAGTACATTTATTAGGTAAAAAAGGCGAGATTACTGCCATCATGAAAAGCATGGGGAGTTTATCGAAGGAAGAAAGACCGGTTATGGGGCAGGAGGCCAATCGTGTCAGACAACTAATCGAAACCAAAATTACCGAAAAGAAAAGTGAACTTTTAGCTGCAGCCGAGGCTGCTAAGATAGCAAATGAAACGATTGATATCAGCTTACCCGGCAAAACCAATCCGATTGGTGCACGTCATCCCTTGGATTTAATGTCCAAAGAAATTTCCGATATTTTTATCGGGCTCGGGTATTCTATAGCCGAAGGTCCGGAAGTAGAATTGGATTATTATAACTTTGAAATGCTGCGTTTGCCGAAAGGACATCCTGCCAGAGATGAACAGGATACATTTTATCTTGACTATGATCGAGGTCTGTTATTGAGATCGCAGACTTCTCCTGTACAAATCAGAGTGATGGAAAACCAGAAGCCTCCTATCTATATCGTTTGTCCGGGGCGCGTATACCGCTCGGATGCGGTTGATGCAACCCATTCTCCAATTTTCCATCAAATAGAAGGGCTGGCGATAGACGAAAATTTACAAATGTCCGATTTAGTAGCGACTTTGGAATTGTTTGCCCGTAAATTATTCGGTGAAGCTACAAAGATTCGCCTGCGTCCACATCATTTCCCGTTTACGGAACCGAGCTGTGAAGTAGATATTTCCTGCTGGACTTGTGGGGGGCATGATCCAAATTGCAAAACCTGTCGTGGTGAAGGTTTTATTGAGATTTTAGGTGCCGGCATGGTACATCCGGAGATTTTGGACAATTGTGGTATCGATTCTCAAAAATATTCCGGATTTGCATTCGGCATCGGCATGGAACGTGTAGCGATGGCTAAATATGACATTAAAGATATACGTTTATTTTATGAAAATGACTTACGTTTCTTAGAACAGTTTAAATTATAGAGGTGCATGATGAAAGTTTCATTAGAATGGATTAAGGATTTTACCGATTATCAGGGAACCGTTCAGGAATTTGTCGATGGGATGACAATGTCCGGATCGAAAGTTGAAACCTATGAAATAGAAGGAGAACAACTGAAAAATCTTGTAACTGGGTATATTGAAGAATGTGTTGATCATCCTGACTCTGACCATTTGCATATTTGTCAGGTGAATGTCGGCAAGGAAACTCTGCAGATTGTCTGTGGAGCTCCCAATGTTGCCCAAGGCCAAAAAGTAATTGTTGCCTTAGTCGGTGCTGTTTTAGGTAAAGACTTCAAGATTAAAAAAGCTAAATTAAGAGGCGTTGAATCCAATGGTATGATTTGTTCTATTCAGGAATTAGGCTTTTCCGTTCATGAATTTCCGAATGCTGCTGAAAACGGTATTTATGTTCTACCGGAAGATACGGAAGTCGGCATCAATGCTCTTGAGGCAATTGGTATTGGACAAGAAATTATTGAATTTGAAATTACCTCTAATCGTCCAGATTGTTTATCTGTAGAAGGTCTGGCCAGAGAAACGGCTGTTACTTTCGACGATCATTTCAAAGCAATTGATCAAAAGCCGAGCCAACTCTCGGAAATTAAAACAGAGGATTTAGCTTCTGTCAAAGTGGAAGCTGATGATTTATGTTCCACCTTTATCGGCCGTGTTGTCACAGATGTAAAAATTGAACAATCTCCGATTTGGATGCAAAAGAGATTGAGAGCCGCAGGTATGCGCCCGATCAATAATATAGTCGATATCACAAATTTTGTGATGTTGACTTTGGGACAACCGATGCATGCCTATGATTTAGGATTTTTGACAGATCATTCAATTATCGTACGCCGGGCTGAAGAAAATGAAAAAATGACTTTATTGGACGACAGCGAAATTGTAATGAATTCAGATAATCTGGTCATCGCGGATACGGCTGGAGCTGTCGGCCTAGCCGGTGTCATGGGTGCTTTAAATTCGGAAGTGCGTGCTACGACAAAAAATATCTTGTTTGAATCGGCAAATTTCTCTGCCAGATCGGTAAGAGCAACCGCTAAAAAATATAATATTCGTTCTGAAGCATCTTTGCGTTTTGAAAAAGGTTTGCCGGTTGAAAATGCGCAGAGAGCGATGGACTATGCTTGTTATTTAATCGAACTATTAAATTGTGGCAAGGTTGCGAAAACTCAAATTGCAGTAGGTAAGACGAAAACGGAACAGCGAATCGTCAATTATCTGCCCGAGCATTTAAATAAGATTGCCGGCTTAAACTTATCGGTAGAGCAAATAAAAGATATTTTGGAAAAACTGGAAGTGGAAGTTCAATATTCAGAAGCAGAGCAAATTTGGCAGGCCTTTATTCCTTGTTTCCGTGATGATTTGCGTCTTGAAGCTGATTTGGCTGAAGAAATAGCCAGAATCCATGGATATAATCGTATACCGGGTGTATTCAGCAAAGGAAACTCACATAGTCTTGGCGGTCGTACTGCAAAACAACTAGATATTGAAAAAATTCATACGGTTTTAAATGCCTGTGGTGCATATGAAGTATACACATATAGTTTCGTTTCTCCCGGCAATATCGATAAACTTGATTTACCGGAAGAGCATCCTCTGCGCAAACAGTTGACAATTCTGAATCCATTAGGTGAAGAATATTCTAAGATGCGGACTACTTTATTACCGAGTTTATTGAATGTGATTGACTATAATGTTGCCCATGGCAATCAAGATGGCTTGATTTATGAAATCGGCAAAGTTTTCCAGCCGGATCGTGCTGCGGATACGGAATTTAACAATGAAAGAGATCAGGTATTACCGGATGAGCGCCAGCATTTGGCAATTGCTAAATTTGTAGCTAAAGATGATCAAGCTGCAGGATTTTTTGAAGTGAAAGGTATTGTCGAAAAAGTTCTGCACACTTTAGGTATTGAAAAATTTACTTTAAAAAGAAATGAAGGAGAATATCCGTTCCTGCATCCGGGTCAATCAGGACTGCTCTATTTAGCTGATGATGAAAATCCGGTCGGTTATATCGGCACAATTCATCCGGCTATCAAAAAACATTATGATTTTGGAGATGCCGTTTATTATGCAGATTTGGATTTGCTTAAATTACTCAAAGCCGAAAGAAAATGTTTTTCCTATCAGGCATTACCAAAATTTCCTGCCATTACCAGAGATTTGGCATTCGTGGTAGATAAAGATATATTGGTTACTGATATAGAAGAAAAAATCAGTGATATAGCAAAAGTCTTATTGGAAAAAATTGACATATTTGATGTTTATCAGGGTAAGGGTATTGCAGAAGATAAAAAATCTGTTGCCTTCTCACTTGTTTTCCGTTCCCCGGAAAGAACATTGAATGATCAGGATGTCAATCCTTTAGTCGATAAAATTATTGCCGCTCTGGAAGCATTACATATTTATTTACGATCCTAATCATAAATTATTCACCTACTTAAGCCTCTTAACAAGATTGAACTCAATCTCTTTGTTAAGCGGCTTTTTTAGATTCTTAAAATTATTATTTTTATTATAAGAACTCTCTTTGCAGCAAAATATATTATTTAAAATAATTTTAGCATTTAGCAGAAGGGAGGAAAGTCAGCGATGTTATCAATTGAAGCAATGCTTACGGTTCCTTTATCCATAGTGATTTTTATCGAAGGAATTTTATTTATTAAACCCGTCCAGATTCGTTTAGAGCATAAAACGAAAATAGTTGCGAAACAACGTGTCAGTCCAATCAAAAATCAGCATTTATTTCAAGTGCAACAAGACGGAGAAATAACGGGATTAGAGACAAGTCCGCAAAAGGTGCAAGAATTAATTTCTTTGTCGCATGATATGCAGCAAATGTTTGAAAGTGATCGAGGAAATTAAAAAATGGAGAAAGTGAAGAATGAGCAGGGCTCAATCAGTCTGTTTTTTTTAATCTTATTGCCGGTGACGGTTTTATTGCTCTTTGTGTTATTTTCTAATGCTCAAGTGAATAAGAACGAACTTGATTTTATCAGACGCTGCGAAAATGAAATGGATCTATTATTAGGAACATATAATCGTCAATTATGGCATGATTTCGGCTTATGGGGTACGGATCAAAATTCTTTGGATCTATACAGGCAGGAGCTGGATGAACACTTTGTCGCAACTGATTTTGTTGTAAATACGACCGTTTCTGCAGAGCAATATCTGACGGAAAATGAACAATTTAAAAAACAAATCGGCAGACAAATGAATTTAAGAGCACCCATCTACATTGTCAATGATATTTTATCGAGAAATGAAAGCTACTATCAGCTGACGGATAGTATTGCTCGTCAAAAAGATATATTGTCCAGCATGGATATTTTTGATCAACCGCAAGGTATCCTGCAGCATAAAGAGGATTACCTTGCAGAACCGACAAACGAAGATAATGCGATGGAACCAGCAGAAACTGGAAGTGAAACTGATGCTAATTCAAAGGAAATCAGCGAGAAAGAAAATAGCGAATTACAAAATAAAGGCTTTGCGATTATTGAAGATTTGCTCAAAGATGCCGAGAGTTCGTTGATCCCTGTCTATGAGTCGATGGGAACCAGTACAGGGGATAATGATTTTTCCATGAATGCATTAGCACAGATTTTTGCTTCTTTGGATCATCTATCGATCAATCAAACAATACCGCTCTTGGATCGTATCGAAGTAAACGAATATTTATTTCGTTATTATACGCTGGCCTGTTCAGAGATTGAACGCAATGAAATGATGCTTTCTCTGCGCACTCCTGACGGCAGAAAACATAAAGATTTAATAGAAAACGGCAGAAAAAATGAAATTGAACAAATTGTTTTTCAGGCAGATGATGCGGAGCAAGCTTTGAAAAAATCAAAAAATACGATGTATGCTTTATGTTTCTCATATCATCTATTCTATAAGTTAACAGATTCCTATATGAAAAATTTATATTTAACGGAGGCAACAGCTTTAAGCGGATCTATTGCTCTGATCAGCGGCGGTACCGTGATTATCGATCCAAATTCATTAGTTTATTTAATTACTTTAGCGGATGCCTTAAAGGACACCGGAACTGATATTGATAAATTATTTAAAGGACAAAATATTATTTTTAAAATCGGCGATTCTGAGTTGAAAATGAATTATTATGATTTGCTCTATACAATTGCTTTGTTCAGTTCGGAAGATCAGCTCCTGGCAGGCATGACGAGAATTCGCGAGCAAATTATTCCCGGAACATATTGTGTGGCTTTTAAAATGCAGGCAAATTTTGAAAATAAACAAATTGTCTTCAGACGAGAATTTTCGGATCATCTTGAGGAAATAAAATTGGAGTGAAAAACATGAAAAAGATCATTCGAAGGATAACGAATAAGCTGGTCAATCGACAGGCCGGTATTGTTCTGGAAACTGCCTTGATCATACCTGTTATTTTGTCACTTTGTTTTTTTATGCTCAGTGCGACTTTGACTTTGCAACAGGAAATCGTGATGCGTTATGCACTGGATCATACGGCACAGGAATTGGCTGTTTTATTTCCTCTGGCAGATGCTTTTTATCAAGAGCAGATAAAGTCATATGCAGATGATCTATTTCAGTCCTTGGAGATTATGTCGGATGACTTGAAAGATATCTCTGCTGATCTTGCAAGTTCAGTATTCTTGCAAAATTTCATGCAAAATAAAGTTGAAAAGTGGATGCGGATTGGAGCGGATCATTTAGGTATAAAAATTCAAGCACATCAAAGACAAATCATTTTGAGTACCTTCAATGATTATGCTTTAAAGATCGAAATGAACTATTTCATAAAAACACCTTGGAATCAAAAAGAGAGGACGATTTATACATATTTACCTTTATGGACAAAGTACGATACAAAATTTCAACCTGAGACATCGGATGAGCAAGAGCAAGCGGATGATCAAATTTGGCAAGAACATAATTTTGTGAGAGGAAAATATTTTCGTGAAAAATACGGAGCGAATTTGCCTTTTAATTATCCGGTTATTTCAGGTTTCGAAAACGGTCAAGTTATTTCCGTCAGAAGTATTGATACAACGGCTCCTTTATATCAAAATCCGGAACAGTTAAAGCGACAAATAGAAATAGAGATTGAGCAATTGAGAGATTTTCAAGGTTGTGAGCGCGAAACATTGATTGAACCAAATGTGATCAAGGCGGAACAGATCAAATCGAAGCAATTATTACTCGTTATTCCTCAAAATGGCACGGATGAAGCTAAACAGAAATTGTTTCAGGATTTAGAAAGTTATGCCGCAATGAATCAAATACAATTAAAAATAGAAACTTCAGGAAATAGCTATCGCTATATTGAAAAAACGGATGAATAAAATTTCCAAAATAATTTAATGAAATTTTTAGCTTATTTCATGTATACTATTAGATTGATAAAGCATATGAAATTAAATGAATGATTGGATAATATACATATGGGATTGATTACAAAAATGTTTGGAACGCGTTCTGAACGCGAAATAAAAAAAATATTGCCGATACAAAAACAGGTTTTAGCTTTAGAAGAACAATATAAAACTTTATCTGAAGCGGAATTGAAGGGTAAAACGGCAATCTTTAAAGAACGTCTAGCTAATGGAGAAAGTTTAGATGATATATTGCCGGAAGCTTTTGCTACG
>CAYFQU010000011.1:26404-31653 GCA_964345335.1 uncultured Mageeibacillus sp. | reverse complement strand
ATTGTTGTTGTTCAACAGCTTTGATTAAGTCCATATTGCGTTCCTCCTCTCTTTGTAAGTGTTCTTGCACGCAATTGCAGCGGACCACCGTTATTTAACCTCAAAGATTGTACCAATCGAAAGCATAAAAGTCAAACAATTACGAAGCTTTGACCTGCTTTTTGAAAAATTAATTGCTAACCACTTCGTTTTAATCTCAGTCTTTTGCGTTAACCTTTGCTATTAACCCTTTTTGATGATTGAATTCTTATTTATTTTTGTTCTGCTATGCGAAGAACAGGTTTAATCACTTTTCCATTATGAGAATCTTCAAAAGCCTGATCTATATTCTCAAAATCATAAACTTTTACTAATTTATCCACTGGGAACTTACCTTCTTTATACATAATGATTCTAAAGCTGTATTCTGACTAATGCCAAACTATGCAACTGATTATTTCCGCAACCAAGTTCTTCAAGATTTAGATTCCCACTTACGTTTAATGCAGTCAGTCGATTATTATCACAATACAAATCTTTAAGATTTGTATTTTCGCTCACATCTAATGCCGTCAGCTGATTACCATAGCAATGAAGAATTTAAAGATTCACATTCTGTCCAATAGTCAAATCACTTATATTGTTTTCTTCACAATAAAGCTTGTTAAGATTTGCATTTGAGCTGACATCCAAGGTCTTTAACTGGTTTCCTTTACAATAAAGCCCTACAAGATTCGGGTTTTTACTGACATCCAGATTGGTCAACTGATTGTCAAAACAATCAAGAGTTTCAAGATTCGTATTTTGACTGACATCCAAGCTAGTCAACTGGTTGCCAGAACAATTAAGCTCTTTAAGGTTTGTAAAATGCTCCACACCTGTCAGATCGGAAATTCCTTTTTCGTGAACATCAATACTTGTTACCGCATCTAGCTCCTCTTGAGATAAACTGTCGTTGTGATCTCCATCTAATTCCGACACATAATTCCTAAAATTCTTATCTAAAAAATTTGTTTCATCAATCGCTATCTCTCCTTCTGCGAAGGCGGGCAGTGCCGTCATCGGTAAACTTCCCAAAATCAACAAAAGTCCCAAGAAAAGTGCAATTCATTTCCCTATCTTTTTTCTCTCCATGAATATGTCTCCTTTTCGGCTCATCAAGTCAGAAAAAGTCACTTTAAGTGTTTTTTGACTCGACAAAATAAAAAAACCGTACATCAAAACAGTTACACGAGAATTTTTCTTAGCATCAGCTCGACAAACTAAACAGGCAGATCTATGCTGCCTATCCTTTCGTTTTTCAAAAATGTTGATGCTCCCACCATACATAATTTAAAAAT
Source organism: uncultured Mageeibacillus sp. (assembly GCA_964345335.1). GTDB lineage: Bacteria > Bacillota > Clostridia > Saccharofermentanales > DTU023 > UBA5436. The sequence goes on along the minus strand of CAYFQU010000011.1, from coordinate 30,334 downwards.
TTTAAATCGCTCATTCAAAAATATAATATAATTCATTCGAATTAGATATTATATTTTTATTTACTTCCATATAAATTTCGTCTCGGCTAATTACATCAAGTCATTGAGCAACCAAAAACCAAGCTTGTCTATGAAATTCAAATTTTAAAGCATCATCGATCATGCTTGCAAGCCATGATCGAACCTGTTTTTATCATAAATAGAAAAGGATCGTTTGTACCTAGCCGCTGCGACTAGTTTTTCAGAAAATATAAATTTTCATTCAGAATATGATTTCAGGAATTGAATGAAGGAGAGCCATTCGTTTTGACTGAATGTTTTATCATGCATTAAATCAGGGCGTTTCTTTAAAGTTTCCCAAATGCGTTGATTTTGGCGATAGGCATCAATTTTTGCCTGATGGCCGGATAAGAGTATTTCCGGTACTTTAAGCCCTCGCCAGTCGGCGGGTCTGGTATATTGCGGTTCTTCTAGATAACCGCAGGAATGGGAATCATCCTGATGAGCCTCCGGATCAGGTAGAACACCTGGAATCAGCCTGCTGATGGCATCAATCATCACAACAGCCGCCGGCTCACCGCCCGTTAAGACAAAATCACCTAAGGATATTTCCTGTACATTTAACAGATCCAAAACTCTTTGATCGATCCCTTCATAATGTCCGCAGAGAAATACAATATGCTCTGTTTTCACCATTTCTTCCGCCATCTTTTGGTTAAAAATTTTACCTTTAGGGGATAAATAAATAATCGGATCTTGTGAAATATTACTGATCACCTTTTGCCATTCAGCAAGTGATAATTCAGCCGGCAAGTTTTTCAAAAAATCTTCTGGATTTTCTATATACAGACTTAACCAGGCTTTCAGGATCGGCTCAATCATCAACAGCATACCTCTGCCGCCGCCAAAATATTTATCATCTACCTGGCCGTATTCATTCAGGGCGAAGTCGCGTATTTGAACATAATTTAAGTGTAATAAATTGCGTTCAATCGCACGGCCTATGATGCTGTGACTCAGACCTTGTGCAACAATTTCCGGAAATAAAGACAAGATAGAAAATGTATGCATGAGATTAACAAACCTTATTTGTACTATGCTTCACGATAAATTTCATAAAGCCCCTCAGGTAAAATGAGGTCAATGCGGCGTTCTGCTATGGAAATATGTTTTACAATGCTTTTTAAATTAGGATAAAGCAGATCGTTTTTTCCTGCATCATGTACAATAACGATATCCGCACTGACATTGCTCTGTATCCGGGAAATTTTGCCTAAATAACCGTGTTCCTGATCATAGACAGAACAACCGATTAAATCGGCTATGAAATAGGTGTCTTCTTCAAGTTCAATCGCTTCGGCACGATCAATGCTGAGATACAGGCCTTTTAAATTTTCAGCCTGTTCACGATTCGTGATTCCCGAAAAAGCGATCGAAAGATTGTGATTGGCAATATGCGCAAATGCAACATTCAACTCATCATGAATGTTGCCCGCAGCATCTTCTAAATAACATTTTTTCAGCTTTTTAAAGCGTTTGACATCATCCGTCAAAGGAAAAACCTTGAGTTCTCCTTTCAGTCCTCTCGGTTTTCCTAAATGGCCGATGACAAATCTTTCAACTAATTGACTCATTCTTCCGGATCAACAATATCTACAATGACTCTCTCATCCGTTAACTTCGCTTTCGCTTTCATAATGGAGCGAATGGCTTGGGCTCTTCTGCCTCTGCGGCCGATCACTTTACCCATATCATCAGGATGAACACGCAGCTCTAAAACGATTAGATCATCACGCTCGATTTTTGTGATATTGATCTCGTCAGAATGAACAACTAATGGCTCTACTAAGCTTTTTAATAGATCAACCATGAATTATTCACCTTCTGTTTCTGTATTGGCTTCTTTATACTTTTTAATCAAAGCACGAACCGTATCAGTAGGTTGGGCACCATTTTTAATCCATTGATCAACCTTTTCGCTGTCTAAACGAATTTCAGCAGGTTCTGCCAAAGGATTATAGAAACCGATCTCTTCAATAAATCTGCCATCTCTCGGTGTTCTGGCGTCTGCTACGACAATACGATAGCTTGGTTGTTTTTTTGCACCCATACGTTTTAAACGAATTTTTACTGCCATTTTATTTTCCTCCGAAATTTAAAATATGTATTTATCAGAATGGAAGGTTGCCATTGCCGAGCTGTTGCATTAAGCGGCGCTGCTTCCCTTTGCCCATTCGTGTAAACCGTTTCATCATTTTTTGCATTTCCGCGAATTGCTTAACCAATTGATTCACTTCCTGCACACTTGTACCGCTACCCGCAGCAATTCTTTTTCTGCGGCTGGCATCAAGTATTTTATAATTTTCCCGCTCTTTTTTGGTCATAGATTTAATAATAGCCGCTGTTCTGGCCATACGTTTATCATCAATCGCATTGGGATCAACCCGGCCCCCTAAACCCGGCACCATGGACAATATATCTTGCATCGATCCCATTTTATTCATCTGTTCAAATTGCTGCAGCATATCATCCAGCGTAAATCGATTTTTACGCATTCTCTCATAAGCTTCCAGCGCTTCTTTTTCATCTACTGCAGCAGATGCTTTCTCAATTAAAGTCAAGACATCACCCATGCCCATAATACGAGAAGCCATACGATCCGGATGGAATTCCTCCAAGGCATCAAGTTTTTCACCTGTAGCAATCATTTTAATCGGCTTACCGGTCATTCGACGAATGGATAAAGCCGCACCGCCACGGGCATCACCGTCCATTTTAGTCATAATAAAGCCGTCGATACCGATCTCTTTTTCAAATTCCAGGGCCACATTAACCGCTTCCTGACCAATCATCGCATCAACGATCAGTATACGCTCTGTCGGTTTGACAACTTGATTGATTTCTTGCAGCTCCTGCATCAATTCGGGATCAACTGTCATACGTCCTGCCGTATCAACCAACAAAGTGTCACAGAGTAAGTATTTCGCCCGCTCAATCGCTTCCCCGGCAATATTGGCCGCCGATTTTTCTTCCGGCTTGATATAACAAGGAACATCAATTTGTTCAGCTAAAACCGCCAATTGCTCTTGTGCCGCCGGACGATGTACATCAACGGAAGCCAGCATTGGTTTTTTACCGTTATTTTTCAGGAAACGGGCTAATTTAGCAGCCGTTGTCGTTTTACCGGATCCTTGCAAACCATAGATCATGATGACGGTAAAGCCATCCGGGGAAACTGCTAATTTACTGTTTTCAGAACCGAGTATATCAATTAAAGATTCATGCACAACTTTAACAACCTGTTGGCCGGGTGTTAAACTGTCTAATACATTTTCGCCTTTAACTTTTTCAGAAATTTCATCAATTAATTCTTTAACAACTTTGAAATGAACATCAGCTTCCAGTAAAGCTAATTTAATCTCACGCATCATCTCTTTAATATCTTTTTCGGTGACACGTGCCTTGCCTTGCATACGGTCAGTGATCGTTTTTAATTTATCGCTCAAACTACCAAATAAAGCCATATAATTCCTTTCTTTTATAAAATAATTGATTTCATTTCTTCTAATTTCTGAATTAAATCAGTATTTAAATTCTCTGGATGATTTAATATTTCATTAAGCAATGTTCTTAATTTCAGATTTTTTTCAACCAGCCTTAAAGTTTTTTCATATTGTTCCAATTGCTGCACACCTTGCTGCATATTATCATGCACAGCCTGTCTGGAAATATTAAAATACTCTGCTATTTCCGTTAAAGATAAATCATCCTCAAACACCATATGTAAGATTTGCTGCCTTCTCTGCGTCAATAAACTGCCGTAATAGTCCAGATAGAGGCAAATCTTTGTATGTTTATCCCGCATAATTTCTTCCAACATTTTTATAGAATAGCAGAATTTATTTCCTTGTCAAGTATTTTTACTTGACA
>CAYFQU010000011.1:0-26394 GCA_964345335.1 uncultured Mageeibacillus sp. | reverse complement strand
CTACAATTTATCAGTGACAAGAAATAGAAAAATGACAAATTTATTTTAGGATACTTTCGCTCATTTTATTTTTTTAAGGAATCGGGATCGGGCAATAATGAATCAACAAAGATCTCTTTATTGAAATCCTGCAAATCATCCGCCTGTTCCCCCAAGCCGGCTAATTTGATCGGCAAACCGGTTTCTTTGACAACCGCCAAGGCGACACCGCCCTTGGCATTCCCGTCCAATTTTGTCATGATCAAGCCGGTCACTTCCGTCGCCTTGGAGAATTCATTGGCTTGAATAATTGCATTTTGTCCGGTTGTCGCATCAATAACCAACAGAGTTTCCAAGTTTGCCTCAGGTGCTCCTTTGCTGATAATTCTTCTGATTTTAGATAATTCACTCATTAAATTTTGTTTTGTGTGCAGACGTCCCGCCGTATCAATAATCAGGATATCCGCATTTCTGGCTTTTGCCGCATCAATTGCATCAAAGACAACAGCCGAAGGATCAGCGCCGATTTGATGCGAAATAACGGCTGTATTGGTTCGTTCGCCCCAAACCTTAATTTGATCAATCGCCGCTGCTCTGAAGGTGTCAGCCGCCGCGAGCAAAACTCTCTTTCCCTCATCCCGATAATGCTTCGCCAATTTGCCGGTGGTGGTTGTTTTTCCCGTGCCGTTAACTCCTACCATCAAGAGAATGTTTAATTGATTTTCTTTGATTTCAAGCGGCTTCACATCCTGCAAAATATCGAGCATACCTTCTTTTAAGACAGATAATACTGTTTCGGCAGAGGCATCGCCGGTCTTTTTAATATGATCGCGAATTTTATTGGTCAGCTCTTCTGCACATTGCATACCGCAATCAGCCTGTACCAATACCATTTCCAACTCATCGAGCATATCTTCATCAAAATATCCCAAGTTGGCCGCAATACGATTAAAGCTGTCAGAAACAAAATTTCTGGTCTTCTCTAAACCTTGCTTAAATTTATCAAAAATACTCATCTTGTCCTCTTTTCTATCTACTGAACATCTAAATAATGATATTTCCCTGTGCGTCCACCGTATCTGCATCGGTCAATTCCAGGGAAAGAACCTTGGAAACGCCTCGTTCTTTCATCGTGATTCCGTACAGACGATCTGCAGCTTCCATTGTTCCTTTGCGATGTGTGACTAACATAAATTGTGAATGATCGGTATATGAATTCAAATAATCCGTAAAACGAATAATATTGCTTTCATCTAAAGCCGATTCGACTTCATCCAAAATACAAAACGGAGCCGGCCTCAGCTTAAAGATCGCCAAGAGCAAAGCAATCGCTGTCAAAGAACGTTCTCCGCCCGAAAGCAGATTTAGATTTTGCAGACGTTTTCCCGGCGGCTGGGCTTTAATCTGAATACCGGAGGTTAGCGGATCATCCGTTTCAAGAGATAATTCAGCCTCCCCGCCAATAAACAAAGCGGAAAATACTTCTTTGAAATTCAGATTGATCTGCTCGAAATTTTCTAAAAACTGTTCCGACATCGCTTTTTCCAAATCGGCAATCACTTTCGTTAAACTGTCTCTGGCTTGCTCTATATCCTGCTTCTGCAAATTCATAAAATGAAAGCGTTCAGAAACTTCCGCATAATCCTGTAAAGCATTGGGATTAATGGATCCTAAGCCTTTGATCTCTTCCTTCAAAGATTTTACCTTGTCGCGGGCCTGGCGTACATTTTCCAATGGATATTCTTCCGGATTTAAGGAGATATACATTAATTCATAGGTTTCCCAAATATAATTTTTGGCATTTTGAATACTTTGTGCCAGGCGTTCTGATTTCTGCCCGGATCTTTCTAAACGTATCTGCAAGTTGGAAACTAATTCCGCCTGTTCTTCGGCTTCTGCAAATAATTGATGTTGTTTTTTCTCAATCTCATTACGCTCTGTCTGTTGAACCTGAATCTGCTCTTTTAATTTTTCCAATGTATCCTGACAAGAGAGAAAAGCTTCATTATTGCGAATTTCTTGCTTACCCAATTCTTCCAATTCGTTTTGGGCATTTTGCATATCGACGTTCAATTTTTCCTGTCTTCTCTGCTGCTCCGAAAAATCCTGAGAGACTTTGGAAGTGATATTGCGCAAATTATCTAATGTTTGTTCTTTTGATTTCAACTCGATTGTTAAGTTCAGCACTTTCTCTTGTTGTTCTGAAAAACCGGTATTTAAGTTTTTTTGTTTCTCCTCTATCGCTTGCAGCAGCTCCGCCGTCTGATGGATATACTCTTCTAAAGCAATTAAATCATCTGTTTTGGAAGCTAAATTATTTTTCACCTGTTCTTTACGCTCAAGCAATTTCTGCTCTTGTTCCTGTTTTTGGGATAAACTGTTTTCGATAGCGAGCAATTGTTTTTTATATTGTTTAATTTCATTGTCTAATTGAAATATGACTCTTTCTTCCTCAACATATCGCTTTTCTAAATCGGTCTGTTTTTGACCTAAATTCATAAACAATTGATTTTCACGTTCAATTTCTTTTATTGTATCTTGAAGATCATTGTTCAGCTCCTTTAAGTCAATCTGATATTGCTCAATTTCACGATTACGGCGCAATAGGCCGGAAGAATTCTTCTTGCTTTCTCCGCCGGTCATGGAGCCGCCTATTTGTACAATATCACCGTCTAAGGTGACAATTCGATAGCGTTGTCTTAAAAGTTCAGAAATCTTCAATGCTTCTTGCATATTTTCTGCTAACAGGACGCGTCCCAGCAATTGATCGATAATCCCCTGATATTGCGCATCGAATGCAATCTTTTCGGCTGCGACGCCTAAATAACCTTTGACCTGTTCTATTTTTTTTCTATCTGAGAAAGGAATCGGTTTTCCCTCGATCACATCGAGCGGCAAAAATGTTTCCCGACCCGCTTTGTTTTCTTTTAACCAATGAATCAAACGACTTGCCGTTTTTCGATCATCGGTCACAATATGATTAAGTGCTGAACCTAGCGTAATTTCAATGGCTTTTTCAAATGTTTCATTCACTTTGATAAGCTCAGCCAAAGGACCATGTACACCTTGTGCAAATTCGGCATCCTGATCAGCTTTTTTCATCAAAGCCTTCACTGCATAATGAAAGCCTTCCCGGTTATTTTCTAAATTCAATAAAGTTTCCAGACGATACTGGGTATTATGAATTTTGGAAGTAATTTGTCTTTTTTCTTCATCTAACGCGGATAAAGTATTTCTCTTTTGTTCTACTGCCTGACGAGCTTCTTGTAAATCCGAACTGATTGCCGAGAACAACTGCTTTTTTTCATCAGAAGCACTTTCCATTTTCATCAAACGCTCTGTTTCCGCTTGTTTTTGCTCTGCCAAGCTCTGATGTTCCGCAGTAAAATTCGTTAATTGTTCCGCAATAAAAGAAATTTCCTGTTCCAAGTTGCTCTGGTTATTCTTGATTTGGAAGCTTTGATTTTTATGTAGTTCTAATTGAGCCGTCAGCTTTTGTTTTTCCTGTTCATTTTTCCGAATATCATCATGCATGTTCTGCAAGATGGAGTTTTCTTCGGAATGGCTGTTTGTCAGCATCTGAACAGCTTGCTCCGTCGTGATCAACTCTTGCTTTTTCAGTTCAATATCGTCACCAAGATATTTCACAGCCGATTTTAAATCCAGCAATTGGTTTTGATCCTGATCAATCTGCTGTTCTAAAAAACGAATTCTTTCTTTAAAAGTCGCTCTTTTTTCAACCAATTCGGCTAAATCAGCTTGCCGCTCATTTTGTGTCAAGCGGGCAAGATCGATCTGCCGGTCTATTTCTTCAATGGACCGATCATATTTATGATAATGTGTTCTCAAGTCTTGGGCTAAGTTTCTGGCTTCTTCTAGATCATCCGAGAGCAGTTGATTTGCTGCGATGCTTTTATGATATTCTTCTTCATGATGCTGTATATCATATAGAATCAGAGAAATATCAACCATTTGTAATTCTCGGCTGAGCGCATGATATTTCTTTAATTTTTCCGCCTGTTTTTCCAGAGGTTTGATGCGCAATTCCAGTTCATTCAAGATGTCCTGAATGCGCAATAAATTATTCTCGGTATGCTCTAATTTTCGTTCAGTATCTTTTTTGCGTACTTTATACTTAACGATACCTGCCGCTTCATCAAAAACTTTGCGCCGGTCTTCGGAATTATCACTTAAAATCTGTTCTATTTTCCCCTGACCGATAATCGAATAGCCATCGCGCCCGATACCGGTATCTAAAAATAATTCATGAATATCTTTGAGTCTGCAAGCGACCTGATTGATTAAATATTCACTCTCACCGGAGCGATAATAGCGTCTGGTCACTTCCACCATATCGTATTCTAAAGGAATATGATGATCGGCATTGTCAAAAGTGATCGTCACTTCCGCATAGCCCAGCTGCCGTCTGGTTTCCGTGCCGTTAAAGATCACATCTTCCATACGAGAACCACGCAATGTTTTGGCGCTTTGTTCACCCAAAACCCAGCGTATTGCATCGGTTATATTTGATTTTCCCGAGCCATTCGGTCCGACGATGGCCGTAATACCTTCATGAAATTCGATCAGGGTTTGATCCGGAAAAGATTTAAAGCCCTGCATTTTCAAAGATTTTAAATACACTTACTCTATTCCTTACTGAAATTATTTTTCAAGGACATCAATTGAATTTTCTGTAATCAGACAGCCGTTTCGATCACAAGAAAGAATTTGCAAAGCAAATTTTGCCGCTTCCTGCTCTGCCAATTTTTTACTTGTGCCTTTGCCGGTAGCGATTCTTTTCTGATCAACATTCACAGCAGCTGTAAAGATGCGTTCATGTACAGGACCCTCTTCATTGATAATTTCAAAATTCATCGTACTGTTCCCCCTGGTACTCTGTACCAGTTCCAAAAGGCGACTTTTGAAATCATAGATCATCTTCCCTGCAACCGCCAAATCTATATAATGCTGTAAATGGGAAACAATCACTTTACGCACATAGTCATAACCTTGATCAAGATAAATCGCACCATAGACCGCTTCCACCGCATTTGACAAATTGGAAGCTTTTTCACGCCCTCCGCTCATCTCTTCACCTTTTCCCAAATAAAGGTAACTTCCTAAATCTAAATCATAAGCGACTTGTGCTAACGTATCTTCACAAACCACCAATGCCCTATATTTCGTCATCATACCTTCGTTTATTTCAGGTTTTAAATGGAATAAAACATTACTGATCGTTAATTGTAAAACGGCATCTCCCAGAAATTCCAAACGCTCATTATCATGTTTTACCACAGTGCTGTTTTCATATGCATAGGTAGAATGGGTTAATGCAGATTGCATAAATTCAATATCGTTATAATTAATCCTTGTGTTTTCACAAAATTTTACAGCATTATTCATATAAGCCCCCATAATCAGAAAAAAGGGATATAAAAAATATCCCTCTATCTCTCATCTATTATCTAAACATTCTGTTCGCTTGATAATTCTGTTTGAATTAGCGGATATTATCTACAATAAAATCGACCGCATCTTCTACAGTTCTCAAACGCTGTGCTTCTTCATCAGGAATCGACAAATCAAATTCACTTTCTAAAGTTACGATCAAATCTACAATATCTAATGAATCCGCATTCAAATCATCAATAAAGTCCGAATCTAAAGTTATCTTATCTTCCTCTAATCCCAATTGATCAGCGATTAATTCGCGAACTTGTTCAAAAATTTCTTCAGAAGACATATGTACCCCCTCTTATATTTATACAGTATATTTGTAAACAAAGCTTCCTAAAATGTCAAGCTCGGTCATTTCTGCCGTCTGTAAATCCTGTATAGAAACAGCAGCCTAAACCGTTTCTATCTTTGATTAAAATCAGATCGCTCATAGAACATCAACATGATTTTCAGCTTAATGCTCTTTCAGAAAATGTAAATTTTTAATGATATAATCCAAACCGCTGATCAAAGCCATGATTGTTGATATGATGATCAATACTGTTCCGATAAAAGTGTAGACTTCCGGGTTTGGCATATTGATAAAAACAATCGGTTCAAGCAGCAGCCAAATAATGGCGAACATCTGTGTCGTCGTCTTAATTTTTCCCCATTTGCTGGCAGCGATCACAACATTTTGTTCGGCTGCCAATAAGCGTAAACCGGTTACCGCGAATTCTCTGGCCAAAACAATAATAACCACAAAAGTACTGATCCGATTTAATTCCACAAATGCGATCAATACGGATATGACTAATAATTTATCAGCAATAGGGTCTAAAAATTTACCCATATTGGTGATCAGGTTTTTCCTTCTGGCTATTTGACCGTCCAGAAAGTCAGTCAGAGAAGCGATACAAAACAAGACCAAGGCAATAATATGAGCAATTTGAGTTTCGATAAAAGCATTCCAAACAGGAACTCCTGCAATCGGCAACATAAATAAAACAACAAATGGTACCAAAATCATTCTGATCAAGGTTAATTTATTCGGTAGATTCATCAACACTTACCCCCGTTAAGTCATATTCATCAGCATCAACAATTCGAACTTTGATCAAATCGCCAAGCTGTAGATGATCGCTTTGTGCCAGAATATGTATAGCCGGATCAATAGCCGGTGCTTCGGCGTAACTTCTGCCCAAAAAGAAAAGTCCGTCTTCACTGATACTTTCTAATAATACATCATATTCCCGACCGATTCTCATTTTATTTTTCGCTAAAGAAATTTTCTGCTGTATATTCATTATTTCACGATAACGCGCTTCACTAATCTCATCTTCCGGGACCTCAGACATGGAATAGGCTTTGGTGCCTTCTTCAGGTGAAAAAATAAAACAGCCGAGCCGATCAAATTTTATATCTCTGACAAATTGTTTCAATTCAGCAAAATCTTCATCTGTTTCACCCGGAAAACCGACCAACAAAGTCGTCCTTAAAACCAAGTCAGGAATTCTATCTCTTAATTTAGCAATCAAAGCACGCAAACTTTCATTCGTATCACGCCGACGCATTGCTTTCAGAATTTTATTTGATGCATGCTGTATCGGCAGATCAATATAGGGTGCAATCTGCTTATGGCTGGCTATAAAGTCAATCAATTCATCGGAAAAAGCATCGCCATATACATACATTAAACGGATTAACCCGATATTTTCAAGCGCAATCAAGCGTTTCAGCAAATCCAGCAATTTCAATTCTCCGTAAAGATCCAAACCGTAGCGGGTTGTATCTTGAGCAATTAAAATAATTTCTTTAAAGCCTCTTCGGGTTAGGATTTGTGCTTCTTTAACGATATCTTCCATCGGTCTGGAACGCAAAGGCCCTCTGATGCCGGGAATAGCGCAAAAAGCACAATGATTCGAACAACCTTCCGCTATTTTTAAATACGCAAAAGCACGATCAGGCGAGGCTTGTTCTCCATGATATAAATGAGCAATACTGCCCGGTCTGCCAGGCAAGGAGTTTTTGACTGATTTCCCGCTTTCAAGCTGCTGGACTTGATCTACGATCTGATCATATTGGGCAGTTCCCAAAACTAAATCGACTTCCGGAAATTCATCATATATTTCTTGTGGATAACGTTGGCTTAAGCAGCCTGTAACAATCAAGTAAGCTGCCTGATTATGATCTAAGCGTTTTTGTTTGATTTCAGCTAAATCTAAAATCGCAGCAATTGCTTCTTCTTTGGCGGATTGAATAAAACCGCAAGTATTGACGATTAGATAAGTAGCCTCTTCAGGTTCGGAAATAAAGTTATATTGAGCCGAACGCAAGGCATAACTCATGGATTCGGCATCCACTTCATTTTTCGGACAGCCTAATGATAAAATATAGAAACTTTTATTTTTCTCCATTGGCATATTCTCTCATAATCTTTAATATTATGCCAGAAGAAAAACCTCTGGATGCAAAATGCCGCATAATTTTTTCCGGCTGCGTAAAATCCCATTCTTTTTTCCGCAATAAAAAATAAGCTGAAGCCGTTTCCTCATCCGGCAGGATTTCATCGGATAATTCTCGAATCATATCTCTTGAAATGCCCTGTTGTTCCATCAAATGCAGAAGATACCGTTTTGATTTTTGTTTCCTACCGGAATGTCTTTTAATGATTCTTCGGCCACATAATCGTTCATCCAAATACTGATCGGCGATGAGTTGCTCAATGACCTGTACTTTCAAATCACGGCTATATTCCTTATCTGAAAAATCTTGGTTCAATTTTTGCATTACCTGACCAAAAGATTTGCCGCGATCAATGCCGATATATTTCAAGGCTCTTCTTCTCAATTCAAAATAAGCCTCCGAGTGTTCCGGCGGAATCTCAGAGACTTCTTGTCGGGTTTCATGCGTTTGATGAATAGAATCAATTAGAGATTTAATATTGGAAATCTGTTTATCTTGTTCAGATCGTTTCATTTTAAATTTGCAAATTAATCTAAATCAATATTCAATAAATCATCGATATCATCTGTTTCTGTCGGTTTGTCATCTGCTTCTGCCGATTTTTTATCTGTCTTCCCAGCCTCAGACTCAACCTCTTCTTCCGGCTCATAATAAGCTCGTACTTTTTCATCAATTTCTGCCAGAATATCCGGATTTTGCTTGAGCCAATTACGTGCATTATCTCTGCCCTGACCGATTCTTGTATCACCATATGAATACCATGAGCCGCTTTTATTGATAATATCAATATCAGATGCTAAATCGAGAATACAGCCTTCATTGGAAATGCCCTCGCCGTAAATAATGTCAAATTCCGCTTCCCGAAAGGGCGGGGCCACTTTATTTTTGACTACCTTTACCCTAGTTCTGGAACCGATAATTTCATTGCCGTCACGCAATGTATCAATTTTTCTGATATCTAAGCGTACGGAGGAATAGAATTTCAAAGCACGCCCGCCGGTTGTCGTCTCAGGATTGCCGAACATCACTCCGATTTTTTCACGCAATTGATTGATAAAGATGATCATTGTGTCAGATTTATGCAATACACCGGATAATTTACGCAAAGCCTGCGACATTAACCTGGCTTGTACTCCCATCGACGCATCGCCCATCTCTCCTTCAATTTCAACTCTCGGTACCAAAGCGGCAACGGAATCGACAACAATGACATCAACTGCTCCGCTTCTTGCTAAAGCCTCGGCAACTTCCAAAGCTTCTTCACCGTTATCCGGTTGTGAAACAATTAAATGATCAATATCCACACCAATTTTTTGTGCATAGCCCGGATCAAGGGCATGTTCCGCATCGACAAAGGCTGCGATACCACCATTCTTTTGTGCTTCCGCGACAACATGCAGAGCAACCGTCGTCTTACCTGATGACTCGGGACCATACATCTCGATCACTCTGCCTTTGGGCAAGCCACCGATCCCCAATGCTAAGTCTAAAGATAATGCACCGGTTGAAATTGTTTCTATATCTAAATTATATTCATCATCACCAAGGAGCATGACAGCGCCTTTGCCCATTTCTTTTTCTATTTTATTGAGAGCAACCTTTAATGCTTCCTGACGTTCAGCCTCAGATTGAGGATTTGCAATTTTTTTACTTGATTTTTGACGTTTCGCCATGTGTTCCTCCTAATCGAACAATTGTTTGTTTTTAATTATAACAAAACTTTTTACATGGTCAAGCTGATTTTATGAGGAAAATCGGAAAAATGCGACAGATAAAAAATTACTTTTCTTGTTCCGTCATGGTTTTCCAAGCCATGTAATAAGCGCGCAAAGTCGCTACATTCCTGATTCGATTGCGATTTCCGTTAAAGCGATATTGCTCCACAAAATCTTTGCCTTGATAATGTGCTGCGACGAAAACAGTACCGACCGGTTTATCTTTTGTACCGCCATCAGGTCCAGCGATTCCGGTAATGGAAACACCTAAATCAACCTGTAAATTTTTTGCGACACCCTGTGCCATTGCGATAGCACATTCTGCACTCACCGCACCATGTTCTGCCAAAATCTTCGGTGATACGTCAAGTTGCTGCTGCTTAACATCATTGCTGTAAGAGATAACGGAACCTTTAAAGACTGCTGAAGCTCCCGGTATATCCCCAAAATGAGCCGAAGCTAAACCTGCTGTACAAGATTCAGCAAAAGCAATTGTTTCCCCGCGTTCGCTTAATAAATCAAAAACAATTTGCGGAAAGGAACGATTGCCGTCTTCATAAATAAACTCTCCTAATCTGGCATACACTTCATCAACCAAATTCTGCAGCAAATCTTCTTTGTCCGCCGGTTCACTGCCTTTACTTTTAGGAATCCTTTGCGTTAAACGAAAGCATACTTCTCCTGGAGAAGCATAAGGTGCAATCGTCGGATTGCTTTGTTTGTCGATTAAATCTCTTAAGCGCATCTCCGCAGTGGATTCACCAATCCCTATCAGATGTAAAAAGCGATTTTTAAATATATAGGCTACCCGCTCTTCAAGCCAAGGTTTTAAGGAATTCTCAAACATCGGGATCAGCTCATCCGGAGGTCCCGGCAAGCAAGCGATCGCTTTCATTCTGCCTGCATAGTCAAAAGCCATGATCGCTCCGGGTGCCGTTCCGTTATGGTTTTCCAGAACCACTCCGTCTTTCGGCAACATAGCCTGTTTCCAATTATTGGCACAAGCTTGACGATTTAACTTTTTAAAATAAGCTGTAATCTCATCTTTAATCTGCTGATTCAGGACTAATTCCTGTTCGGCAACTTTCGCTGCTATCGACAGCGAAATATCATCCGCCGTAGGTCCTAAACCTCCGCTGGTAATCACTAAATCAGCTCTGTTCAAAGCATTGCGCAAAGCCTGTTCTAGGCGCACCGGATTGTCGCCGACCACCGTTTGATTATAAGAGCTGATACCCAATAGGGTTAACTGATTTGCCAAATAATAGGCATTGGTATTTAAAGTTTGTCCGATCAATAATTCTGTTCCGATCGCAATAATTTCCGCGCTTTCGATGATGATATCTTGCTTCATATCTACCTTCTATTTTTATTTTAGATTTCTTTGATAGGCCGTTAATGTATTCTGCAAAAGCATGGCAATCGTCATCGGACCGACTCCACCCGGTACCGGAGAAATTGCTTTAACCAGCGGTTCAACTTCTGCAAACTTGACATCTCCCACTACTTTTCCCAGTTCATTGCGATTGATGGAAACATCAATAATCGTCTGATTCGGATTGGTAAATTCCTTACCGATAAAATTTGCTTTGCCGGCTGAAGTAATCAACAAGTCAGCCGAGGCACATAAAGCAGCTAAATCTTTTGTTTTGGAATGAGCGATCGTCACCGTACAATTCTCATTTAACAATAAAATAGCCGTCGGTTTACCGACAATATTGCTTCTGCCGATCACTACCGCATGTTTTCCGGTAAAGTCAAAATCAATGCTTTTCAGCATATGAATAATGCCTGCCGCCGTGCAAGGCAATAAAGATTCTCCGCCGGAAAATAAAAGGCCGGCATTCATCGGGTGAAAACCATCTACATCTTTTTCCAGACTGATGGCTTCAATGACTTTTTCTTCTGATATCTGTTGGGGTAAGGGTAATTGACATAGAATGCCATCAACCTCAGGAGAGCGATTCAGCTGTTCAATCAAATCCAATAAATCTTTTTCAGCAGTATTTTCGGACAAGCGATGAATGACAGATTTAATGCCAACTTCTTCACAGGCTCTATGCTTATTGCGGACATAAATTTGTGACGCCGGATTTTCACCGACCAAAATAACATCTAAACCGGGTCTGCGTTTTCCTTCCGCTACCAATTCGTCAACTTGCCTCTTAATTTGTGTCCTTAAATCTTTTGCAATTTGTTTACCATCAATCAGCATTATGAATCTCCTTCTAAATTATTTTTACCGGCATCATTTTGCAAATTTAAATATTCTTCCATCGTAAGTAATACTTTTCTCGGTTTGCTGCCCTCAGGCGGTCCGACAAAACCCAGTTCACAGAGTCGGTCGACGATTCTGGCTGCTCTTGGATAACCTACACTAAGTTTTCTTTGGATCAAAGAAATGGAAGCATATTCTGATTCAACAACCAAACGCAGAGCATCCTCCAATAATTCATCTTCCTCCTCATCATGACCCATCGTTCCCGCCGAACCGTTATTTGTTTTACCGGTCGTATTTTCAATAGCCTTCGCTACCGATTCATCATAATCCGTTTCATAAAAATCTTTGAGATAGCGGATGACGCGCTCGACTTCCGCATCCGTCACAAAGGCCCCCTGACCGCGAATAGGTTTGGAAGCACTTTGCGGATAGTAGAGCATGTCCCCTTTACCAAGGAGCTTTTCCGCACCGCCCATATCGAGTATCGTTCGCGAATCAACTTGAGAAGCAACTGTAAAAGCAATTCTAGAGGGAATATTTGCTTTGATCACACCCGTGATAACATCAACTGAAGGTCTTTGTGTCGCAATGATTAAATGAATACCAGCAGCTCTTGCCATAGCGGTCAGGCGTGCGATCGCATCTTCAACCTCGGTCGGCGTCGTCGCCATTAAATCACTTAATTCATCAATAATAATCAGAATTGCGGGCAGTTTTTCTCCTTCGATTTGCCCGGACTTAATCAATTGATTATAAGATGAGAAATCCCGCACCGAATTATCGGCAAATTTCTCATAACGGCTTTCCATTTCTGTGATGGCCCAATTCAAAGCTCCATAGGCCTTTTTCGGATTGGTCACAACCGGTTGTAAAAGATGCGGTATGCCGTTATAGACATTTAATTCAACTACTTTCGGATCAATCATGATCATCCGCAAATCAGAAGGACCGGAACGATATAGAAGCGAAATAATGATTGAGTTGATACAGACAGATTTACCGGAACCGGTAGCACCGGCGATCAGGAGATGAGGCATTTTACCGAGATCACAAAGAATTTCATTACCTTGAATATCTCTGCCGATACCTGCCGTCAAAATTGAATCATTTTTCTTGAAAGCTTGTGATTGAATAATACCGCTTAAAAAGACAGGATGCGTTTCTTTATTGGGAATTTCAATACCAATCGCTGATTTGCCCGGAATCGGCGCTTCAATACGCACTCCGATCGCCGCCAAAGACAAAGCGATATCATCCGCTAAATTCGTAATCTTGGAAACTTTCACACCCGGTCCAGGAGATAATTCAAAGCGTGTGATGGTCGGCCCGGTCGTATAATTAACAACTTTCGCATCAACGCCGAAATTATTTAAAGTCTGTTCCAAGCGGGCACCTAAATTTTTGATCTCTATAATCGTTTCTTCGTCTTGCTTTAAATCCGGCTGCTGATTCAGCAAATCATAATCCGGCGGAATATAAGTATCCGTCAGTGAAATCTGCTTAGGCCTGACCGGTCTGCGGTTAAAATCAACTCCGACTTGAGCATCACTGCGATCTTCCCAATGCGCCCTGCCTTGCTCTTCCAATATTTCAATATCAGCCTCTTGTATATGCGCTGCTGCCGGCGATACAGTGATTTCAGAGTCAGTGCCATCAGTGCTGCCGGATGATCGTAATTTTATATTGCGAATACTTTGTTCCGAATTGGATGCTGTACTTTGGGTAATTGGATCGGAATTTTTAGATGCTGAACTTTGCTCTTTATTTTCAACAGCAAATCTGGCTGAGCTTTGCAAATCTGTCTGTGTGTCAGACGGTACTTCCTCCTGTGGCAGGTTCGCCGTTTCCCAAGATGTCGTTTCTTGTCTTGCCGAATAGTTTTCATCTCTGAAATTAAGGCCATAATCAACAGGCGACGCTTCACTCGCCTCAGATTTTTCCCAAGTGCCTTCCGGCAAATCAAATCTCACCTTGAACGATTCTTCATAAGGAATATTCTGTTCTTTGGCCAATTCTTTTCTCAGCCATTCAGTTGAAACATCATGCGGATTATTTTCCAGATATTGTTGACTTAAATCAAAACCGAATTCCTGTTCAACATTCTCCGGCTGCTCTTTTTCCCCGTTCTTTTCATCTGTAAACTCTGTCGAATCGGCTTCCGCATCTGTATTTTCCGCAGCTTCCGATAATGCTAATTCTTTTTGCTCCTGACGTTGTTTTCGCTTCTCCTCAAGGCGTATTCTCGTCTGCTGAATCGCTGCCGCCGATTTTTGCAGATAATGGGTATACGATATATTGAATACAACCACTAAAAGAGCCAAAATCATGGCGATCAAAATAATCACCGAACCTGTTTTCCCGGCAACTATACGCAAAGAATAGCCGAATAAACCGCCGACCAAACCTCCGCTCCAAAGCGTCGAATCAGAAATCAACTCCGGCTTTAAGCCTGCGTTCCAAAAAATTCCGATTGATTTGAAAGCGGAATTGCCTTTTGTTGTTTTCGTCAGAAGATATAATTTTTCCGTATCTAAATTAAGGACGGAAATCAAAATGACTGTGCTGAGCAAAATAAACAGAAGACAATTCTTCCTAGTTCTGGTCACATTATATGTTTTGGTTAACAGGCGATCAATGGCAATAAATAATAATACAATTGGTAAAGCCAAAGCCGATGTACCGATTAAGCCGAAAGCGATTTGATAAAAAAGCAAACCTAAAAAACCGGTTTTGACCGCAGGTACCCAGACAATTATCCCTATAAAAACAGCGAAGGCGATCATAAACAAAGAGATAATTTCATCTTTTTTGCTATGCTTTTTGAATTCGTATTCCGCCATCTATGCCTCCACCATTTTTTGAGCAGTTAAAAGAATACCGATGATTGTTTTTGCGTCAATGATTTCATTGTTTTTAACCATTTCCAATGCCTGTGCCAATGGTAATTTAATCCTGTTTAAAAATTCACCGGGATCCAGATTATTATCTCCAAATGTTAAATCTTCTGCCAGATAAATATGGATATTCTCATCGCAATAACCGGGGGTCGGATAGAAAGTAGACAACAGCGACCATTTTTTTGCTTTAATACCCAATTCTTCCGCTAATTCTCTTTCAGCGCAGGCGAAATGTTCTTCGTCCTTTTCTAATTTCCCAGCCGGAAGCTCTAACAACATTTGCTTTGTTGCGATACGATATTGTTCTACTAAATAAATATTTTGTTCGGCATCGATGGCAACAACACAGGCTCCGCCGTGATGATGTACGATTTCACGACTGGATCTTCTTTGATTCACCAATTCAATCTGCGCCACTTCAACCTCAAAAACACGTCCTTTAAAAGCTGTTTCCGAGCTGATCACCTGCTCGAAATATTCATTTTTATGTTCCGACATATTTAACGATTCCTTTCAATTTCAGCAACCGCCAATCGATCACAACGATTATTATATTCATTATTCGCATGCCCTTTAACCCAGATCCATTCGATTTGATGGATTTGATTCAGAGTCAAAAGCTCCTGCCACAGTTCGCTGTTGCTCACAGGTTGTTTCGTTGCATTGCGCCAACCGTTTTTTTGCCAATTGACAATCCAGTTTTCATTAAAAGCTTTCACCAAATAGGCTGAATCGCTGTATAATTTGACCCGACAAGGTTTATTCAAAGCCTTTAAAGCTTCGATCGCAGCCGTCAATTCCATTCTGTTATTCGTTGTATCGGCAGAAAAACCAGATATTTCTTTTTCGTGAACGCCTACTTTTAAAATGGCTGCCCAGCCTCCTGGTCCCGGATTACCCGAGCAAGCACCATCTGTATAAATATCAACTTCTGGAGAATTTTGCATTCATCGCCTCCGTTTCGCATCTTAAAAATAATCATATCATATTTATTCTGCTAATCATTTATTTTCCAATAATAAATTTTCTATACTGCAGGTAAAAATGATTGTTTGCTCAGTAAAATCCAAGAGCAGATAAATTCATTTCAGCAATCAATTAAACTATTTCACTATAACATTAAAACAAAACAAATTTTTGTTTTATCCGATAAATATTTTGTCGAAATTATTTATTGTGCAAGTTCAGCCTATCAGGCTATAATAAGTGATGGTTAAGGAAATTGCTTTTTGATGCGTTTCACAAAGTCTATTTATAAGGAGAACAGATATGACACGTTATTTAGGAACTGTGGCAAGAGGTGTGCGTGCTCCGATTTTTAATAAGGGCGACAATTTATCCCAAATGATTCCCGATCTGATCTTAAAAATGGTTGAAGCAGAACATATAGAAATTCGCGATCGCGATGTTTTAACGATTACTGAGTCTGTTGTTGCCAGAACACAAGGCAATTACGCAAGTATCGCTGACATCAAAGCTGATTTGCAGAAAAAATTAAACGGTCAGGAAGAAATAGGATTGACCTTCCCGATTCTTTCCCGCAATCGTTTTTCCATTATGCTGAAAGGCATGGCCTCGGCTGTGAAGAAAGTCTATATACAATTGAGCTATCCTTCCGATGAGGTAGGTAATCACTTATTCGATTCCGACCTTTTACTGACGACCGGGGTTAATCCCTGGAGCGACGTTTTAACCGAAAAAGAATTTTATGCTACTTTCGGTAAAAATGTTCATCCGTTCACCGGCATCGATTATGTAGAATTCTATAAAAGCATCGTACAGGAAGCCGGAGCTGAGTGTGAAATTATCTTTGCCAATGATTGCCGGAAAATCTTGGACTATACCAAAAATGTCATTACCTGCGATATTCATACCAGACATCAAAGTGTGCAAAAATTAAAATCTGCCGGTGCAGAACTCGTTTTAACCCTAGCGGATATTTTATGTACACCGACTGAAAAACATGGTTATAATGAGCAATACGGTTTGCTCGGTTCCAATAAAGCCAATGAAAATGAAATCAAATTATTTCCGCATCATTGCCAAAAATTAGTGGATGAAATCGCCGAAAAACTTTATCAGGAAACCGGTAAAAAAGTTGAAGTGATGATTTACGGTGACGGAGCTTTCAAAGACCCGGTCGGTAAAATCTGGGAATTAGCCGATCCGGTTGTTTCTCCCGCTTATACAACCGGTTTGGAAGGCACTCCACATGAATTAAAAATTAAATATTTGGCGGACAGTGATTACAAGGAATTATCCGCCGAAGAACAGAAAGCGGAAATTGCGAAAAGAATCAAAGAAAAAGATCAAAAGGCAAAAAATGAAGTCGATAATATGATATTAGAAGGAACAACCCCCAGAAGATTAACTGATCTGCTCGGTTCTTTATCGGATTTAGTTTCTGGCAGCGGTGATAAAGGAACACCGATCGTTTATATTCAAGGTTATTTCGATAACTATGCGATGGATGATTAGGATTCATTGAGCCATCATCATTTCATCATTTGCATAAAACCTCAGTTCTCTACTTTGATCAACTGAGGTTTTTTATTCCTGTTCAGAGCAACGAATATGGCACTCAAGGCAAAAAATAGTATTTCAGCAAAGCAAAATATTCCCTTAGAATATTATTCGGCAAATATAAGGCATTCGATTGCGCACTGATCCCTACAACATTTTCATAGCCGACATCTTCCGCAATTAACAAGGCGCGATAAACATGAAAATTATTTGTCACAATGCCCACGGATTTATTATCTTCCAGCAACAGTTTACTGTTCTTTAAATTTTCTTTCGTCGTGCCGGATCGATCCTCCATGATAATTCTTTCATCGGCAATGTTCTTCTCTCTTAAATAATCACGCATGCCAGCGGCTTCACTAATCGGTTCATTGGGACCCTGCCCGCCTGAAACAATAACCTTCGTGCGGGAATTATTCTCTAAATAAGAAATCGCCTTATCTAAACGCCAGCGTAAAATGGCACTGGGACCATCTTCCCTAATTTGGGCTCCCAGAACCACGATATAGTCCAAATCAGGAACGCCGCGCATATGAAAGCCCTGGACAATTTTTGATTCACAAAAAATAAAACTGCCGAGCAAAATCACCACAAGGACAACTGCTATTGTCTTAATGGATCGATGAATACGTTTCAGCCTGCCTGTTTTTAAACTCCAACCTAGGAGTACAAAAACAACCGCCAAGAAAAACCAGATGATAAAAAAATAAGATCCAGAATTGATCAGAGCAATCAGTATGCCGTAAACAGCAAACAGAATGCCGACAATTATTAAAAACCAAGCCATATAAAAACCTATATTTACTTCTAATATTTACTTCCAATCGTGAATACTTCTATTTCACCAATTTTGAAATTTCCTTAAAACGAGGATTTCGAGCATCTTTTAACAAGTCAAAAGCAATCGTTTCAGAATTGCTGATCACCGCCTCCAAACCCTGCATTAAATGAAGACCATTTTGCTTATTGGCATCTGTCCTTGAGCCGACAGCATCTTCGGCTATCATCACGTCAAAGCCCTGCATGCGTAAAGCACGGGCTGTCTGATAGACGCAAATATGTGTTTCCATACCGGCAAGAATAACCGTTTCAATTTGTTTTTCTTCTAAATCCGTTAAAATATCCGGCAGCAGAGCATTGAACTCCGTTTTTTCTCTAAGCAGAACCGGCTTATCGGCTAATGCCTGCCTGATAAAATCTAGTGTTGTCCCCAAGCCACGCGGATATTGTTCTGTCAGATAAATCGGAATATCAAATGCTTTCGCCACTTCAATCAAAATCGAAATCGGTTTTTTCATCTGTTCAAAACAATTGATAGCCGGAGCTAATTTTTCTTGAATATCAATCAATAATAATGCAATTTTTCTATCTCTTAACAAAAATTTTTCCATATCAATCTTTCTCAATAAATCTCATGTTCTGTCCATCAGAATACTTATCCGAATAACTTAGATTTCGATAAGTAAAGCTTTGCAGCTGCTCCGGGTCTTCCACTTTATGTTCAGCCATAAAGCGTACCATCTCACCACGTGCCATTTTAGAAACCATGCCCAATTGACGTAATTTCCCCTGTTTTTCCTGTACAAATTCAATTGTGAGCAATTGATCTTGAGATTGTAAATGTTTGCTGATCACTTGAGAATATTCTTTGGAAGCCAAATTGACAATCGTATCACCGTCAGCATACAAATCCTGATAAAGTGTATCACCCCAGAAATCATATAGATTATCAAATTCTTTCACCCGAATTTTATTACTCATTTCCAAGCGATAAGGCACAATACCGTCCAACGGTTTCACGATGCCATAAAAGCCGGACAAAATTCGCAAATGTTTTTGCAAGTAATCCAATTCTGCCGTCTTGAGCCGATCAACCGCAATATGGCGATATACTTGTCCTTGATAAGCCAGAATAGCCGCCGTTAAATCCTGATCCAAATTCATCTGCGCAAAGCGTTCCTGATTTTCTTTCGTCAATTTATCGCCGGTGTGCCACATTTTTTGCAATTCAGAAAAGCTCATCTGTTTAGCTGCTTTTAATAGTATTTCCGTCTGTTTGCGATAAGCCGGTTTAGCTGTAACAGGCAGTTTTTGCGGAGCAATCTGCATCGTCTTGGCAGGCGAAATAATAATTTTCATTTCGCAACCCCTTCTTCGTTTAAATTTCTGCTAACATCTGCTGCGGATTTTCCTCAGCATTCACTTTTTTAAATATTTTAGCTATCTGCCCCGCTTCATCAATTAAAAATGTCGTTCTGACTACACCCATTTTTTTCACACCGAATGAATTCTTTTCCTGCCATACATCATAAGCTTTGATGCAATCCAAATTTTCATCCGATAAAATCGGAAAAGATAAATTAAATTTATCCGCAAATTTTTTATGAGAAGCAACGCTGTCTTTACTGACCCCTAAAATAACGGCGTCTTTTTCCTGAAATTGAGGATAGAGCGCTGTAAAATTGCAAGCTTGCTTGGTGCAGCCGGGTGTATTATCTTTCGGATAAAAATAAAGGATTATTTTTTTGCCTTTATAGTCTTCTAAAGTATGTACCTTACCATTCTGATCTTTCAACGAAAAACTCGGTGCTTTCATCCCAACTTCCAACATAGATAAATCTCCTTTTCTTTTTTCTATAGCATATAATAATTTACGAATAAATTCTGTTATTTTTGTTTCTTTTATTTGTCATTTATTTCAACATATAAATATGGTAATCTTATGCTAATCTTTTTTAAGATTGGAGAGGAAACGTTATGGAAAATAGGAAATCTTTAAAATTCAACGAATCAATAACAATCGGATTGCTGTTATTTGGTTTGTTTTTCGGTGCCGGGAATGTTATCTTTCCCGTAAAAATGGGTCAAATGTCAGGCCGCCATTTTATCTTGTCTGCAATCGGTTTTATTATCACCGCTGCAGGTATTCCTGTTTTGGGAATTATCAGTTCCGCATTATCTAAAAGAGATGGTTTGAAAGCATATGCCATGCCTTTGGGAAATTTTTTCGCTATGTTTTTCACTTTGGCATTATATTTAACCATCGGACCCTTTTTCGCAATACCAAGAACAGCCACAGTTGCGTTTGAAGTTGGTTTTGGTCCTTATCTCGGAGAAAATGTAAGATTACCTCTGTTGATTTATTCTTTCGTTTTCTTTCTTTTAGTCTGGTTTTTTGCCAGAAAACCAAATCGTATTATGGATGTAGTCGGCAAAGTAATGGCACCTCTGTTTATCTTATTAATCAGCATCTTAATAGTATCTGTTCTGCTCCATCCGGTATCCGGAGCGGCTGATTTAGAACCTGAAAGCGTTTATGCCACACAGCCTTTTTTCCAAGGAATCTTAGACGGCTATAATACCATGGATGCTTTAGCTGCCTTAGCTTTTGCGATCGTGATCAATTCAAATATCAAAAAATTAGGCATTCAAGATTCAAAACGTATGGCGGTTGAAACGGTCAAGTCAAGTATTGTGACCATTTTGCTTTTCGCATTGATTTACGGCGGTTTAGTTTATTTAGGAGCCACCTCAAGAACAATTACCGCAATGGAAGATAACGGCGGTTTAATTTTAGCCAAAGTCAGTCAACATTATTTCAGCAATATCGGTCAGATCTTATTAGCCATCACAATTTCGGTCGCCTGTTTAAAAACAGCGATCGGTTTAGTTGTCTCAATCGGTGATACATTCGCTTCTTTATTTCCCAAAACAAATTATAAACTATGGATGTATATCTTCATTCTCATTTCATTTACAATTGCTAATTTCGGCTTAAACTCCATTATTCAATGGTCTGTTCCGGTATTAATGTTCCTGTATCCAATTGCTGTCGTTTTAATCTTTTTATGGATTTTGAGATCCATATTGCCTTTTTCAGATCGGGTTTTTAAAACAACAATTCCCTTTACTGCAATCATTGCTATTCTCGATTTAATTAAGAATTTGCCACATGGTTTGAATCAGACGGCTTTCGCCAATACCTTGCTAGATTTTGCCAATCAATATATACCTTTATATTCTTTAGGAATCGGTTGGATCCTGCCAAGTCTGATCGGTTTGTTCATCGGTCTGCTGTTCTTCAGGAAAGAAAGAGCTTCAGCATAAAAAATGTAAAGCATGTATGATTTGATCAGACTTAAACAAGCTCAAAGAGAATATAGAAAAAACTATATTCTCTTTTTTAGATAAAATTTATCGATGAATCTGGTCATTCATACTGAAACGTATTATGATAATCAGGTTGATAATTTAATCATATGTTGAAAGGAATGTTGATGAATTATAAGAAAATCTTAACCATTCAAGATATTTCCTGTCTTGGACAATGCTCATTAACTGTGGCTTTACCTATTTTATCCGCCTGCGGCATGGAAACCTGCATTATTCCATCGGCTATTTTATCCACACATACAGCTGGTTTCAGCGGATATACTTTTCATGATTTAACAGAAGATATTCCCAGAATAAAAGAGCATTGGCTGTCCGAAAATATCAAATTCGAAGCGATCTATACAGGTTACTTAGGCAGTAAAGAACAAATCGATTATGTCAGAGATATTATGCATAGTTTAGGTTCTGAGAATTGTGTAAATATTGTCGATCCGGCAATGGCTGATAATGGGAAATTATACCCCGCCTTTGATCTCGCCTTTGTCACAGAAATGAAAACCTTAACAAAAGAAGCGGATTATCTGATCCCGAATATCACCGAAGCATGTTTCTTAACAGACAGCGAATATAAGAAAGAATACGATGAAGCCTATATCAAAGACTTATGTCAAAAGCTGATTTCCTTCGATCAACAGACCGTCATTTTAACCGGCGTCAGTTATCGTCCGGGCAAAACAGGCGTTGTCGTCTATACGAATCATTCCTATGAATATTATGAGCATGATTTGATCACTGACGGTTGTCACGGTACAGGTGATGTTTATGCTTCCGCTTTCGTCGGTGCCTTGATGAGAGAACATACGGCTTTTGAGTCAGCTCGTATCGCTGCCGATTACACTGTGTCATGTATTAAATATACCCAAGGTGATAAAGATCATTGGTATGGCGTGAAATTTGAACCTGTATTACCTGAGTTAATTCAGGCATTATAAAACCCAATACGTTGTGTTTTATAAAATTTATTAAGATTCAGTCACAAAAATTCCTGATCAGATAAATTACTCTGCAACCTCTTTACTGGCTCAACCGGTAAAGAGGTTTTTTATTGAGCGGATTGTACGATTTTTTCCGCCGCTTTTATTCCGTCAACCGCTGCCGACATAATGCCTCCGGCATAACCTGCACCCTCTCCTATCGGATATAGATTTTTAAGATTGGAGAGCATATTTTCATCACGCCAAAAGCGTACCGGAGAAGAGCTTCTCGTTTCCGGTCCTTTGAACATCATATCCTGCGCGGCAAAGCCCGGAATTTTCCGGTCAAAATTCTTCAGTGCTTCTAATATGGATTCTTTCGCAAAAATAGGCATTGTCTGTGCTAAAGATGACTTCTCAAATTCTGCCACATTGCTTTCGAGCAAATGGTAACCTCCGCTCAAGCGATAAGCTAAATGTTCCCAATGTTCCTGAAATTCAATACCTGCCAAAACATGATCTGAACCAAAATCCGATTTATACACATCAACCAACAAAGCACTGTTGGCAAACCGGCTGTTTCTGGCATGATAACTCATCCCATTGGAAAGAACCTGCCCTTCTCCTGAAGAAGCCAGGATAATCTCTCCACCGGGGCACATGCAAAAAGTATATGCTCCCCGTCCATTACTTGTTTTGCAATGTAATTTATAGTCTGCAGCGCCCAGAATGTTGGCCAGATTCGCCTCGCCATATTGAGCGGCATTGATCAAATCCTGTGGATGCTCAATTCTCGCACCGATTGAAAAAGACTTCTGCTGCATGGCTACATTTTTTTCATAGCATAGACGAACCGTATCCCTGGCACTGTGTCCGATCGCCAAAATCAATTTATCACAGGGCATTTCCTGCAACATCCGCTCTTTCTGAACAATGATTTTTTTGATCTTCTGATCCGCAATGACAAAGTCTTCCAATTTCATACCGAAATGAATTTCTCCGCCCAATCTGATAATTTCTTCTCTCAGACGCCTGACGATATCTTTTAATAAATCCGTACCGATATGCGGTTTATGTTTATATAAAATTTCCTGCGGTGCGCCAAAGCGGCAGAATTCCTGCAGTACTTTATAAATTCTATGATCGCGTATGCCGGTCGTTAATTTACCGTCAGAAAAGGTACCGGCGCCGCCCTCGCCGAATTGCACATTGGATTCCGGATTCAGGATACCTTGTTCCCAAAATTTACGAACATCTTCTGTACGCTCTTGAACATCATGTCCTCTCTCTAAAACAATCGGGCAATAACCCATTTGGGCCAAAAGCAAAGCGGCAAACATACCGGCCGGTCCGAAGCCGACAATGATTATTTTTTGTTGGGGGGATAATCTTTTTGCGGGATATATATAGTCCCTGGAATTGGCCAATGGTAAATTCAGCTGTTTTTTTGTCGAAAAATCAACTGTATATACTTTAGCAATTGCATTTTTACGGCGCGCATCCAGCGATTCACGAATTATTTCAAGATCATGAATACTTTTTATGGGAATTTGCATTTTTTTAGCTATTTTATCCGCTAATGCATCTTGTGATTCATCAAGTCTTAATTTAATTTCAGTCATTCTATAACGGTTCATATTTTTGTTTTTTATTTTCCTATTGCATGTATTATATTTCAAGTTTATGTTAAATGATTCATTTTGGAAAATATCTTTATATAATCTTAATACCGTTCTTTTTTTCTTTACAGGATATATATCTTTGTTGTGTTAAAATTAAAAAGAGAAAGTGATTCAGGTAAATGATCATGGAAAATTTAAAGCGCTTGCGGGACAATATGCGCTTGGCAGAGCAATTAGGCGCCAAAATAGCAACTGTTTACGGCACAGAGCCTGCTGCACAAATAGCAGAGTACGCCAAGATCAGCGGTATTACAAAAATTGTTTTAGGCAGAACCAATCGTGAAGCCGGAATTTTTTCTCAGAATAAAACCCTGGCGGATAAATTGACTAAATTAGCCGGCGATATTGATATTTATATTATTCCCGATACACAACCGCTTTATCAAAAGAAATATGATTTACTCAAGAAGAAAAAGCAAAAATTCAGCTGGTTCTATTTTTTAAAAGTGTTGATCATCACAGTATCCGCTACCATCGTCAGTTTCGGCTTGGATCTCGCCGGCCTAAGAGAAGCGAATATTATCACCGTTTACTTATTGGGGGTTTTATTAACGGCCATCTGGACGCAGGGACAGCTCTACGAGGCTCTTGCTTCATTATTCAGTGTTACCGCATTTAATTTTTTCTTCACAACTCCGAGATTCACGCTGCAAGCGACAGCTGCCGATTACCCGATTACTTTTTTGATTATGTTGGTAGCAAGTATTATTTCGAGTACTTTAGCGACACGGGTAAAAAACCAGGCTACTCAAGAAGCTCAAAAAGCTTATAATATGGAAATTTTAATGAACAGCATGCAGAAAATGCAAGCAGGCCGCGATGAGCTAGAAATTTTAAGCTTAGCCGCCGAACAGATCAGAGCGTTGATCGATCGCCCTGTTCTCTATTCTTTAGTCAATAAAGACCAGGATTTAAAATTCCATGTTTCTCCCAAAGCAGAACAAAATGAGTTATTAAATATGATGAGTCTGGAAGAGCTCGGTGTAGCGGATTGGGTAGTCAAAAATAACAAACATGCCGGAGCGACAACCGATACCTGATCCCATGCTCAGAATCTATATTTATCAGTTCGAGGCAATCAAGGAGTCATGGGCGTGATCGGCATCTCCGCTAAATATTACCCGCCCCTCGACGTGCTTCAGAAAAACCTGATCCTGTCTTTACTGAATCAATGCGGTCTGATCTTGGAACGCCGCAGATTGCGTGAAGAAAAACAATCCATCGAATTGGAAACGCAACGCGAGAAATTGCGTTCCAATCTACTGCGAGCCATCTCTCATGATCTGCGCACACCGCTAACCAGTATCAGCGGCAATGCCGGTGTTTTAATGGAAAAAAGTATTATTTTGGAAGAAAGCAAAACAAGAAGAAATTTCAATTCCCATTGAGGAAAATGATTTCTCCGATAAAGGTATATTCGGATTTATCTACCAATTAAGCGAATGGATTCAAACCGCTCCTCTGGCCTATTATCAGGGGTATACGGAACCGGATACCGTCTATATTTGGTTTGATAATATAGCCTTCTCAGAAGAAGATTATTGGCAGCTGTACGGCTCTCAGTTTTCTTTACTGCGGGATCGATGGACAATCGATATTTTAGGAACAGCCGGATTATCCCAGGAAACGGTTTGGCTGACTTTAGAGGAAAATAATAAAAAAATCTATATCGTGCAAAGGACTTTATCCGGTAAATCCGTTGACGCGATTCAATCATTCTGTTTGCGCGTACAAGCCAACTCAGCTGAAGCGGCTGAAAATCTATATGCCGCGTTCAATTCCTGCAATTCGCAAAACGGAACCATCGTCATGGATTGGAAATACAATGAATTTTTAAAGCAGGAAAATCTTGCTGCCGACATAGATAAGAAGCAATACATACTTCTTCATTTATTATATAGTAAAACTGTTCTTTTCCGGAGATTATAATTAAGTGAAATTACATAGTAAATTTTTTGCAAGAATTGAACCTTAGAATAAGCAATTAAATTTTCTGCTTTTTTATTAGATTCAGTAAACTGATTGATCTTATAGGAAAAGAGGTTCAGGTCGATTAGTAATCAGAAAAATAAATAATAAGTAAAAAGTCATTGCTTGATTTGATTCCCCACTGTAAAAAAAGAACAAAGAAAAATTTTAACAAAATTTATAGTATTATTTTAGTATCATAAAAAAGAAAAGCCCTGTAAACAAAGCGTTACAGGGCTTTTTGGTGGGAGAAGCTGGATTTGAACCAACGAAGTCGAACGACAACAGATTTACAGTCTGCCCCCTTTGGCCACTTGGGTATTCTCCCGTATATATTTATTTTAAAACTACATGTATCGTACAATGGTGGGCCATCAGGGACTCGAACCCCGGACAAACCGGTTATGAGCCGGTGGC
>CAYFQU010000010.1:18828-32378 GCA_964345335.1 uncultured Mageeibacillus sp. | reverse complement strand
CAACGGTTTATGCGAAAGAATCGGTATTGCGGGTGCAAATTTACATCATGAAACATATACAGGCAAAGAATTTGACTTGGCAACCGATATGCCGAATCATACCGTTGCCGTACAATTGGTGATTGATGCTATTTTATCCAAAGAACACGGTGTTTTGAGCAGCTTAAAAGAAGTCAATGCAGTAGGTCACAGG
Source organism: uncultured Mageeibacillus sp. (assembly GCA_964345335.1). Lineage (GTDB taxonomy): Bacteria > Bacillota > Clostridia > Saccharofermentanales > DTU023 > UBA5436. The sequence continues at coordinate 32,185 of CAYFQU010000010.1, read as the reverse complement.
GTTGTTCACGGAGGTGAAAAATTTGCCGAGTCCGTTTTGATCACGGAAGATGTTAAAGAGGCGATCAAAGCTTGCTATCCTTTAGCTCCTTTACATAATCCAGCCAATATGATGGGGATCGAGGCCTGTGAAGCTGCTATGCCGGGTATTCCTCATGTGGCGGTGTTTGATACGGCTTTCCATCAAACGATTCCGGCCGAAGCATATATGTACGCTTTACCTTATGAACTATACGAAAAACATGGTATTCGCCGTTATGGCTTTCATGGAACCTCTCATGATTACGTGTCTTCTAAAGCCTATGAGATGCTGAATGATCCGGAAGCAAGAATCATTACCTGCCATTTAGGCAACGGTTCTTCAATCTCTGCCGTCAAAGCTGGTAAATGCATGGATACGACCATGGGCATGACTCCACTTGCAGGTGTACCGATGGGCACGCGTTGCGGCGATATTGATCCGGCTATTGTTACCTTCCTAATGCAGCAGGAAAACTTGACCGCTGAGGAAGTAGATAATTTAATGAATAAAAAATCTGGCTTCTTAGGTGTATCAGGTGTCGGTTCCGATTGTCGTGATTTGGAAGCGGCGGAGGCAGAAGGCAATACCAGAGCGGCTTTGACTTTAAAGATGTTTTATTATCAATGCCGTAAAGTTATCGGCGCATATGCCGCGGCGATGGACGGTGTTGACGCGATCGTCTTTACAGCCGGTATCGGGGAAAATGCTTATAATGTGCGTGCGGGTATTTTACAAGGTTTAGATTATTTAGGTGTAGATATTGATCTCGAAGAAAATGCCGTTCGCAGGAAAGAAGATCATTTGATTTCAACAGAAAAATCCAAAGTGAAAGTATTTGTGATCAGAACAAATGAAGAATTGAAAATTGCTTTGGATACAGCAAGAATAGCGGGATAAATCCTGAAGGTTTATATAGATCAGATTGAGAAAAACAGATGAGTATGGAAAAGACAGCAAAAATCAATTTAATCAGCGAACAATGGTCATCAGGAGAGGTTGCCGATCCCGTTAAATTGATGAGTATGGGGAAACTTAGCCAGGATCAAAAGACGAAAGAGTGGACTGTCAGTTATGCTGAGAGCGAGGCAACTGGTATGGAGGGTACAACGACCAGTTTGCGCGTTCTGAAAGACGGCAATATTCACTTTTCCAGAACAGGCGCTGTACAAATGGATTTGATTTTTGAATCAGGCAACCATTTTTTAACACAGATGCAGACGCCTTTCGGTTTAATCGATATCTCAATTATGACCAATGAAGTTTTTGGAAAGCTTAATGAACAAGGCGGAGAAATTCGCTTGGCCTATTCATTAAACTTTTCTAATCAGGAAAAAATCAGTACAAAACTTAAATTAAATGTAGAAACAGAAAACTGAAAAGATAAATTGCAATAGAAAACTAATACTTGACACAGTGCTGAAGATATATTATATTTCTATGGCGTTATTGTTTCAGGATTAGATGGAGGTTGATATATATGGCAGTTCCAAAGAGAAGATGGTCAAAAATGAGATCCAGGCGCTCACGTAGTAATTGGAAATTGAGAGCTCCGGGTCTGGTGGAATGTCCACAATGTCATGAGTTGAAGATGAGCCATCGTGTTTGTAAAAACTGTGGCTATTATGATGGCCGTGAAGTTATTGAGCAAGATATTTAATTCTTATTTTTGATTGATGTATTTAAAAGGCAGCGGACATTTTTATCTTCGCTGCTTTTTCATTTTAGCGTCCTGTTCATATGACAATATAGAAATATAATAAGGAATAGATTTATGATAAAACCGATTATAGCTGTGATTGGTCGACCCAATGTGGGAAAATCCACTTTTTTTAATGCCATTGTCGGCGAAAGAATATCCATAGTTGATGATACACCGGGAGTGACCAGAGATAGAATATATGCCGATGCGGAATGGCTGGGTCATGAGATGACATTTATTGATACCGGGGGGATTGAGCCGGAAATCACGGATGATCTGGTTGCTTCTATGAAAAATCAAGCAGAGATCGCTGTTGAAACAGCTGATGTGATCGTTTTTATGTGTGATATGAAAAGCGGTTTACATCCAGCGGATCATGAAATAGCTAATTATTTGCGCCGCTCTGCCAAACCGATTATTTTAGTGATCAATAAATGTGATAATCCCGCTAAATTACCGCCGGAGATCTATGATTTTTATCAATTGGGTTTAGGTGATTATTTTCCAATTTCATCTGTTCACCGTTTGGGTTTTTCTGAAGTATTAGATGCTATTGTCGATGCTCTGCCGGAAAAACAAGAAATTCCGCTTGAGCCGGACAGAATATCCGTAGCGGTGATTGGAAAACCGAATGTCGGTAAGTCTTCTCTGATCAATTATTTGCTCGCTGAAGAAAGATCGATTGTTTCAGATATGGCGGGGACGACCAGAGATGCAATTGACGTTGATTTTGATTTGAATGACCAGGCCTATCGTCTGATTGATACGGCGGGATTGCGCCGCCAGAGTAAAGTGCGCGATCGCATCGAAAAATACAGCAATTTGCGAACGGAAGCGGCTGTTAAAAGAGCGGATGTCTGCTTAATTATGATCGATGCCCAAGAAGGCGTGACGGAACAGGATACAAAAGTAGCCGGTTTAGCTCATAATAATGGGAAAGCCTCTGTTTTTGTCATCAATAAATGGGATTTGATTTCTGAAAAAGAAAAAACAATGGCAGAAATAGAAAAAGATATTAAATTGAGGTTCGGTTTTATGTCTTATGCCCCGATCATTTTTGTTTCTTCTTTAACCGGCCAACGAATTGAAAGAATTTTTAAATTAGTCAATGAAGTATATGCAGAGTCACAAAAACATCTCTCGACGACAGTGCTCAATGAGGTTCTGGCAGAAGCGATCGCCATGAATCCGACTCCGCAGGATAAAGGCAGACGTCTGAAAATTCTTTATGCAACGCAGGTTTCAGTTGGACCGCCAACATTTGTTTTCTTCGTTAATAATAAAGACCTATTACATTTTTCTTATGAAAGGTATCTAGAAAATCAATTCCGCTTAAATTTTGGGTTTGACGGCACTCCGATTCATTTTATCTGGCGTAATCGCCAAAGAGATCAGGAATTGAGTGAAATTTTTAGAAACAGGGATAGAAAGTAATGAAAAATATTCGTAATGTTGCCATTATCGCTCATGTCGATCATGGCAAAACAACTTTAGTAGATGCTTTGTTGAAACAAAGCGGTATCTTTAACAGCCATCAAAAAATTGTCGAACAAGTGATGGATTCCAATGAATTGGAAAGAGAACGAGGCATTACCATTTTGTCTAAAAACACGGCTGTACAGTATAAAGATTATAGGATCAATATTGTTGATACGCCGGGACATGCCGATTTCGGCGGAGAAGTAGAACGTGTTTTAAAAATGGTGGACGGTGTTTTACTGATTGTAGATGCTTTTGACGGACCGATGCCACAAACTCGTTTTGTTTTACATAAAACTTTGGAAAAAAAGCTGAAACCCATTGTAATTATCAATAAAATAGACCGACCCAATGCCAGACCTGCCGAGGTTCTGGATTTGATTTATGAATTATTTATTGAGTTGGATGCAACAGATGAACAAATTGATTTTCCTGTTCTATATGCTTCTGGAAAAGATGGTGTCGCTTTTACGGAAATGCCAGATGTGCTGATGCCGGAATTGATTGCCCAAAGTTCAATTGAACCAATTTTCAAAGCGATTGTAGATTATATTCCTGAACCACAGGGCGACAGCTCGGAAAAATTTCAAATGCTTGTTTCCAATATCGATTATGATCCATATATCGGGCGGATCGCCATCGGTAAAATTGAAAACGGCATTGTACATGCCAAACAGCCGGTCACTGTAGTCAATCATCATAATCCCCAGAAAAAAGCAAACGGTAAAATTGCAAAATTGATGCGTTTTCAAGGCTTAGGCAGACAAGAAATTGAACAAGCCGAACCGGGCGAAATTATTGCAATCAGCGGACTGGATGATCTGTTGATCGGAGATACAATCTGTGATCCGTCAACACCTGTCGCTTTACCATTTGTAAAAATTGATGAACCGACAATTTCCATGACCTTCTCGGTCAATGACAGCCCTTTTGCCGGAACGGAAGGTGATTTTGTAACCAGCCGACATTTGCGCGAACGCTTGCAAAGAGAGATCTATACCAATATTTCAATGCAGATGGAAGAAACCGACACGACGGAACAATTTATCATTAAAGGACGTGGAGAATTGCATATTTCGGTTTTAATTGAAACGATGCGGCGAGAAGGTTATGAGTTCCAGGTTTCCAAGCCTCAGGTCATCGCCAAACGAATAGACGGGAAATTATATGAACCGGAAGAATTGGTGATGATTGATGTACCTGAAGATTATACAGGCGTGGTTATTGAAAAAATGAGCGAACGTAAAGCGGAGATTATCAAGATGACTCCACCCAATAGAGGTTATGTGCGACTTGAGTTTAAAATACCTGCCAGAGGCTTGATCGGTTATCGTTCCGAGTTTTTGACCGACACTAAGGGCAATGGTATAATCAATAGCATTATTGACGGATATACGCCGTGGAAAGGCGATATTGAAAGCCGCAATTACGGCGTGCTGATCGCTCATGAAACGGGTGTAGCTGTTGCCTATGGCTTGAATAATGCACAGGATCGAGGCGAATTATTCATCGAACCCGGTGCGAAAGTTTATCAAGGACAAATTGTCGGTCGAACGATGAAAAAAGATGATGTTGTTGTCAATGTTTGCAAACGCAAACAACAGACAAATATTCGGGCAGCGGGCAGTGATGAAGCATTGAAATTATCTCCACCTGTCCACATGAGTTTGGAGCAATACTTGGAATTTGTTGCCGATGATGAATGGATTGAGATCACACCCAAAAATATTCGAGTTAGAAAGAAAATCTTGGATCATAATATGAGATTAAGATTGGCAGCGAAACAGAAAATGTCATAATATGAGGTTGATCATGTCAGCAAAAATTAGCAGAACCATTTTTATAGTCATTTTACTGATAGCGTTAATACTGATTACATTTATCGGCTTTATGAACGGTTTCGAGTATGTTCGCTCACAAAATCAAAGAATCACTAATTTGGAGCGTGATTTTGAAGATAATAAAAATATGATTGATGCACAAACGGAAGATTCGATTGAAATCAATATTCCCAGAGCGGCGACAGTGGATGATATAGCCGAGTTGTTAAAGGAAAAATCTCTGATCAAGAATACTTTTATTTTTAAGATTATTTCTAAATTCAACGGCTTTGATGGGCAATATCAATCCGGTACGCATTATCTTACACCGGATTTGAGTTATGATGAGATTATGTTTGTTTTGGCTCGGGATCCTGAAACCATTACGGTTACAATTCCGGAAGGATTGACTTATAAGCAAATGCAGCAGCGTATGCTGGATGCAGGACTAAAAATTGATGTGCAATATATGGACGATTTGGTGCAACGTCCTAATAAATTTATCGATTATCCTTTTGTCAGGGATATCAGCGTACATGCCGACCGCCAATGGTTATTGCAGGGCTATCTGTGGCCGGATACATATAATTTTGATTCCAGTATGGATGAAGAGATGATTTTGCAGATCATCTTGAACAATACGCGCAATAAATTGGCGAATGAAGAATATAAAACAAGAGCGGCAGAATTGGGCTTGACAATGGATCAAGTCATCACTTTGGCTTCGATCGTTCAGGCTGAAGGAAATGACTCTGAAATGTATAAGATCAGCCGCGTGTTCTTAAACCGCTTAGTGGAGGGAATGAGTCTGCAATCCTGTGCTACGATCAATTATTTAAGATTGGAAGACGGTGAAGAACCGGTATTTTGGGTCAAACAATCGGATTTAGATCGCTTCAGTTCTAATCCTTACAATACGTATACCTTTGACGGTTTACCGCCTGGACCGATTAATAATCCGGGACTTTCAGCGATTGAAGGTGTATTATGGCCGGCAACTGAAAGAACTTGGGAAAATGCCGAGAATTATTTTTATTTCTGCGCTGATGGAAAAGGCGGCAATGTATTTGCTCAAACAGCAGAAGAACATCAACAAAATGTTGATCATTACAGTTCAATAAATGCAGGGAATTGATGGTTGAATTATTAGCTCCGGCAGGAGATGCGGAAAAATTAGAAAAAGTTATACAGTACGGTGCAGATGCGGTTTATCTGGGCTTAAATCAATTTAATCTCAGAGCTGCAGGTGGGAACTTCTCCCTACAGGCTTTACAAGAAGCGGTACAATTGGCACATCAGCATCAGGTAAAAGTGTATGTTGCCTTAAACAGCCTTGCCAGGGATCATGATTTTCCTGATTTAGCCGTTTCCATCAAGGGTATTATGTCAGCTGAAGCGGATGCTGTGATTATTTCTGATCCGGGTGTATTGCAATTGGTTAAAGAAATTGCACCGCAGCTGGAAATTCATATTTCTACTCAAAGCAGCGTGCTCAATACAAAAACAGCTTTATTCTGGTATGAACAGGGAGTCAGAAGAATCATTCTTGCCCGTGAATTATCTTTGGCAGATATTAAAAAGTTACGCAGCGCATTACCCGCAGATTTGGAGCTGGAAGCCTTTGTACACGGTGCCATGTGCATGTCTTATTCGGGAAGATGCCTGTTGTCTGACTATTATAATCATCGCTCAGCCAATCGAGGCGCCTGCACACAACCTTGTCGCTGGAAATATCAAGCCCAGCCGTTATTGCTCACCGAAGCCGGGCATCCGGATCGTCCGCTGATTTTAGAACAGGATGACAACGGTTCTTATTTAATGAGTTCTTCCGATTTATGCATGATTGAATATATCCCGGAATTGATTGAAGCTGGTATTGCCAGTTTAAAAGTTGAAGGTAGAACCAAAAGTGCATTCTACGCGGCTACCGTCGTTAAAACGTATCGTGAGGCGATTGATTATTATTATGCACATCCGCAGAATTATCAAGTTGATCCACGGTGGCTGGAAGCTTTGGAACAGAGCGTGCATCGTCATTATGACACGGGGTTTTTCTTTCAGGATACAGCCAAACCTCTAGCGGCTCAGGAATCTAAAATTCATGCGGAAAAAGCGATGTATCAGCAGGCGAAGGTCATCGCTGAAGTTCGTGCTCAGATCAATAATAAGTATTTGGTTTTGGAACAGAAAAATAAAATTGCTTCAGGTGCAGTCGTTGACTTGATCATGCCGAAAGGCGACAGCATTTCTCTGACACTTGATACTTTACTGGATTTGAATCAAAATCCTATTGAATCCACACCGCATGCCAGAATGTTGTATTTAATTCCTTTTGAAAATGCCGAGCGTGTTCCGATCGGTTCATATTTACGGCAATTAGAATAATCGTGACAGGTTATTCTTAAATCATTTGCAGCAGAATAAATACGATTAAGATCAGAAACATAACAAAAAAATCGGACTCCTGACCGGAGTCTTTCTTTTTGGCATGTCTGGCTATTAATTCGCGAGAATTCATCAAAGGATTGATGCGCTTAGTTTGGCTTAATATAGCCAGCAAAGGTACACATAAACATGCTGCTAATAATCCTTTTAGAATTATCGGATATAGAGCTTTCAATCCGTTACCTGAATAGTCCAGCTGTTCTATGCGCAGCCAGCTGATTTGATGCATCAGAATATGATAGGTTAAAGCAAAAGAAAAATGACAGAGCATGCTGTTAAAAATGGAAGCATGATAGAGAAAAATGAAAGAGCAGATTAATCCCAATAAAAAATATGGTAAAAATGTTTCGCTTTTTAACATAAAACAAGCCGTAAGCATAGAACTGAGAAAAACAGCCATGCCTTGTTTCATCTTCCTGATTGATTCGTTTAGCAAGACATTACGTAAAATGATTTCAAAAAGCAAAGCAGGTAAAAGGCAGACGATCAAAAGAAAGACCAGCATATGCGAGGCATTATCCAGGCGGAAAAACTCAGCAAATGTGCTAGTACTGAAAGTATGATCAAACAAACCAATTTTCTTGCCGACTAAAGATAGAATGTAATTCAAAAAGCTGCTTAAAAAAGCCAAAGGGAAACCGAGCAAGAAACTTAAAGCAGCTGTTAACGGTTGAAAGATAAATGCACTTGTATTCATCTCTTTTTTTTGCAGCAGAAGGTAAAGAGTATACGGCAGAAGTAAAGTTAACAGATAAAACAACAAACGATCAATGCTGAAAACTTTCCAGGTTACTGAATTGGCAATCTGATTCGGCCAATTTAACAGATGAAGAATGATATACAAAACAAAACCGATAAACAAAAAGAAGATTAAATGTAAAGCAGGATGTTTTTGTTTTTTAGGCTTTAATTCAGCATAATTTATACCGGCTTTTTTAGGTGCCGGATGGATTACCCTGATTTTTACCGGCCTTATTTTGTTTTTTGGATTTACATTCACAGTCATACCTCATTTATATGTATTTTAATTTAACCTGAAAATTGTTGCAATATAAGAGCAATGAAACAGCCGAAGCTGAGAAAAGGAAGATAAATAATAGAAATCCTGTTTGTTGTATTTGCCTTTGCAAAATAAAATAAATGTGCCTTTTTATCATTTGATTTATATTTCAAGTAATAGAGCAGAATAAAAAAATGCGTGACTAATATCGTTCGCATAAATAACTTGAAATCATAAGTAAATATGAGATAAGCCAGGATTTTACAATCTCCGCCGCCTAATAAAAAGCATTTCATCATATATTCCGCCAGTGTAAAGAAAATAATCAACAAAATGTAAAACAGGAAACTAATCACGAATTTTTTCAATAAAAGATAGAATGATTCAGTCAATAATCGTAGTAGGGCGACATAAATAGTACTGACGAAAAAATCCGAATGGCAGATCTTTTGATATTTATAATCGGTATAAGCAAATCTGATGAACGGAATAAACTTTAACAAAGCGATGAAAATATACATTCTTTGATTTTAAATGAATATTGATGGTTTCTTGAAAAAAGTTTTGTGATTATTTGTAAATTTGATAACATAGATAAGGATTTTTAACAATCAATCATGAAATGAATGTCTTTAGGAGTATATATGAAAGAACAGTTATTGCAAAGTATTAAAGCAAATTTATCAGCAGAATATGGTAAAAACCTTAAAAATGCGACTGAACATGAAATTTGGCAGGCTATTTCCCGTTCTGTGATGCAGATCATTACGGAGAATTGGGAGAAGACGAGAGAAACTTATCGTCAGGGACGCAGAGCTCATTATTTTTCAGCTGAATTTTTAGTCGGACGCAGCTTGGTGAACAACTTGGTCAATTTAGGCATTTATGATGAGATGCAGGAAGTTGTACAAGAATTAGGTTTTGATTTAAATGAATTAGAAGAACAAGAAACTGATCCCGGTTTAGGTAACGGTGGTCTGGGACGTTTAGCCGCCTGCTTTTTGGATTCTAGTACCACTTTAGATTATCCTGTTACGGGTTATGGAATTTTATATCGTTATGGCTTGTTAAAACAAACCTTTGAGAACGGATTTCAGAAAGAATATCCTGATGTTTGGATGGAAAGACCTTATCCTTTTACTGTTCGCAGAGAGGAAGACGCAGTTATCGTGCATTATCAGGATTTTGACGTCAATGCTGTTCCTTATGATTTACCGATTACAGGGTACGGGACAAAAAATGTAAATGTTTTGCGTTTATGGAAGCCGGAAGCAGCAGAAGCCTTTGACTTTAACCTGTTTAATTCACAACGCTTTGATGATGCTGTGATTGCCAGAAACAGAGTGGATGATATTTACCGTGTCTTATATCCGAACGATACATCTTATGACGGGAAAGTTTTGCGTATACGCCAACAATATTTCTTTGTGTCAGCTTCCTTGCAAAATATTCTCAAAGAATTTGAAGAAATTCATGGTAATGCTTATGAAAAATTTCCTGAATATAACAGCATCCAATTAAATGATACGCATCCTGTCTTGGCGATTCCAGAATTGATTCGCCTGTTAGTTGACGAAAAAAATGTCGCATGGAAAGAAGCCTTTCAAATTGCCCGTCAAACTTTTGCTTTTACCAATCATACCGTGATGACAGAAGCTCTGGAAAAATGGGAAATCAGCATTTTCCAATTCTTATTTCCGAGAATTTTAAATATTATTACGGAAATTGATCGTCATTTACGGGAAGAGTTACAAAGCAACTTTTTCGTTCAGGATGAAATTGAAAAATATTCGATTGTTCATGACGGAATGATCTTTATGGCGAATTTAGCTGTATATATGTCATTTTCAGTGAACGGTGTCGCTCAAATTCACAGCAATATATTAAAGGATACGACCTTTAATACTTATTATAAGTTATGGAGCGATAAGTTTAACAATAAAACGAATGGTGTGACACCGAGGCGCTGGCTGAGAACGTCCAATCCTAAATTAGCAGCTTTATTGACAGAGCTGGCGGGTAATGAAAAATGGGTAACAAATTTAACTGATTTGGCAGATTTGGAAAAAGCTGCAAGCAAAAAAGAAGTGCTTAAAAAATTAATGGATATCAAGTCTCAAAATAAAGTTCGCTTAGCAGCTTATATCAAAGAACATGAACAGGTAGAAATTGATCCTAATTCAATCTTTGACGTACAGATTAAGCGTATACATGAATACAAAAGACAGCTTTTGAATGCGTTTGCTATCTTAGATCAATATTTTTACTTAAAGGATCATCCCGGTGAAAAGATCACTCCGGTCACTTATATTTTTGGAGGTAAATCCGCACCGGGCTATTTCAGAGCAAAAGCCGTTATTAAATTTATCAATGAAATTGCTAAAAAGATCAATCATGATCCGGATGTCAATCAGCAGATGAAAGTGGTATTTGTAGAAAACTATAACGTGTCCTATGCGGAAAGAATCTTCCCGGCAGCAGATATTTCAGAACAAATCTCAACGGTGGGCAAAGAAGCATCAGGCACAGGCAATATGAAATTTATGATGAACGGCGCTTTGACTTTGGGTACTCATGACGGAGCGAATATAGAAATTGTGCAATATGCGGGAGAAGAAAATAACTTTATGTTCGGATCCAGCATTGAAGATTTTCCGGCAACTCTTGATTATTATCATTCACAATGGCAATATGAGAACATTCCGGGCTTGAAAAGAATAGTGGATTCCTTAATTGACGGAACCTTTGATGACCAGGGAACAGGCATGTTCAGAGAGCTTTACAACAGTCTTTTGCAAGGTTCTAACTGGGAAAAAGCAGATGTATTCTATGTTTTAGGAGATTTTGACGAGTATCGAAAATGTCGTGCAAAAGCTCATCAGGCATATTTGGATCAAGAAAAGTGGGCAGAAATGTGCTGGCATAATATTTGTAACAGCGGTCAGTTCAGTTCTGACAGAACTATTCAGCAATATGCGGAAGAAATTTGGCAAGTAAAAAGTGAACCAATAAAATAACAGGAGAAGATTATGGCAGATTTTAAGTACGAAATTAAACAAAATGTTGGACAATTAAGTGAAAGCAGATCCGGCTGGGGCAGAGAAGTCAATATGGTCAGCTGGAATGACAATCCTCCCAAATTAGATATCAGAGATTGGGCCCCGGAACATGAAAGAATGAGAAAAGGGATTTCTTTGAGCTATGAGGAAGCGTCAATTCTGCGTGAAATTCTTAATGAAGTAGATTTGGATGAATTATTTACCGAATAATATTTACATTCAAACATAAAATATAGTAAGAAAAAACCGGCTTTCATCCAAGAGAGTCGGTTTTTTTATCAGAAAATCTCAGCATAAGTTTTGATGGATGCTTAATGTTCGGATTGATTTGGTACAGGTGTTTGAGATTTTACAACATCCTTTTTGATTAATTCTCCATATACTAAATAACGTCCAGTCGGCGTCCACCAGGCATTGTTGCGTACTATACAGGTGACGAGGACAACTTCGCTTTTCACATCAACCGGATCATTGAATAAACGATCATATAAATCTTCGGTTTCGATCGGGATCGCCTTATGTACTTTATAAAAATAACGTGTTTGATTTTCTACCATATCAATTGTAAATTCATCACCCTCTTTAATTTCTTCCAAACGATTGAAAACACGTCCGTATTCCTGAAACCAATGTCCAAAAATCAAGGCTCTGCCGGGATCACCGATGTTGGCGGACTCGGGTGTATGCCCGACACCATAACGAATAGCAACTAATGAATCATCATCCGCGATCGGGGTTTCCAAATCAATTTTTGGGATTTTTAAAGTGCCGATATAATGAATAATGACATTGCCGTTTTCGTCATAAATATATTCATCTATCGGTTCGATCGGATCATCCCCGAAACTTTCATAAGCTTCTCCGGGTACTTTATTGGCATTAGGATCTACTTTAATCGTTATACCGGTATTTGTGTTATCAACAATTTGCTCTTGAATTTTTTTGACTGTATCTTCTTCAACTGCACGCTGTTTCTTGGATCTGATTTTAGGTTCTATAAAGAAATATAAAGCACCTGCAAAACAGGCAATAATCAATATATCCAAAATAATATTGATGACTTTATTTTTGCGTTTTTGCTTTTTCATAAAAACTCCAATTCAACATATTGAAAAATGATTACTCTATCTATATTCAATTATTCAATGTTTATAGTTTTGAACTATGAATTATATATTATCACAAAAAAATATATCGAAAAGATCAGGGAAAGGATCTTTTAGGCAGGATCAATATTTTTTTATTCACGAAATGATATTTTTCAGACAAAATATCTTTTTAACGAAACAGATAAATTATGCTATCTTAGTATTAGTTATTTTTGGGAGGTAGAAAATGAAAAAACAAGGAAAAATCTCCGTGACAACCGAGAATATCTTTCCAATTATTCGCCAATGGCTTTATTCATCACAAGATATCTTTTTGAGAGAAATTATTTCCAATGCGGCCGATGCTATTACGAAAAGAAAACATTTAGCCTCTTTGGGTGAGATCCCGGCGATGGAAGAAGAGCCTGCTATATATATTACGCTTGATGAACAAGACCGGACAATTCATGTTTCCGATAACGGCATCGGAATGTCGGACGAAGAAATCAATAAATATATCAATGAAATCGCTTATTCCGGTTTAGTTGATTTCGTTGAAAAATATCAAAAGGACAATGATCAGAATACACAGATCATTGGTCATTTCGGTTTAGGTTTTTATTCTTCATTTATGATAGCTGATAAAGTTGAAATTAAGAGCTTATCCGCTTTCCCGGGGAGAGCAGCGGTACATTGGGAAAGTGAAGAAGGTATTGAGTTTACCATGGATACCATTCAAAAAGAGG
>CAYFQU010000010.1:0-18728 GCA_964345335.1 uncultured Mageeibacillus sp. | reverse complement strand
CATTGGGAAAGTGAAGAAGGTATTGAGTTTACCATGGATACCATTCAAAAAGAGGGTATCGGCACATCTGTTATCATGCATATGACAGAGGAAGCTGCTAAGGAATATACGGAATTCAGGCTGCGTCAGATGATTCAGAAATATTGTCACTTTCTGCAATATCCGATTTATTTTTCTGTTGTTTCAAAAGATCAACAGGAAAATTCAAGCGAGGCTGAACAGAAAGCGGAAAAATCTGAACCGAGCAATAATCCGAATCCGCTTTGGAATAAAAAGCCAAGCCAAGTGGAGGAGCAGGAATATATCGATTTTTATCAAGAAGTCTTTCCCGGATCGGAAGATCCTTTATTCTGGGTACATTTGAATTTAGACTATCCATTTCGCGTGAAGGGGATACTCTATTTCCCAAAAATTGATTTGCGCTATGAACGATTAGAGGGACGGATTAAAGTTTACTATAACCAGGTATTCGTGGCGGACAATATTCCCGAAATTATCCCGGATTTTTTATTCTTGCTAAAAGGAGTGATCGATTGTCCGGATTTGCCGTTAAATGTTTCACGCAGCTTTTTGCAAGATGATCAATATGTACGCAAATTATCCACGCATATTGTAAAGAAAGTAGCGGATCGTCTGATTAAGGTTGCTAAAGAACAGCCCGAGCAATATGAAAAATGGTGGAAGGATCTACAATTATTTGTCAAATACGGCATGCTCAAAGATCAGAAGTTTGCTGAGAGAGTTTTTGATTATGCTCTGCTGAAAGACAGCGATGGAAATTTTGCACAATTACAAAATATTGAAGCAGGTACAGTCTATTATGTACCCGGGGAAAACAGTCTGATGCCTTATGTTGAGATGGCCAAGAAACAAGAACATAAGGTTTATGTTTTAGACCAGGAGATCGATATTCAATGGATGTCTTTTTTGGAATATTTTTCCAAAGGGAAATTGCGATTTAAGCGTGTTGATGCCATGGATGATAAACCTCAGGAATCAGAAGTGACAGAACAGGACAAAACAAAAATCAACAATGCTTTGCAAGCTTTAAGTCTAGCTGATTATGAAGTAAAATATCAGCATATTGGCGCGGATTCTCTGCCGATTTTGCTTCGTGAAAGTGAAGAATACCGGAGAATGAAAGAGTTACTGGCACAAATCGAGGCATCCGGGGATGAAAAAACAATTGATTCATTCAAAAACATGCTCAATCAGGAAGATCACAAACCTTATCTGATCATCAATATGGATCAACCGGTTGTTAAAACAGTTTCTCAACTTGAAGAAAATTCTGCCCGAGACTTTGTAGATTATTTATATAAATTAGCAAAATTAGGACAGGGAGATTTGGATGGTAAGGAATTGGTTGACTTTTTAGGAGCAAGTGCAAAATATGCTTTTGAATCGAACGAAAAAGCAGCAGAGTGAGCAAAATATTGCCACTATTTTTACCGAAAAAGCAGCAGGGCAAGATAAACATCTTGCTCTGTATAAAAGATTATTAAGTAAAATCAATCCATCTGCCGCAGGGGATATTCGTTTGTTTACAGAAATTCAAATCAGCGGATTGACCCAGTCTGAATTGGAAGCAGCACATTATCAGCTGTTTTCAACAATCGGACTCGATCGGATAATCAATCCGCTTTTACTTTTAGAAGGACAAACGAGATTATGTGTGAGCCGGGAAGACTGGCAGGAAAATACGACATACCTGAATCAATTATCTTTTTTAAAACTCAAATTTCCTTATCGGGATTTTGAAATATTCAAAACTGAAATTATTTCATTAAAGGAGCAATTATCAGCAGAACAATCGGCAGAGTTTGCTGCACTTATTAAGAAATATCAATTAGGCTACATATTGCCGTTTCAAGCTGTTTTTTTAGAAGGAAAAGAAAAATCTTTTCAACCGCTTAATGCTTTTGAAATCAGGCGGGAAATTGAACTTTTGGCTTCTATACCGATCCGCGAGACTGTTTCTCAAACAGAATCGAAACCCGATTCCTGGAGTGTAAAAAACGAGGAGCAGGATTATACATTATTACTTTTAGATCGGCCTTATCATTCTCAAACCGCTTATGTGCACAGCAAAAAAATGATGCTGAATCTGATCGAAGAGCAAAGAAGAAAGACAGGCAAAATGATATATTTCTTTGACTTGAGAGAATACTCTATTCTGCAGACCTTCTTTTTTCTTTCATTTGCGGTGAGTTTGAATTTACAGATTTTTCCTTATGATTTAACAGAAAAATTTCAAAATAAAATATTGACGCAGCATTTAGATTCCTGTTTTTTAATTCTTATGCCACAGGATAAAGTACCTGACTTCTTCAATATCTTAAACGCAAGTGATTTAAATATGAGAGTCGTCGGTCACAGTATTTCCGGTGATTTTCATCAAATTGAGATAGGTAAAAATGTTTTGCAATTACCGCTTCATGTTGATCTGAGAAATGATTTATCCGGGTCAGACAAGCAGGCCAGTAATCCTCAAACTGAAGAAAATGAAGAATTGATCCATACGATTCTATACACTTTACATCAACGGCAATCGGCTGAACCGATAAGGGTTGGCATATTGAGTTATTTTGCCAATATGATGAGCAAAGTTATAGAAAATTCCGGACTGCCGGAAAATATAATTATTGAACCTTTGTCTTTTAATCTTTCCGAACAACGCAAATTTTCAGATTCTTTGGCTTGGATAGCGAAAAAAATCATAAGTTTAGATTTACTGTTCATTCCCGATTGTTTTATTCCGGTGGAAAAGCTGATCCCAACACATAAAATTTTAGCAGCTATTTTAGAAGATGAAAAAATCAAAAAAAGTGTACAAATTTATTTACAGGAAAAGGGTAAAATCATCGGTTACGGTGAAGGCAATAAAGCATTGATCGAATGCGGACTTTTGCCATACGGCAGATTTCGTGAATGGGGAGATACTCAAGTATACTATTATCAATCTATAGATTCGCGTAGAAATATTGAGATGCTAGGTATACCGGATTTTTTATGGGAATACTATTTGAATCATCAACTAATCGTTAAAACAGAAGATTTAAGCAATGCTTCCAATATCATTATGCATCAGAGCAGCAATCGATTGATCTTAGGAATTTCACCGGAAATACAGCATCTTTCAGCAGAAGATAAATACACTGAGTTAAAATATTTTTTGACAAACAGTTTATGAAAATAGCACAAATAATATTAAAAAAATATCCAATAATTGTCTAAAAAGAGCATGTGGAATGATTCTGAATTGACCGTGCTGATTAGCGAATTCTATAATTACCCTGTTTATACGTCCATTTTAAAGTTATTATTTGAATGTATTTAGTACTAAGGAGTAATTAGTGTTGCATAAAAGAATTATCCTACTCTTAACCGGTATTACAGCTTCTCTTTTGATCGCTGTGATTGCTGTTGTCACTTTGCAAAACCGTCAGGCTTTTAAACAGGCTGCTTTTTTACCTGTTCATGATCAAACAAAAACAGCAGAGCAAGCTGCTGGTTTACAAGATGAGCAAAAAGCGAAGACATCATTGTCAACGCTTGCTTTAGATTCTCTTTCAGACCAGACTGAACAAAAATTTGCAGATCGTTTTAATCGTGCTAATACAGAAGCCGCTACAATGATGGATGCTACAAAAATGAAAGAAACTCAAAAAGTTGAGGTTGAAGAAATCGAGACTTTGGCAGATGAGGAACGATCCGATCCGTCTCAAAAAGTTTTATCAAGAACGGAAAAACAAAGTATTCCTTTCGAAACTTTAGAATATGAAGCGGACTGGGTCAAGCCGGGTGAACAAGTTATAACGCTTGCCGGTGAGGAAGGTCTTGCACTGGTCTATTATGAAGATACTTATCAGGATGATGTTCTGATCAGCAGTATTGAAGTTGATCGGGAAATCATCGCGCAGCCGGTTCGCTGTGAGATTGCGGTAGGCCGTGTGGTACAAATGGACAATCCTGACCCTGAACAACCCAAAATCGATCCTGAACAGCCGGAGCCGGAGATTGAGGTAAAACCTGCGCCGACAGAGCCTGATATTATCGCGCCTGAACCGACAGAACCAGCCGTTCCGAGTGAAATACAATTCGTACCTGCCGGGTCGAACAGTGCCGCATTTGAAAATCATGCGAAAATTGCTTCAATGTTAAAATCCAACGGTAATCAGAATTATCTTTCCTATACGGATAACGGAAATAATACAATCACGGTTGATGGCGTGACATTTGCTTATGATTATACAACGACCAGCACGATCACCGGATATGACGGGCAAGAGCTGAACAGTTACAGAACAGCCAGCGGTATGGCTACGCAGCGCGGTCTTGTGGCAACTGTATTTCCTGACTACGGCGGATATCCGATGGGCACTGTCTTGTTTATTGACGGTTTCGGTTTAGTTGTTGTTGCCGATTATAATGGAATGGGTAAGTATGATCCTAGCTGGCTTGACGTATGCTTTACGGATGGTGATATCAACAATGGCTATGCGGATCCCGGCAAAACAAGCAAAACAGTATATGTCTTATCCATGCCTTAAAGATGAATTTATCAGATACGAAAAATATTTTAAATGCTTTTTCTATTTTGCCTCGACATTCGTTGGGGCAAAATTTTCTTGTATCCGAAAATATTGCCGAGTCAATCGTATCTTTTAGCCATATCAGTCCAAAAGATAATGTGATTGAAATAGGGCCGGGTATTGGAGCTCTGACAGAAAAAATAATTGCTGAAGATGCCATGCTTACGGTTTATGAAATTGATCATCGTATGGTAGAAGTGCTGCAATCACGTTTTGACTCTTGTAAAAACCTCAACATCATAGAGAGTGATATTTTGAAAATTGATTTATGGCAAACTTACCAAACAAAATCTGAGATTAAGATTATTGCCAATCTGCCGTATTATATTACATCTGAGATTGTCGAGAAGTTGATTTGTGAAATACCGCATAGTCAAAGTATGTGTTTAATGATGCAAAAAGAAGCAGCTGAAAGATTGCTCTTGAGGCCCAATGATTCACGCTATGGTATCACAGCTGTATTATTAGCCTTGTATGGCCGAGTCAATCATAAATTGAGAGTATCCGCTGATAAATTCTTCCCCAGACCTAAAGTACACTCTCAAGTATTATATATAGAAAATACAGCTGATAATTGCTTTGTGGAATTTGCAAAAAAAAATCCAGATTTTCAGGTTGCACATTTTAAAATGTTTTTGGAAAAAGCTTTTTCCATGCGCCGTAAAACACTTTATAATAATTTAAGAAGTCAATATCCGGATCTAACTGCTGAAAATATTCAATCATTCTTGGAAAAAGCAGGTATTGATCAGAAAAAAAGACCGGAACAAATTGAACCGGAAGTTTTTTGGAAATTATTTCTTTCTATGGCAAAATAAGTGAAGTTCATAAAATCGGAGAAAAAATATGGAAAATAAAAAGACAATTGCTGTCAGAATCGGCAATATGACCTATCGTCTATCAGCCGCTGAAAATCCTCAATATATAACGGCTATTGCAGAGGAAGCGAATGCTATCATGCATCAGATTAAAACAGAGAATCCGAATCTGAATACGGTCAGCGTAGCGGTTTTGGCTTTGCTGAACGCTTTAGATCAAAAAATGAAAATGGAAGTAGAATTTAACACTTCCGATCAAAAATTTACCCAATATCGGGATGAAGCTGATACAGCCAATACTGAATTGCTGAAATTAAGAGAAACCTGTTGGGAATTAAAAAAAGATTTACTTTATTATAGAAACTTATGCGAAGTATATGAGGAGCGGATCAATGATTTAAACCAATTATCTCCTCAGGAAAAAAACACGCAAAAGATGCAAGCTCGAAAAGAAATGAAACCGTTGGATCGTTTGCAAACCTCTTTTGGTGATATCAAAGAAGATAAATGAAGCAAAAGGCAGTATTTAAACCAGAAATTTTAGCTCCTGCCGGAGATGCGGAAAGAGCATATATTGCGGCGGAAGCCGGAGCGGACGCTGTTTATATGGGCTTGACCTCATTGTCAGCCAGAAATGCGGCGAAAAATATCAAACCGCATGAATTGTCTGATTTAGTTTCTCAGCTGCATCGGAGAAATGTTCGCAGCTATATCACATTGAATACAATTTTATATGAAGCTGAAATGCTTACAGCCAAAGAATATTTGCAGATCTGTCAGGAGGCAAAAGTTGACGGTATCATCATTCAGGATCTCGCCTGGTTACCGTTGATTGCCGATTTGCAGCCGCAGTTGGAAGTGCATGCTTCTACGCAAATGAATATTCATTCCGACTTTGATATCAAAGCCGCGGCTGCATTGAACTTCAACCGCATTGTGCTTCCTCGTGAAACGTCCAGGGATCAATTGGCGGAATGGAGCCTGCTCTGTCAGAAATTAAACCTTGCGACGGAGTTTTTTGTGCATGGAGCCATTTGTATGGGCGTTTCAGGTCGCTGTCAGATGAGTTTTGAGCAGGGAGGACGCAGTGCCAATCGAGGCGCCTGTGCGCAGGCCTGCCGTTTGCGTTATCAATTAATTGATCAGCAAAATCGAAAGATTGATGAGGGAGCTCTGTTAAGTGCCAAAGATCAATCTCTTTTGCAAGATATTCCCTTTTTTTCAGAAAATAAAATCAGCTCTTTGAAAATAGAAGGAAGGATGAAAGATGCTTCTTATGTCAGAGCTGCGACACATTCATTTCGTAAAGCGGTTGATCTTTGGGCGGCTGAACAGGATCAGAAACAATTTCAGCAATTCGCAATGCAAGAGCAAGCTAAATTGCTGAGAATTTTCAATCGGGGCGGGGAGTTTACCAGACATTCATTTGAAAATCGTCATGCTTCTGCATTCGTCAGTAAGGATTTTGTGGGCAGCCATGGGATTTATCTGGGAAAAATTAAGAGACTTCAAGGACGTCAGGGTATTGTTGAAATTACAAAAAATAAGCAGAATCCTTCCCTTCAAATGAAGGATATTATCGCTGTGAGAAATCAGGAAAAACAAATTGCCGTTTCTCCTATCGGATTTTTACAGGAAAAACAAGATGTATATATCGTCAAAGGTTTTCATCCGCAAAAAATTCAGCAAATGAAAATAGCGGATCAGGTTTTTCTCTTAAAAGATCTACATTTAGAAAAAGCTCTGGAGCAGGAAGCAGTCGATCGATATTCGATGGATCTCATTGTGCAAATCCGAAAATCCGAAATATCGATCAGAGCAAAGATTGCTTTGCACAGAGAAAACATACAAGTAGAGAAAACATATCATTATGCTGATTTTCAGTTAATTGAGCATCCGATAGAGGAAGATCGATTTACAAAACAGTTTGCTAAATTGGGGAACACGGCTTTTAGCTTAAAAAATATTGTCTATCAATATGTCGATAATGAAAATTTGCCGGCATTCAGAATTTCGCAAGTGAATGATCTACGCCGTGATTTTATCAATTATACAGAAAAACAAATTGAGCGGTCGATCTTACAAAAACAAAAAGCATTGCAAACTGAATATTTCCGTTTAGAGAAACAGCAGACCGAACAACAGCACCAAGCACAAAGAAGTTTACTGAGCATTGCGAATAGTAAACAATTGGCAGCCTTGAATAAAATCCCGATGGAGCAATTCTCAATATTGGAAATATCAATGCTCTTTTTAACAAATTTAAAAAGTAATCAGCAAATTTTTAACGCGTTATGGGATCAAAATCCTGATTTGGAGATTTTGATCCGATTACCGGAAATGATGCCGCACTATTGCTTGAAACTTTATGAAAGATTAAGAGATGCATACAAAAAAGAGAAACGGATCGGTTTCAGTGGGAACAGCATGGGAGCTCTGCTGAATCAACCGGATATTTTTCAATTAAAACAAATCAATGAACAAGCCAATATTATCAATAAAGAATCATTGTATTTTTATTTAAATTATACGGATGCGGATATCAGCATCAGTCCAGAGTGGAATGATCAATCTTTGAGCAAGGCGTTAGATCACTTAAGTGCTGCTGATTTATCCAGAATATTTATACCGAATCAATATCTGGCAATGGAAATGTTTTTGAATTATTGCCCGGTTGGCAAAAATACTGAAAACTGCCGTAAATGTGTGGTTGATCCGGTAAAACAATGGTCCCAAGTCTATCAAATGGCGACGCTGCAAAGACCATTTACCAAGCATCAGTTAATTACTTATCCAGTATATTGCCTGAGTCAGCTTCGAGCAGAAAATTTTCAGCAGGATATATGGCAGAATTTGCCTGGAAAATATAAAAAAAATTTGAATATACGCACTTCCAATGAATATTTATTTCAGTAAATCCAAGAAAGCAGGTTGTTATGAATACAGTAAAAGTGTATGTAGAGAAAAATCAGGAAAAGTTATTGCCGCAATTAGGATCTGAAGGAGCGGCTGGCTTGGATATTTTAGCTGCTGAAAATGCAGTTATCTTACCCGGTGAAACGAAATTAATTGCTACATCTTTGAAGATGGCAATTCCTGCCGGTTATGAGATACAGATCAGACCGCGTTCCGGACTTTCGCTAAAGACGTCCCTGCGTATTGCCAACAGTCCTGGAACAATTGATTCTGATTATCGAGATGAAATCAAAGTGATTGCCCAAAATCTAAAATCGTTTGCTGCTTGGAAAGAGGATTTGTTATTGAAGCCTGATTTCCATGAGCTTTTAAAAGACTATCAGGAAATCAATTATTGGGACTATTTGGTCTTAAATCATCGAGAGCAGGATATTGCGACCTTATCGGATAAGCAGGCAGAAGCTTTGAAACAGCAAATTCTATATGTTGATCAGGATCATCTTCCTTATGGTACGATTAAAATTAAAAAACAGGAGCGTTTTGCCCAGATGGTATTCGCTCAATATGTCAAGCCGATTTTTGAAATTGTCGAGGATGTTGCCTGCATCGGGGAAAATCGAGGCGGTGGCTTCGGTTCGACAGGGACTGACGGTAAAAGTAAATAGGATTATACTATCATTCTATATTAAGATTCTCCTTGCAGGGAATTATCTTCATACCAAATATCCAAAAATTCATGTAGATAATTCAGATAACGTTCCTGATTTAGGTTAAAACCGTTTAGATGACCTTTTTCAGAAATCTCAAAAACGGTGGTCGTTTCAGGATGCAACTTTAATCTTTCCGCAATGATCGTATCAATTGCAGCGGCGTCAATTCTAGTATCCGGCAAATTTCTGGTAATCAATACCGGATCGGGGATTTGACTGATAATCGAGAGATTATTTGTTTTTTCATCAAATCCGGCAGTGGCACGTACAGCTGCGGGTACATATTTTTGCGCGATTAAGTGATCATACAAAGTTGTATTAGGAAGATCGGCACGTATATAATCATCTGCACTTAAGGTCGGCGTATCAAAGATGAAACCGATAATATCCTCTCGCACCGGAACATCCGGAGAATAATCCTGATCTTCTTCTGCCTTGGCAAGAGGTTTTAAATAATTCCAGGCGAGCAAACCGGAAGTCACTCCGGTCCCGACGCCATACAATAAAATACGATTGTCGGCAGTCAGTTTTTTGACATAACTGATCGCAGAAATAACATCTTTGTATTCAGAATAGCCGTAGGTTGAAATGCTACCATTAGAACGACCGGAATGTCTTAGATCAAAAGCCAATACATTGAAGCCACTATCCATTAAAGAGGAAAATAGATCGGCTGTATCTAGGCCATATTGTACGCGATTAGCATGATTATCATGAATAAAAACGACGGAACCGCGGGATTCATCACTTGTTTTGGCAAAAAACCAACCTTCCAAAGTGATCGTATGATCTTCACTTTGAAATGCAACCGTATCGTGAATTGGCATGGCATTCTCCACCACATCGGGAAAAGGGTTTGAATCGGTATTGATTAGCTCGTTTGCCTGCTTATATACTCTAAAAATCAGAATAATCAAGGCAATGATCAAGATGGCAATGATTAATCCCAAAAGTAGCGGGAAAAAGTATTTTTTGCTTTTCTTTTCATAGATAAAGCCGAAGTCTGCTTTTTTTTTCATAAATAACCTCAAAATAGTTGCTTATTCAAGTATAAAAAAGGCATACTATTAAAGCAATAAAGGAAGTGAGAAAAATAGAAAATACACAAGACAGATTAATTTTGGGAATTGAATCAAGCTGTGATGAAACGGCGGCAGCTATCGTGCTGAACGGCAGGAAAGTGCTTTCGAATATTATTTTCAGTTCTGCCGATTTGCATAAAGTCTATGGTGGCGTTGTACCTGAAATCGCTTCGCGCAAACATATGGAAGCGATGCCGATTGTTCTTGAACAGGCAATTGCTCAAGCGGGAATCAGCCAGGAAGAAATTGACGGAATTGCTGTAACTAAAGGACCGGGTCTTGTCGGTTCTCTTTTGGTGGGCGTTTCTGCGGCGAAAACTTTCGCCTATTTGCTGCATAAACCACTCTATGGCATTCATCATTTGGCAGGTCATATTGCCGCTAATTATTTAACCTATCCGGATTTAACCCCGCCTTTTCTTAGCTTGGTTATTTCCGGTGCACATAGCCATATCGTTTTGGTCAAAGATTATTGTGATTTTGAGATTATTGCCAGAACCAGAGATGATGCCCCCGGAGAAGCTTTTGATAAAATTTCCCGGGAGTTGGGTTTAGGTTATCCTGGCGGCCCTAAAATTGATAAAATTTCCAAAATGGGAAATCCATATGCATTTGATTTACCCAAACCGAAATTTGAACAAAGCTTGGATTTTTCATTTTCAGGCTTGAAAACGGCAACTTTAAACAAATTGCATAATACAAAGCAAAAGATACAGTCCGGAAGAGAAGATGTAAATACGATTTCGGCAGCTGATTATGCAGCTACTTTTCAGCAGGCATTGGTGAATATCTTATCGGAGCACACCTTAAAGGCTTTGCAGATGACAGGACAGAAAAAATTGGTTTTGGCGGGCGGAGTTGCCGCTAACAGTGAATTACGAAGAACTTTCAGTGGAAAAGCAGAGCAATTAGGGATTGCTCTTTATTTGCCTGAATTGAAATATTGTACCGACAATGCTGCGATGATCGCTGCGCAAGGCTATTATCATTCTCAGCAAAAACAACCGGAAAAGCTTACCTTAAATGCGAAGGCAATGCTTGCACTTGATCTTTGTTCTTAACCGATTAAAACAGATGAAATCATGTTACAACTATATTAAAAACTGAAATGTGAATTATGTTAATAAGTGCTTAAATAGCTGCTGATACAGTGTTTTTTGCACATATTAAGTTAATAAAAATGTTAATAATGTTTATAAGACGGTGAGAAGAAATTGTAGTGTTTTGATTATGTTATAATTTTGTAATAGAGAGATTATATGAACGATAAAGTAAAAATTAAAAACATCATCAATAATAGAAAAGCCAGACATGATTATCATATACTGGAAACCTATGAAGCTGGTATTGAGCTCCTGGGCAAAGAAGTGAAATCAATTCGGCTGAATAATGTCAGTTTAGCGGATGCCTATGCGCAGATCATTGAGCATGAGGTTTGGCTTTTAGGAATGCATATCAGCCCTTATGAACAGGCGGGTCAATTTAATGTTGATCCTATGCGTAAACGTAAATTATTATTAAAGAAAAGAGAGATACTTAAATTAGAGCAGGCGGTGCAGCAAAAGGGACTGACTTTGGTACCGACAAAATTATATTTTAAAAATAACTTAGTTAAAGTTGAGCTTGCTGTTGGCAGGGGCAAAAAGAATTTTGATAAAAGAGAAGATTTGAAAAGAAAAGAAATTGAACGACAAATTAAAATGCGTGTCGAAATGTGATATTTTCAATTTCAGTACATATGCATAGTAAAATCTTAAGGTAAAGAGGTGATTTTCTATCAGTCAGATTATAGCTGTCGGCTTAACCAAAGCCGGTGCAGATAAAAGTGTAAATGAAGATACTTTCCAGTGCATGAAAAGGATTTATCCGGATACATTAGATCGTTTTGAATTGCAATATGGAAAATGTGATGCTCATTGGCAAATATACAGTGTTGCCGATGGTATGGGCGGATCCGGCGTCGGAGATATTTCGGGCAGATTAGTTCAGGATGTTTTAACGCAGCATGTTTCTGATTTGAGCGGTACGGATCCTTTGACTTTTGATTTTGCCGAATTTTCAACTGATTTTCTGCATGAGGTGAATCTTCATTTAGAGGATCGTTTGGCTAAATATCGTCATATCGATGTCGGCTGTTCACTGGCCTTTATTTTGTTCAACGGTGCGACTGCTTACACTTTTTCAATCGGCAGCAATCGTATCTATATGATTCGCAATCATAAAATATACCAGGTAACGAAAGAACATTGTGAAAAGAATAATCCTAAACCTACTCTTTATTTAGGAAATTTGGAGAATCCGCAAAAATATGAACCGCAGAATATGAATAAATTATCTCTTAAGCAAGATGATATACTTTTGATGATTTCTGACGGTATCTATGAAAAATATTCAGAGCAGCAAATTTTGGACTTATGTGAGCAGCATAGCTCATTTCTCGAATGTATACAGGATTTTGAAAAAAAACTGGCGACTGCGACCGCTGAAGATGATCAAACAATTTTAGGTTTGAAAATTAAAAGTACAGAGGGCGTCGCTTTGGCTCAAAGCAGTATAGAAGAACAAACAACAGAATATATGACTCAACAAGCCGATGCTCATCAACCGTATGAGCAAAATTATGCGAGAAGTCCTTATAATGATCCGGATTATGAATATCAGGCAAAAGAAAAATCAAAATTTATCAAAGGCCTCTCCATGTTTTTTAAAAGTTTCGGCATCGGTTTACTGGTTGGTGTTCTGCTGCTATTGTTGTTTTGGATTTTCTACATCGGATTTTAAGGGGAGAAAGTCGCTATGTTCGAAATATTTTTGAATAATTTTATTCGCTTCGATTTCCTGATATTTTTGCTCGCTTTATGTTCTTTTGCAATTATTATACGCACCAGGCGACTGGTCAAAGAAGTTTTAAAAATCTTGAAGCCGGAGGGCTATTTGCCGGGTGGTAAAATTGATTCGAAAAAAATACAGGAACATTATGACTTTTACCTGAATCCGGAAGGCGAAAAAATCCTTCAGGAAAAACATCGAAAAAGCAATTTCAGCTATACGCTTTTTGTCAATTTAACTTCTGTTTTTCCTTTGATGGGAATTTTAGGAACCGTTATTTCTTTACTTCCTATGGTTAGACAATTAGGTGATCTGTCCGCTCAGACCGGACTGTTTTTTTCGGCTCTGACATCTACCTTTTGGGGAATTGTTTTTGCTATTTTATTCAAAGCCTTTAATGGATTTTTAGAGGCGGAACTTGATTATTGTAATAAATTAACCGATTTATATGTTGAACGAAATACATTTTTCTTTGGGACACAACTAAAGGGAAATACGAATAAAAAAGCAATGTTCATCAATGAGGAACAGCAAAAACGCCTGGAGAATTTCAGCTTGGAATATCCGAATCTGAAAAAAGATAAAGAAAATAAGGAAAATACAGATAACTTGCGCCATGAATAACAAGAAACAGTTATTAATTGATTTAACGCCGTTATTGGACATCATTCTCATCTTATTGTTTTTGGTTTTAGTCAACAGTCAAGAACAAAATAAGCAGCTGATGGCGGAGCAAGAGCGAGAATATCAGACGGGAATGTCGGCTTTGCAGGAAACTGTTTCTGAAAAGCAAGAAAAACTTGAATATTTGCAAGGAGAGAATGAGCGTTTACAAGAGAAAAATCAGGAAGCGCAGGCAATTCTTGATTTATCGGATACAGAGCAAAAAGCCTTTACGGCGATATTGGAAGAAGCTTTGATGATTCAGGTTGAGATTCCCGAAACGTATCCAAAATCCAAGTTGGAACTCACAATTAATCAGGGCGAAACCACTCTTAAACCGGAGAATATGTCTATTCAGCAATGGCTTGAAAATAAAATAAAAGAAAATAAAACGGACATGACAATTGTTATTTTAAAATATCCGGGTGATAAAATCCTTTGGCGGGATTATCAACAGGTTAAACAATCCATTGAAAAAATAAAAAACAAATCGACCGAATTTTTCTTTTCGGAAGAAAATATAGCTCGTTAAATAAAAAAGAGAGAAGATAAGAAGATGACAAAACAAAACAAAAAACGCTCGAAATTTCCTTTATTCATGTTGCTTATTCTAATCATAGTGGCTTTGGGTTTATTGTGGAAATTCGGTTATTTAAAAGGCTTCGGCAGAGGTGAAGGTCAGGCAAATTCAACCTCGAATCATAGCACGGAAAGCGTAGCATCGGAACCGCAAGAAGCTGGACGGGGACAGATCACAATCGAAGTCTCCGGCGATACCTATTTATGGAATGGTACAGAAACTGATCTGAATACCATAAAAGAGAATTTAATTGCGCTGAACGGACAGCCGCAAATCATTTTAGTCGATCATCAGGCCATTCAAAACGCTTATCAGGAAGTACTTGATCTGTTAAATGAAGAAGGCTTGCCTTTTGACCAGGTCAATCAAGCGGCTGAATAATCATCCGTTGAGAATTATTTTCCTGCCAAGGGAAAGCGAATCATTAAAAGTATACATATAAAAACTTCTTGTGCGGAAACAATCCCCAAAAGTCAGAACCGGAAATCGGCTAGACAGGGGGGAGAGACACTACGGTCATTGCAGGGAGTCTTTTTTAATAGATGAAACGAATGATCATCTTTGCCATCTCTTCTGTTTTTTCCTGCATACCGCCTTTTACCCAGGTTTGAATGATGGCGATAATTCCATGTGCGATATAGGTGAAGTAGGCGAACTCTTCACCCGGAAAAACTTTATTTCTTTGCAGATGCAAATCTTTCAGAAAAATTTCTTCGCCCAAACTGACAAATTCATTTAAGATTTGATCCCCATAACCTTTAGCCAAGATAATCGGTGCGTACTTCTTATTTGCTTTGATAAATTGGAATGTACTGTTTAATAAGTCAAATTCGACCTGATGCTTTTTGCTCTCCTCATTCAGATATTGCGAAGTGTTGAATTTGATCGAGAAAATTTGTAAGGTTTTTTTATATTCGTTTAATAGATTATTTTTTAACTCCAAATATAATTCGTTAATATTCGTATAATGTAAGTAGAATGTAGAGCGATTGATCTTTGCTCTGTGGGATAATTCACTGACTGAAATCTGATCCAAAGGCTTCTCAAGTAAAATGTCGCATAAACCTTCTTGTAAAGTTAATTTGGTTTTTTCAATGCGCGGATCGACTGCTTTATGATTATCCATTCTATTTTACTCCTTCTAATTTGTTTCATTATAGCACATGGCTCAAGATAATCGACAGTCTGACGTAAAAATGTTGCTTAAAAATTTACCCGATTGCTTATAATATTTTTAGGTTTGACATATTCTTTTCAGATAGAATAGAAGTGTTTTATGCAAATCAAAATAATCGTAAAATTTTAAAATTGAAAGTATTATATATGCAAAAAATCATTGAAAAAATAATAAAGAAAAGAAAAATAGTTGTTCTCATTTTTGTAATTCTCGTTGTGATCTTTGCTTGGATGGCGACAAAAGTAAAAATCAATTATGAGTTTGCACATTATTTGCCGAAAGATGTTCCGTCCACGGTCGGTCTTGAAGAGCTGAGTCAATCTTATACATTTACCATTCCCAATGCTAGAGCCGCTTTTCAGGTTGATTCCATCAAGGAAGCCTTAGATTTCAAAGAAAAGTTAAAAGAAACCGAAGGTATTGAACAAGTTCTCTGGCTTGATGATACGCTTGATCTGGAAACGCCTCTTGAATTGCAAGATCCTGATACCGTCAAAGCCTTCTATACAGATGATACGGCTTTATTCCAAATAACGGCGGATACAAAAAACGCACCGGAGGTGCTGAACAGAATTTATGATTTACAGGAAGATGTTAAAGTTTCCGGTCAATTAATCGATTTGGCCAATGCACAAATTGCAGTACAATCAGAAATTTATAAAATCACATTGTTTGTTGTTCCTCTGGTTTTAATTGTCTTGTTGTTTTCCACGCATGCCTGGCTGGAACCATTGGTATTCGGTCTTACCATCGGGGTCGCCATCATTCTGAATTCCGGTACCAATCTGTTTTTAGGTGATATTTCTTTTATCACTCAGTCGGTCGCTTCTATTTTGCAATTAGCCGTTTCCATGGACTATGCGATTTTCCTTTTGAATCGATTCAATCAAAATCGCAGGCTTGGTTATGAGCCTGAAAAGGCGATGACAATGGCAGTACGAGAATCTTTTACGGCAGTTTCTTCCTCTGCGATGACTACTGTTTTCGGCTTTATGGCTTTGATTTTTATGCGTTTTAAAATCGGTCCTGACTTAGGTATTGTAATGGCTAAGGGGATTTTATTTTCCTTCTTATCCGTGATTATTTTCATGCCTTGTTTCATGCTTCTGGTTTATCGCTTAGTAGATAAAACGACACATCGCCCATTATTGCCGGATTTCGGATCGGTAGGACGATTTTTACGCAAAGCGAAAATACTTTTTGTTATCTTGTTTTTGTTGCTTGCCGTACCGGGCTTTTTGGGTAGTCGGGCCAATCATTTTCTCTACGGCATCGGTGGTTATCCGAGCCATTCCAGAATGACACAAGATAAGGCCTATATAGAGGAAAAATTCGGACAGCAGCAACAATTTTCTCTTTTAGTTCCGAAAGGACGTATTTCCAGTGAGCTAAGCCTGTTACATTCTTTAGAAAAAAATGATGACATTATTTCGATCATGACCTTTAGCAATCAGGTCGATCCTACAATACCGCAGGAGATTTTGGATGATCAAAGATTGGATATGCTTTTATCCGATAAATACAGTCAATTTATTATCGCAGCGGAAATTCCGCCGGAAGGAGCAAAATCTTTTAAATTAGTTGAAGATATCAGGGCGGAAGCGGAAAAATTATATCCCGGTGCTTATCATCTGATTGGAGAAACAGTCAGTTTATATGATATGAAAACAACAGTTGAGCGAGATAATCCGATTGTAAATGGCTTGGCTATTTTCGCAATCGCGCTTGTCATTCTTTTGGCTTTCCGTTCGGTTGCCTTATCCGTTATTTTGGTTTTAACGATCGAAATTGCGATTTGGATCAACTTGTCCATCCCATATTTTACGGGTGTACATTTGAGTTATTTGGGTTATTTGATCATTAGTACCGTACAGCTTGGGGCGACGGTTGACTATGCGATTTTATATACATCACATTATTTGGAGCATCGTAAAACAAAATTAAAGTCCGATGCATTGAGCGAAAGCACGCGTGAAACTTTACCTTCACTGCTGCCGCCGGCTTTGATTTTGACTTTGACGGGCTTTGCTTTAAGCATTATTTCATCACTGCCAATTGTCAGCGAGTTAGGCTTGATCCTGGGCAGGGGAGCATTCCTATCCTTCTTGTCCGTTGTATTCTTCCTGCCGGGTCTTTTATTCGTCTTTGACAGAGTCATTGAAAAGACAAGCTTAGGGATGCGTTTTATTCATCAAGAAGATCTGATCCATGAAAATATAAATCAACCAGAAAACAGTTCCTCGGAGGGAAACTATGAAAAATAAAAAAATATTAAATAAATTGATTGCTTTTGTTTGTGTTTTAGCAATAGCCTGTACTTTCCTGTTGCCGGATTTTGTCAAGGCGGAAGAAAAATTGACAGAAACCAAAAGTGAAAATACTGAGAACGAACAGTCTGCGAAAGCAGAAGTGGTCTATGCTTCTCTAAATGCGGATGGCAAAGCAAAAGATATATATGTTGTGAATAATTTTCCGGCTAAAACAGAGCGGAATTTAGTTGATTACGGCGATTATTCCGAAATTGAAGATTTAGCTTTATCCGGTTCAGCCAGACTCAATCAGGATAAAGTAGAAATCAGCAAGGTGGCAGAAAACTATTATTATAAAGGCAAACTGAATACACAGGAAATACCGTGGAGTTTTGAAATAACATATACTTTGGACGGGCAGGAGATTTCAGTGGAAGACTTAGCCGGCAAAAACGGTGATTTTAAATTAGAGATCGGGGTTAAAGCAAATCCTGCCATGAAAGAGGACAATATCTGGGCAAAAAACTTAATGCTGCAAATCACAGTTCAATTACCGAACGAAGTTGCTCAGAATGTCAAAAGCGATCAAGGTATTGTAGCGGAAGCAGGCAGCAATAAACTGATTACATTTATGTTCCTGCCCAATGCTGAAACGAATGGGCAAAGCAAAACGTATTCTTTAGAGGCGACGGTTCAGAAATTCTCCATGCCTTCCATACAAATTGCAGCCAGTCCTTTTTCTTTGAACATGTTTCAATTCGACTTGCCGGATCTTTCAGAAAATGAAGAAATACAAAAGTTTCAAGATGCGACAAAAGATTTGGCGGCAGGTGCCAAGGCTCTTTCGGACGGTATTACCGCATTAAATGATGGCAAACAAGAATTAGTCGATCATTTAGATTTGATTACTTCTTCCGGAAATGATTTAACTGACGGCGGTGCAAATTTAAAAGACGGTGTCAATCAATATGTAGACGGAGTTGATCAAATCAGCGCCCAGAATCAAAATCTGCTAAGCGGTGCAGCAGCCGTTCAAGAAGCAGCAGATCAGATTTTAGACGGCTTCCAAAGACTCTCCGCCGGCGGAGAATTGATCAAAGTCTCTGAAG
>CAYFQU010000009.1:14094-33318 GCA_964345335.1 uncultured Mageeibacillus sp. | reverse complement strand
TCTTTATAAATATTCCGCTCCTTTTTAAAATCTGCTCCCTAAGTATGATGATTAGTGGTAAATATTTTATACTGAGTTGATTTATCTTTGCTCTTTGCATTAAAAAGCAAACAAAAAAGGGCAGAGAATAAATACTGCTTTTCTCTGCCCTGCCAAATCAGAAATAACTTTTTTCAGTCTGCTTATTTCTTGGATATTTTCTGCCAGATTTCATCTGCGACCGGAGCCCAATCGGCTGCATACTGATCACATTTGGAGCAGAGATGATCTGCTGATTCCAAAGATTCCAGATCTGTCGAATGTGCACCTGTTGCGGCAACCATCTCACGTAATTTTTGCGGATTTTCCAACATCGGACAAGGCTGCAACATATTTTCATTAAACGGTTGTCCCTTATGATAAGCCATGAACAGAGGAGAACGCAATGTTTCTAAAAGACTTTTTTCACGAATATTGGAATCGGAATAGTGTCAGTACCATCAGACTTAAAACTCGAAAACCTCTTTTCTTAGAATGTCTTTCGGGTCGGTCAGAATAAATTCAGCTCTGCTATATTGTGATGTATTTCTGTTCATTGCCTCGCTTATCCTTCTTGATTTGCCTGAACAAGAATCAGAAAATTATGATCTTTTCTGATTCTTATGCTGCGCCGAACAGATAAAGTGTAATATAGATGGCATTGATCGACAACTCTAAACCGTTATGAAATCATAGACTTTTTATAAATTTAAGCAGATTTTAAAAATTGACATCTCATGTTCGCTCTCTTAAACCGTGCTCGGTTAAACAAAGAACTCGGTCAGCAATCCGATCAATAAAAAACTGATCATGTGAAACAATCAGAATTCCGATATGACGTGCAGCCAACATTCTGATAATCTCAGCTATCTGTTCAGCTGTTGTCCGGTCAACAGCTGAAGTCGGTTCATCAAAACATAAAACAGATGGATTCAGCATACAGGCTCTGGCAATGGCAACACGTTGTCTTTGCCCTCCGGATAGTTCATGTGGCATTGCATCGGCTCTGTTTTCCAAATCTAAAGCAGTCAAGAATTCATTGGCTCTCTGCTCTATTTGCTCTTTACTTTGCTTTTTGAGATAAAACGGTGCCATGGTAATGTTCTGCCATACGGTCATATGCGGAAAAAGATAATAGCTTTGAAAAACCAGACCGATTTTTCTGCGAATTTCTTTTAGAACTTTCTTAGAACAATAATCCATGCTGCCGTTCTTTTCCTGGCACAAATATAAATTATCAATTTTAATACTGCCCTGATCCGCTTTTTCTAAGTAATTGATGCAGCGTAATAAGGTACTTTTTCCCTGACCTGATTTTCCTTCTATGCAAACAACTTCTCCCGCTTCCAAGCTGAAAGAAACATTTTTAAAAACTTGTAGATCCTGATACTTTTTCGCTAAATTCTCAATTTCTAAAACCATTATTTTCTCCTGTCAGCGAATACAATTGAACCGCTTTGCTCTGTTTCGCAATAAGTCCGAATGAATAAATCTCCAATCTTATTATGAACGAATATAATCTGCTTTTTTTTCGATCAACATTAAAAGTTTTGTCACGATTGCGGTGATTAATAAATATAAGATTCCCACATAGATATAAGGCGTAAAAGTTGAAAAACTATTTGAAACGGATTTGGCCGCTTTCAAAATATCACTGAGCCCCAGAATATAAACAAGTGATGTGTCTTTGATCAGAGTAATCACTTCATTAGACAGTGAAGGCAATACCGTACGGAATACCTGCGGGAAAATAATCGAGCGAAAAGTTTTGCTTTTACTGAGTCCCAAGACAGCTGCCGCTTCATATTGTCCCTGATCTATGGACTGAATCCCGCCTCGAAAAATTTCCGCAAAATAGGCTGCATAATTCAAGACAAAAGCCAGTAAAATCGCTTGCTGCCGGCTAAAAGCATAACCGATGACCGGTACATAGTGATAGCCGTAAAAAATAAACATTAACTGTAATAGCAGCGGTGTGCCCCGCATAATATAAATATAGATTCCGGTTATTTTCGCAATAACTTTATTTTTGGACATCCTGAGTAAAACAACCGGAATAGACAAAGGAAGTGAAAGCAAAAGTGTGACTAAAAACACTCCCAAAGTAATACGCAAACCGTCTAAAGTCATCGGTATAAACATATTCCATAAATTAGAATTCATCTTTCACAATCCTTTCTGCCCTATCATTCATATGTAATAGCTCAATATTTAATTCTCCGAGAACCATTTGCCATAAATTTTCTCATAAATTCCATCTGCTCGTATTTCTTGAAGAGCTTGATTGATCGCAGATTGTAAATCTTGATCGGTTTTTCTGATGCCGATGGCATAATCTTCCGTGCCGAAATTATCGGTCAGTATAAAATACTTTTGTTCACCTTGATTTTTCATATAATAGCGGGCATTGACTTCATCGACCACAATGGCATCTGTTCTGCCTGCTTCCAAATCATTAAATGCTTCTATATTTGTCGGGAATTCGATTAATTCGGCAAAACTATCTACAATTTCTTTTTCTTTATTGACAGCCTCCAAAGCGCTTGATTCAGCTTGCACGGCGACAATTTTACCTGCAAGATCCGCTTTGGTTTGAAGATCTTCGGAAAGCGTGACGATGATCTGACGATTTTCTAAATAAGGATCACTGAATAAAACTTTTTCTTCTCTGGCTGGCGTAATCGTATAACCATTCCAGATGACATCAATATTACCGGCGGCTAATTCATTTTCTTTCATGCTCCAGTCAATCGGCTGAAAGATAATTTCTCTGTTCAGTTTTTCAGCAACCGCTTTCGCTAAATCAATATCAAAGCCAACCAATTCTCCTTTTTCATCACGAAAACCCATCGGAGCGAAAGTATCATCGAGACCCATCACCAAAGACTCTTGCTCTGTACTTTGTTCCGCCGGCTCGGATGCCGTCATCTCTTCGCTAACAGCCTGGCTTTGCTGATCTGTCTGTTTTGCATTACCTGCCTGATTGCCGCATGCATTTAAGAAAAACAAGCAGAGTATCATCAGCATACCCGTTAACACCATTTGTCCAATTTGTCTAAAACTATACTTTTTCATTTTTTCTCCTTTCCAAAGCTTTACAGAGGAAAAACAAAAACTCGCCCTATAGCTAAATGCTAAAGGGCGAGTTATAAATCTCGCGGTTCCACCTTTTTTCACTTTTGCCTCACGACAAAAGCCTCAAGAAGTACTATCATACTCCGGCACTATAACGGGTGCACCCGTCACAGACTACTCAAATTTCGCCTGTGCACTCCGAGATGTGTTCTATATGTTCGAGCTATGCATTCACAGCAACCATGCACTCTCTTGAAGCCGTTCCATATATACTATTCCTCATCAACGCTTTGTTCTGATTAAATTTTCAATTTACTTGTAAAAAGTATTGGAATTACTATACCACTTAATAAAAATGAGGTAAAGGTTATTTTTATACAATTAATTCTGTTAATTCAATGTTTACTTGTGCAATTTCACTTTATTTTATGATTTCAATAATTATTCCAAAGCAAATAAAGCCGCTCCTAAGGCTCCACAGATTTGAGCTTCTTCCGGCACAAATATTTTTTCTGAAAGTGCAGTTTCCAAAGCTTTTACGATTCCTAAATTACGGGCAACCCCACCCGTCATAATATAAGGTGCATTCCCTTTTATTCTTTTCACCAGAGAGACCGTCTTCACAGCTACGGATCGGTTCAAACCGTTTATAATATCCGGAATCTGAGTATTATTTGCAATTAAAGAAACCACTTCGGATTCCGCAAAAACCGTACAGGTAATTGAAATCGTCACAGCGTTTTTCCACTCTAATCCTAAAGAACTCATTTCTTCCAAGCTTAAATCCAGCGTCTTCATTAAACGTTCTATTTGTATATTCAAATAAATCATTATTTAAGCGTTCAAGCTCTCTTTTCAACTGCTCCGCTTCTTTCGGACTTTTTTTATGTGGAAGATACATCAGAAATAAAAAATCCATATTCTTTGCAGCTTGTAAAATATCATAAATTCTCCTGCAAACATCACAGCAATCCACTAAAAAAAGGTTTTTGATATTTCCGCTGAAAATTTTCTATAAGATCGCCTTGCCATAACCGCAAAGATTCGGATGAGAGAAGGTTTCGCAGCATTCAGCTGCATCAAGTTCAGGATCCAGTCTTATTGTTTCCAGACCATATCCCTGCAATAATTCCAAAGGAGTATATTTACAAACATAATATGTTTTATGATCCATATTTTCTTTTCTCCAACATTTCTAGAAAAGCGTTAAGCCGGGTAGAAATCTGTTCATCCGAAGAATTTCTCCGATCAACACCGTCGCCATCCAGAATCAAAACAGGGATATTGGCTCGTTCAAAATTTTCCTTAAAAAGTCCCGAAAGCCCCATTGTTTGTTTACAGCCCCATTGGCAAAAACAAATAACTCCGTCCGCATGAAGTGTTTTCCCCATTTGCACTGCTTTTTCGACTCTTGCTTGACCCGTATGCCAATGATTATAAACAAGTCTTTTGGCCATGCTCTCATAAGGTTTTTCCGGATCCATATCCACGAGATGATCAAAATTCATGTCACAGGTAATGATCTGGTATTTCTCATTAAAATCAAAAAGTTCATTGACCGGTTTCTGCCAATGAGGTATGACATGCAGCCACAATATCTTGCTGCCTTTAAATTCCTTTGCCTTTTTGAAATCATCTAAATAAGTCTGTGCATAATCATAGCAAAATTCCGTGCCCAGACCATTATGCGTTAGATAAATTTCATACATTTCACTCGTCACATCGCTCGGCAAATATTTTCTGCTCTTCTCATGCAGAATTTTTTTAAATAGATCAATGCTCTCTCCTGAACGCTTGACGGCAAGCTGAAGCTTTTCTTGCTCTAACTTTTTCCCCGTAATTTGCTCTAAAAATTCAGCCGCCCCTCTCAATTCATCGGCTACATATTCTATTCTATACTCGCTTCTGACTGCTCATTCGGCACTTCAATATAATAATGAGGAACATGAAGCTGGGAAGACATTTCTCGGAACGTTAAATGATTGGCGTCACAGGCAAAAGACGTATTGATAATCGCCTTAGGCGGAGCCATCAAATTCAGATAAGCTGTTCCCAACAAAGTTTTATGGAAGGAACAATATGTATCAGATATACCCTCTCTTTCCGCTTCCTCTGCAAAAACTTTTTCACAATACGCTCCGTTTATAAAGCTGGAAAACAGTTCTGCGCACATAGGAACTATACCCATTGCCTGTAAAATTTCACAAGGCATAAAAATATTGACTAAAGCAATATTTTCCGGTTCTTCAAAAACTTTTCTGATCGTCCGGTTGAGATAAACTGCCGATTTTCTTTTGGCAAGCGGCAGCCTTTTATCCGGGAAACATTTTAGTTTCATGCCAAAAAGCTGATAACCCAGTAAAAGCATGCGTCTGGCTTTCTCCGGAGAATCCACAACCGTATTCTCTATATATTTACCAAAATCTGCAATCGATTTTATCATATGGTGATCCTTATCATCTGTTTATCATAACAATTATCATACCATGATGAAAAACACTTTTAAGATCGAAGATTGCATTTTAAAATCAAAAAATCTCTTCATATCTTAAAAGTGTCTTGCTTGCTTGAATAATATTAAAATGACTTTGACTATGAGCAATTATTTTTCAATAAAACTCCGTTAAGATTATTCTTTTATTTTTGTGCCATAAATCTTGCCAAAAATTCTTTGGTTTTTTCTTGCTGCGGATTGACAAAAATCTGTTCCGGTTCGCCTGCTTCACAAATCACACCGTCCGCCATGAAAATCACATGATTGGAAACTTCTCTGGCAAATGCCATCTCATGTGTGACAATCAGCATCGTCAAACCCTCTTTTACCAATTCCTTCATCACCATCAGAACTTCTCCTACCATTTGCGGATCAAGTGCCGAAGTCGGTTCGTCAAATAGAAGTATATCCGGTTCCAAGCATAGAGCACGGGCAATCGCCACTCTCTGTTTTTGTCCGCCGGATAGTTGATTGGGTTTTGCCTTGATATAAATGTCCATACCGACTTTTTCCAAATAATGCATAGCGATCTCTTTGGCTGTTTGCTTATTTTTCTTCAAAACTTTCGTCATCCCGATCAGACAGTTGTCTAATACAGTCATATTGTTAAACAGATTGAATGACTGAAAAACCATACCGACCTTTGAACGATACTCTGCCTGATTGATTTTTCCGTTTAAAATATCCGTACCGCGATAGACGATTTCGCCGGAACTCGGTGTTTCCAACAAATTCAAGCAGCGCAGTAAAGTCGATTTTCCTGATCCGGAAGATCCGATAATTGATGTAACTTCGCCATGTTGAACCTCAAAATCAATATCTTTCAAAACCTCGTGGTTTCCAAAACTCTTACTTACATGTTTAATTTCCAATACAGTTGTCATCTTATCTGCCCCCGTCCCTGATATCCAAATTCAAATTACCGACCTGCTTTTTCTTATTTTGATATTTTAAAGTACCGGAAGTATGAGCCAGAGTATCGGTTGTAGCTAAGTCATAGTTAGCTCCGCCGTCCATTTTATTTTCAAGAGCGCGTAAAATTCTGGAACAGACAAAGGTCAGTACAAAATAGATGACAAGAGTAACGGTAAAAGATTCGAAATACATATAATAGGCACCGGCAACACCTTTGGTGACAAAGAATAATTCGATCACTCCGATGACAGATAAAACGCAAGTATCCTTAATATTGATAATTAAATTATTGCCGATTTGCGGCATGATATTGCGCAAAGCCTGCGGCAAAATGACATAGAGCATTGTTTGATAATGCGTCATACCAATCGCTTTCGCTCCTTCAACCTGCCCTTCATCAATCGAAAGAATGCCGCCGCGTACCGTTTCCGCCATATAGGCACCAGTATTGATGGAAACGACGAAGAAAGCAGCTTGCCACATGGTCATGCTAATATTCAAGAACTGAGATAAACCATAATAGATAAACATGGCCTGTACCATCATCGGTGTGCCTCGGAAAATTTCAACATATATATTTAACAGAACTTTGAGCAAACCGACTCCCAGCCATTTGAAATAATTTTCTTTTCTGTTAATCGGAATAGTTTGTATGATGCCGACAATAAAGCCGATTAAGCAACCGATAAAAGTTCCGACCAGAGCGATCAGCATGGTTACACCCGCCCCCTGTAAAAAAGATTTCCCGAAATTCTCAATGATATAAAAAACACGTCCGGTAAAATCGGCGGGAATAGCATCCGCTATCTTTAGATAAGTCACAGTACTCCTCTTTCTATATTTTCTGATTGATCTGAAATGATTGAAATATATATAGGCTTTGCACTAAACCGCAAAGCCTATGTGTTATACCGTTCGAT
Organism: uncultured Mageeibacillus sp.; assembly: GCA_964345335.1. Lineage (GTDB taxonomy): Bacteria > Bacillota > Clostridia > Saccharofermentanales > DTU023 > UBA5436. The sequence goes on along the minus strand of CAYFQU010000009.1, from coordinate 25,896 downwards.
TGATTATTGATTCAAAGGTTGAACATTAATCGCCTCATTCATCATCGCATCATAATCATCAGTTGTTAAAGTATCCAAAACGGAATTTATTTTTTCCAATAATTCTGTATTACCTTTTTGTACAGAGATACCGATATTAATTTCTTCCTCGGATACCTCAAAATTATTGCTGCCATCCGTAAAGTCCAGGATTTTCAAATCCGGATAAGCCATCACAGCTGCCAGAGCGGTCGGCATATCGGTGACAACTAAATCAACTTTGTCAGAGTTTAGAGCAACAATCATTGTCGGAGCACTTTCTTGTGCCGGTAAAATATTGGCGTCAGGAATTTGCGGTAAGCAAACATCATACCAGACCGTATTCAATTGTGAAGTAACGGTAGCTCCTGCTAAATCGGTTACACCTTGGGCATCAGCATAGTCACTGTTCGACTTGGTTAAGGCAACGATTGAAGCATAGTAATAAGGTTTACTGAAATCAACGGATACCAATCGTTTTTCGGTAATAGATTGTCCCGCAATCACTGCGTCTACCTTGCCTGACTGTAAAGCCGGAATAAGAGAATCCCAATCCAACTTGACAATTTCCAATTCCATATTCAAATCTTGCGCTATTTTTTTCGCCATCATCACATCATAGCCATAAGCATAATCGGAACTGCCTTTGATCTGTACGGCACCATTTGAATCATCACTCTGCGTCCAGTTATATGGTGCATAAGAGCATTCCATAGCAACCGTTAGCACCGAGCTCTTCTGACTGCCTCCGCAAGCAGTTAACAATAAACTGCAGGCAATTAACAAGGTCATCACAATTAAGTACATCTTTTTCATTTTTCTTTTCCTTTCTGTTAAAGAAATGATCGAGATATAGGTAAATTGTTGCTTTAAAATTATTCAAAAAGAATCAAAAAAGCCATGATACCGTTTCGGGTACCATGGCTTGATTTCTTTTTTGTCTGAATATTGATTAACAATATTCTTTAATAATCTAGCGATAGCACTCCACCTATGTGACAGTTCATTACATTTTCTATAATGACCCAATACAAAAGTTTGACCTTCTTTTGTACTTCGGCGAATTTCCCTTTCACTCAAGACAGCTTGTCTGCCTTAGGCCCTGAGATACTGATGAAGTCCGCGCCTCTATCAATCTTTATTATGATTTACCCTATTCTATCACTAATTATCTTTTTGTCAAATTTTTGCTTTTCCTTTTTATGAAAAAAGAGAAGTGAAGGTCTAAATCTTCACTTCCCTATACACATTTTCGCCAATTTTCGCCAAATCTGAATAAATTAGAGTCAATTTATTTTCTGCCGAAATATTTGCTGCCACTCTCTTTGCGAATATTGAGTTTAGGCTGTAAATCTGCCATGAAATCTCGTTCATCAGCATAGCGTAAATCTTGTTCGACACTGGCATACCATTGTTCGACACTATCCTTGAAGTAGATAATATGATAGCCATAAGTCGTTTTGACAATCCCCACATCTCCCGGTTTACGGGCAAGATCCATACAATATTCTTCATATTCAGGCACGAACTGTCCCGGAGCAATATGCTCTGTCAAACCACCGTTGACGGCCGATACTGCATCATCCGAGTATTCTTTCGCCAATGCAGCAAAGGATTCTTCGCTCTGATCCCCCGCCTCAAACTCCTTTAAGACTTCATCTGCTTTTGCCTTCATCTTTTCATCGGTTTTCTCTTCATTGCCTTCTTCTATTTTAAATAGAATATGGCGAGAATCATATGTACCGATATTTTCCGGTTTATATTTATTCAAAAACATCACGACACGATAGCCGTTTGCATCTTCAATCACTTCGACATCATGTGCTTTTCTTTCTGCAGAAAATAAGAATTCTGCCAATGCCGGACTGATTGTTTGTTTTCTGGCATTTGTCGTCAGGCTGGTATCTTCTAGTATTTTATCAGGATTTTCAGCTTGATCTTTAATCGTTAAAGCTCTGACTTCTTCTTTGAAGCTATCTTCATCCTTTACTTTTGCCGCAAATGCTTCGGCATCGGCTTTGGCTTTTTCCAAATCAGGCTCTGTATTTTTCTCATCAGCTTTATCAATTCCATTGAAAAGATAAGAACGATAATCAACTACATTATAGTTATCCGGATCTTCTTCATATTTTGCGTTAATGGTAGCTTCATCATAAGTGAAACCGTCAAGTACACTCTTATAATATTTATTGCCTAATTGATTTTTTTCAAAGAAACTTCTAAAAGCAGATTCATTAACGCCGGGTCCGAATAAAATGGATAAATAGTGATTTAGGGTAACTTTGCCCTGTGCAGCAATCGATGAATATTGATCAATGATCATCTGCATATTTTGTGCATCGGCTTCATCAAGTTCCAGACCTTCCTCTTTGGCTTTCCAATAGAAATACGCTGCCGTCTTGGCCTGTGATTCAACGGAATTTAATAAATCATCACGCAGGGTACCTTCAGGATTGAATGGAGATGGCTGACTTAACATATCCTGCCCTTGTTGACTGAAAGCACCGCTTTGAATAAATTGTTGACTTATTAAACCGAGATAAATATTAGACTCAACAACAGAAACCTTGTCGATAACTTTTCCTGTCACTGCTTTTTCTGTTTCTTTCTCCGTTGTTTCAGCACCGGATTCTGTCGCTGCAGCAGATTCTTCCGGCATATCATCTGCCTGCACCTTGGCATCTTCATCATAATAAACGGAGAACGCTGTCATATAGCGTTGCCTTACACCCATACTGAGCGCAAACCAACCAATAAAAGATAAGACAATCGCAACTGCAACAATAATAGCAACAATTCTGCCTATGCTTTTCTTTTCTTTGATCGGCTTTTTATTTCCGTCTTTGTCTTTTGTTTGGGCAAGACGCTCTTTACGTTCTCTGCGAGCATCTTCACTTTTCCAATTTTCAGACTCAATATTTGTTTTTTTCTCGTTCATTTCTTTCACCTTTAATATATTTGTATAGCTTTATTATTATAATTAACTTGTCAATTTTAACAAGTTTTTGTACTTTTTAAAAGCTCTACTAAATCGTTTGGTTTTTCAATCCAAAAATCCGGATTCGTCGCTTTTAATTCCTCAATATTCGCTTGTGTCCAGCCCACAATGGCTGATTGAAAACCACCATTTTTAGCCGCCTTCACATCAAAGATGGCATCGCCGACATAAAGAATTTTGGTCGGATCGGAAAAGCCCAATTTTTCCATCCCGAAGATCAGGGGAGCCGGATGCGGTTTATGTTGCTCCGTATCGAATTTTGTGACAATACAGTTAAAATATGATCTTAACTCAGCAATATCCAAAGCCTGCGTTAAATTATCATAACGTTTAGCTGTAACAATCCCCATAGGTATTTCTAATTTTTGTATAGCCTGCAGCATCGGTACAATGCCTAAGAAAATTCCAAAATGAGTAGCCGTAATTGAATCATTATAATCCAAATAACATTGTAGCATGGCCGGCATCTCTTCAGGATACTCCTCCCCGATGACCGTTTCTAAAGGCAAGCCGATACCGGCAATAATTTCTTCCGCCGTATGAAATGGTTTATTAAATTTTTTATACATATATTGATAACTGTCTACAATTAATGGAATGGTATTGCATAAAGTGCCGTCAAAATCAAATAATACTGCTTCTATTTGCATTTTATCCTCCCTGAAATTTTTCATATCTCAATTAAAATAACATATAAAATGTTGCATAAGAAACATTCAGCTTAAAAAAAAGCAAAATAACCAGTGAACTGTTATACTGATGGCAATCATTAGTGATACTACTTAATTAGAAAGGATTGAGAAAAAGAATATGTCAGTATACAAAACAACTTTTATCAACAACGGTGGCCGTGACGGCATTTCAAAAGAAGAAGGCAGCAACTTGGAATTTCAAGTCGTCAATGTTTTAGACGGAAAAGCACAGCCGGAAAACACCACAAATCCTGAACAATTATTCGCTGCTGCAATCGCTTCTTGTTATGGCGGCGCTTTCTTATATCATATGGAACAAGCAGGGAAAAAGTCAGAAGTGACAACGATTGTAACGCTTTCCTTGGAACCGGATCAAGAAGACGGTGAAAACCGTTTACATGCTGTCGTTGAAGTGAAAGCTCCGGATTTAAATGATGCGGATAAAAAAGAATTATTAGATAAAGCTGCTAAAACAAGTCCCTATACCAAGATTTTCCATGGTAAAGCAGATTTAAAAATCAAATAAATCGTTTTAGAAAAATATCTCTCCATGAATTGTCTTAGCCGATTCCTAATCGAATCGGCTTTTTTAACTTTAAATTTAAAGACAAATTTTTCAAATCATAAAAAAAGTCCGAGCTTTTAAGGTTCGGACTTTGATGAAATCTGATTGGCTAAACTATTTTTCGTCAGCTTACTCTTCTTCGGCTTGGGATTCGGCAATAACTTTTTCGGCGACTTCACGCGGTGCTTCTTCATAGCGAGCAAACTTCATGCTGAACCAACCACGGCCTTGGGTCATCGATTTCAAATCAGTGGCATATTTGCTCAATTCGGACATCGGAGCTTCGCCTTCAACACTTTGGAAACCGGCATTAGAGTCGGCACCCATGCCCAAAATTCTACCGCGGCGTTTGCTCATATCGCCCATGATATCACCGAGATATTCATCAGGGATCGTCACAACTAAAGAAGCAATCGGTTCCAATAATACCGGATCAGCCTTCGGTAAACCATTTTTATAAGCCAGTCTTGCAGCCAATTTGAAAGACATTTCATTGGAGTCGACATCATGATAAGAGCCGTCATATAAAGTCGCTTTCAGATTAACCACCGGATAACCGGCTAAAACACCATGTTCACAGGCTTCTTCAAGTCCTTTTTGTACAGCAGGATGATAGTTTTTCGGAACGGAACCACCGAAGATCTCCTGATTGAATTCCAAGTGTTCTTGTGTACCGGGCTCAAAGCGGATCCAGACATCACCAAACTGTCCATGACCGCCGGATTGTTTTTTATGTCTGCCTTGAACCTCAACTTTTTTGCGAATGGTTTCGCGATAAGCAACTTTCGGTTCATACAAAGTAGCTTCCGTACCGTAATTTGCTTTTAACTTATTACATAAAACATCAAGCTGAACTTCTCCCATACCGGAAATCAACATCTGTTTTGTTTCGTTATCATTATAAATATCATAAGACAAATCTTCATCGCGTAAGCGAGTCATACCCTGCATGACTTTATCTTCTTCACCACTCTTAACAGGTGCAATCCCTAAAGTTAAACCCGGAGTTGGCAAAGCGACTTCTTTAATGGTATAGGGATGAGCTTTAGCGGATAAGGTCTGATTGGTTTGTGTGCCAAGCAGCTTCGTTAAAGCACCGATATCTCCAGCTTTCACCGTATCGGTCTCAATTTGTTTTTTACCCTGTAAATAATAAACGCCGTTGACACGTTCTTCCTGTTCGGTTTTGCTATTATAGACCGGAACTCCGTCTTTGACTTGACCGGAATAGACACGGAATAGAGAAATTCTGCCGACAAACGGATCGACAATCGTTTTGAAAACAAAAGCCGCTAAATTACCGTTTTCATCCAAAGCTAACGTTTCTTCCGCACCATCTGCGTTTTCTACCGTGATATCTGACTGCATCGCTGCTGTCGGGAAAAATTCTGCAATGATATCCATCAAATAACCGACGCCTAAATTGTTAATGGCAGAGGTCGTGAAAACCGGATAAATTGATTCAGTTTGAATCGCTTTGCGTAAACCTTCCTGCTTTTCAGCATCTGTAAACTCTTCACCACCGAAGTATTTTTCCATTAAATCATCATCTGCCATGGCGATCTGTTCTAAGAGAGCTTCATAGGCTTCTTCTACCTGATCGGCATTGGCTGCCGGAATCTCCATTGGGGTATTTTCTTTACCGTCTAAGTGATAAGCCTTTTTATTGAGTACATCAATCAAACCAACCAAAGCTTCATTCTCAAAAATCGGCAAAACGACCGGTACAATTTTGCTGCCGTATTGTTCCTGGAATTTTTCTAAAGTATTTTTGAATCTTGTATTCGGTTCATCCACCGCATTCAAAACAATTGCTAAGGGTTTATGATTTTTAGCGGCCAAGCGAATCGCCTTTTCAGCACCGACTGAGACACCGTCTTTCGCTGTCGCTACTAACAAAACAACATCACCGACACGCATACCCAGCATTTGTTCACCCAAAAAGTCGAAGTCACCCGGAGTGTCAATTAAATTGAACTTATTGCCCTTCCACTCGCAGGTTGCATAAGAAGTATTGGTTGAGATGCCGCGACGTCTTTCTTCTACATCAAAGTCGGTCACTGTATTACCACTTTCAACTTTGCCCATGCGGCTGATCACGCCTGCATTAAACAGCATTGCCTCGATCAAGGATGTTTTTCCTGAACCTCCATGACCCATGAAAGTGATGTTTTTAATTTTGTTAGCAGGATAATTTTTCATATCCGGTCCCCCTTATATATATTTAGGTAGAAATGTAGTCGAATTTGCTCTATACAGCTCTACACAAATGAATGATTTTACGAGTTCTTTCTGAACACGCATTAAACATTATACTATGCTATATCACAATATATCAACTTTAATTTTTCATTCTTTTGTGCAAAAAATTAACAGTAAATTTGTTCAGATTATCACTTCTTCCAGCAGTTCAAAAATACTTTTTTTATCAGTGCATTGCATGATTTGATTTTTAATAGAAGCGGCATTTCTTTTTCCTTTTAAATAAGCGGCAAATTGTGTACGCATCTGAATAATTGCACTTCTCTCATCTTTTTCTTTGCCACACATACCCGATAAATGTTCATCGATAACAGCAAGCCACTCCGCTTTGGAAGGCGAAGGACCGTCCTGTAAAATCTCTCTGAAAATCCAAGGATTCCCCTGAGCTGCACGTCCGATGGCAAAACCGTCACAAGCCGTCTGTTCATACATTTGCCGTAAAGAATTGAAATCTGTAATATCGCCGTTTCCGTAAACAGGCACCGATACAGCTTGTTTAACTTGGTGAATAATCGACCAATCCGCCTTTCCGGCATACATCTGCTCTCTTGTTCTGGCATGAACAGTCAACATTGAAGCTCCCGCTTCTTCCATTCTCTTGGCATATTCAGGAGCATTGATACTAAATTGATCAAAACCGGATCTGAATTTCACACTGACCGGCTTAGCAAATTGTACCGCGATCGCAACGACCGCCCGGACAATTTGAGCAGCTAACGCAGGATTTTTCATCAAGGCGGATCCCGCGCCTTGCCTGACAACTTTTTTAACCGGACAGCCCATATTGATATCCAGCATGGCACATTGCCCCAAGACAGGATGCTCTAATATTTTACCGGCTGCAAATTGAAAATCCTTGACATCATGCCCGAATAATTGAATGGCAACCGGATTTTCCTTTTGCGGATCGATCGCCAAATAACGATAATTTTTCTTTAATTCAGAATCATGCACAATACCTCTGGCGCTGACCAGCTCCGTGGTAACAAGACCCGCACCCATCGCATGACAAATGCTGCGAAAAACTATTTCCGAAGTGCCGGCCAGCGGTGCCAAAGCCAGCCTGTTCGGTATATTCAAGTTTCCGATTTGTAGAGGCTGCGATATATATTCCCTGATTTTTTGTACTAATTGTTCCTGATTCATGCTTCCATTTTAGCATAGAAAAAAGCGAAAAGATTTTCCATATCCTTCCGCTTCTTAACGAGTCAATATACTATTTTAAAAATCACTAACTTTCATTGAAAGTGAATTCTTTATTTTTTTTGCTTGCGTTTCAAAATAATCAAGATGACTGCAGCAACTAATAAAACAACTACTAACACGGAGGCAATGATTGTTTCACCTGTCCTTGCAATCCTAAGCGCCGGAATGATCTTTTGTAATCCGAGTAATGTGAAATGACTTATTCTATGAAGCATATATTATCTCCTGTTCAACTCTATTTTGCGCAATATCTTTCTGAACTTTCAGCCAAATGTATTATAACATATTGAGATTAAAGTGGAGGATATGCGCTGATCATTTCTTAATTCTTTACTTAGCTTTAAAAGGCTAAAAGGTCCTCTTCCAGAGCAAATATTTACTATGTATTCTATTATACCTATAATATACATAAACATTATCAACTTTTCAGGAGGAATTTATGTCTTATCAAGCTTTAAAAAAGCGTGTTTTTACCGCAAACATGGAATTACCTAAACTGGGTTTGGTCATCTTTACCTGGGGCAATGTCAGTGAGGTTGATCGCGAGCAAAATGTAATGGCGATTAAACCCAGCGGAGTTGACTATGATCAATTAAAAGAAGAAGACATCGTGGTCTTAGATTTAAAAACCGGCAAAGTGCTTGAAGGTGATTTAAATCCTTCAAGTGATACGGATACACATTTATATTTATATCAACAATTTTCTGAAATCGGTGGAATCGTGCATACCCATTCCACTTGGGCAGTCAGCTGGGCTCAGGCTGGTCGTGATTTACCGGCCTATGGCACTACACAAGCAGATACTTTCTACGGTGATGTGCCTTGTACCAGAAAATTAACGAATGAAGAAATTCACGGTAAATATGAATTAAACACAGGTAAAGTTATTCAGGAAACTTTCTTGGAAAGAAAACTTGATCCCCTAGCGATCCCCGGTGTATTAGTATCAGGTCACGGTCCCTTCACTTTCGGCAGCAACGGAGAAAAGGCAGTCTATAATGCCAAAGTTTTAGAAGAATGTTGTAGAATGGCAACGATTACCGAAACCGTCAATCCAGAAATCAAAAGAATTGAGCAGGGTTTATTGGATAAACACTACATGAGAAAACATGGTCCAAATGCCTATTATGGCCAAAAATAAGTGAAATTTCTTAAAATATCAAAAAGGTCATCCCGGAAAGACGAGATGACCTTTTTAATGATTCTAATAGCTAAAAACAAATGATTGAAAACTTTTACAGGAGATGCTCCTCAATAAAAACAGCAACTCCGTCCGCATTGTTTTCCGGACAAATAAAATCCGCTTGCTCTTTAAGTTTGGGGCTCGCATTATCCACCGCAACTTTAAGTCCGGCAATATCGAACATACTCAAATCATTATCATAATCTCCGAATGCACAAACTTCATTTTGTTTTATTCCAAGTTTTTTACATAAATCATGAATAGCATCCTTCTTGGAAACCTTGACATCGAAAACACCTGTTACACCATAACCGGTTGCTTCAGATTTAACAGAAGGTATTTGTTCGAGAAATCGTAAAAACTCATCAATCCACGCTTGATCTTTCTCATAAGCCACGAATTTAATAATTTCGCAATTCGGATCTTTTTCAATTTCCTGTTCAGCTAACACTTCAATATCGGTAGCAAGTTGGAAGCCAACTCTATTTGCCAGAGTTAGATAATTTTCAATTTTTTTGGTAATCTGATCTGTATTTTTTTCAAAATAATACATCTTTTCTTTAGTATATGCCGTATAAGCCGAGGCTTGATCAGCTAAATATTGCCAGACCCGATCTTGTATTTCTCGCTTAATAACCAATGGATGAGCTTCTTCTTGCGTCTGCAAAGCTTCAATCATCGCTCCGTTAAAAGAAATATGGTAATCACATGGAATATAAGGTTGTTGATACAGTTTCATCATAAAATTTGTTCTGCCGGAGGCAAATACAATCAAAATACCCCGTTCATGCAATTTTTGTAATGCGTCTATCGTGCGTATTCCAACTGTCTTGTCATCTTTTAACAAAGTTCCGTCCAAATCCAGCACGACCATTTTTATTTGCTGCATAATTAACCTCATATTCTTTAGGATAAAATTTATTTATTTTTTAAAATATCAAGATAACCGGTTTCTTCTAATTTATCGATCATCTCTTTATCACTCATAATATTTCTTAAACCGATCACTTTTGCGCCGCGTTTTTTAGCGTCGTTATACATATCCTCAAAATTCTGAGCGACGAAGACGATATCATATTGATTAGCAGAGCTAACACCTTCTGCTAAAGCACAATGATGAATATGAGAAACATCAATACCTAATTTTTTGAATGCTTTCTCCGCTGCCATTTTCATCATTAAGCTTGATCCTGCACCATTTGCACATGCTACTAAAACTTTAATCATTGTTCTAAATCCTTCTTTTTTTTTTTGAAATGAAGGCATCAATTATCAACCATCGATGCCTTCCTACAGTATATATTATTTTGCGGCTTTTTCAGCACGAATGCGTTTGCACTCTTCCCAATCTTCCGTTTCCAGGAAATATGTATCCTTATTTTTTCTATATTGAAGTTGCGGAATAATAATTAAGAAAGCCACTGAAATAGCTAAACCGGCAAAGCTCAAATATTTCATCAAGACAGTGAATACTGGCCAGACAACCGCCCAGTCCCACATGCCGAGATAACCGCCATATTGAGCCATACCGACAAATCCGGCGATAAATGCGGAACCGAACACTTGGCAAATACCTGAAATGAACGGGAATAGCATAGCAGCTCTGGAACCGCCTTTATTATCTGCATAAACAGCGATTGTCGCATTATCAAAGAAGACCGGGACAAAACCGGCAATTACCAAGGTCGGGCTCTTTAACAATACCAAAGCGATAATCGCTAAGAATTGGCCTAAAGCACCAAACAGGAAACCGATTGTCACAGCATTTTTTGAACCAAAACCATAGCAAACAGCACAGTCTACCCCAGGCACAGCACCCGGTAATAAGCGTGTGGAAATACCCTGGAAAGAATTGGTTAATTCAGTAACAAAAGTTCTGACACCTAATTGTAAGATAGCTAAGTAAACTCCGAAATGGAAAGCTGTTGTCAAAATATAGAAGAAGAACGAATCTGTTTCTTTTAAGAATTCGGCTTCAACTAAGTATGGTTTACCTAAAATTAATAAGATAGCACCGAAGAACAAGGTCATTAAAGCAGCCGTTGCAACCATATTTTCATTAAAGATCTTTAACCATCCGGGCAAATTGATATCATCAAGTCTTTTGGATTCTTTTTTAGATTTTTTATTCATCTTTTCAGCTAACCAAGAAAAAAGACCAACGCCGAACATCTGTTGATGAGCAATTGTAAAACCGGCACCATCCGTTAATTCTTGAGAAGGGCCGACTAGTAAATTGGAACCTACTGCCCAATATAAACCTAACAAAAGACCCATCACGGCAAGAATTGCTATTTTACTTTTCCCGAGAATCGGCATTGCAAACAAAATCAACCAGAAAGCCGTCGCAGATTGCTGCATTTGTACATGACCGGTTGTGAACAAAGCTCTTAATTTCGTATACTTTTTTAATGCAACCAAAATGATGTTGAAAATAAAAGCGATTAACAAAAGCAACATAACATCAGAGAATGTTCTGCCAAAGACTTCTTCCATACCGGCTTGAACCGCATTTTGCCCGAAATATGGATCAATCACCATTGCATCCAAATTGAATTTATCCTTTAGACCAACTAAAATCGGGCGGAAATTGCTGACCAAACCGCCAGAACCGACCTGTAGAATAAAGAAACCAATCGTCGCTTTGATAAACCCGGCAATGACATCGTACCATGGTTTTCTCAGTAAAATATAACCGATAACAACCACAAAGCCAATAAAATATGCAGGTTGAGTGAGAATATTCTTAACGAAGAACTCCCAAATGACTGTCAACACTGATAATACACTATCCATTGTGTACCTCCTCTAAATCTCCCCTAATTTTTATTTCAAATATCGTCATTTCTAATATGTATTTGAAGTTTATTTTACAGAT
>CAYFQU010000009.1:8962-13994 GCA_964345335.1 uncultured Mageeibacillus sp. | reverse complement strand
TTTTTATTTCAAATATCGTCATTTCTAATATGTATTTGAAGTTTATTTTACAGATGGATAAATATATATTCATCCATCAATAAAGCAATCATCAAAGCACCATACAGAATGCTTCATTTTAAACATCCTTATGGCTTAAAACTGTATTTGTAAGCAACAAATTCATCTATAGTTCATCTATAAATTATGAATTATTAAAACCCTAAAATCCATTACACTTCTGCCTCATATTAATCTTCCATCATTTCAAAAGTCTATTGATTTTTTCTGCTGTTTCGCTAACAATAATATCAAGGATTTTTCTTCCTTTTTCGGCATTAGCAAATTGATTATCGCCAAATGATCCTGAATGGATTATTTCATTCCAATATATCGGTCGATAATTACGATCTTCCAAATGAACAGGAAACTCATTGCTTGATAAAGCAAGATTTACCAGATCCGGTCTGATTGCCATTAGCATACTCGTTTCTATTTCACCGGCATGTATAGAAACATCACAGCTTTTTGATTCCTGCAAATTGAGAACCTTTTCAGAATATTCCACAGGAAAATACCATATATTATTCCAATCAAACTCGTCTTTCAAGTTACGTGCTACCTTTTTAAAGCAAGTAAAATTTCCATTATGGGCAGAATATAGAACAATATTTCTAGGAGAGTTTCTTTGTACGGAAATCAAAATATCTCTAATCAAATATTCCAATGTCCGTTCCGATAAAGCAATTGTCCCGGGAAACTTATGGGCTGACCATACTTGCCCATAATTAATCGGCGGTAATAAGATTAGGTCCGTTAGAGCTGCAATGCGTGTTCCCAATTCAAGTCCTATGATATTATCCGTATCTAAAGGCATATGGTATCCATGTTGCTCGCAAGAACCGAAAAGCACCATAACACCTTTTGCTGCTGCGACTTTTTTTCGAAAAAGTTCGGCTGAAAACTCACCTGCATAAAGATTTTTTATTATATTGCTCATATAATTTCTCCATTTTACAGCGTATGTGTTATTCATTCATGCATTTTAAAAATGAAGTCATAGCATTTCTCTTTTGTGATTGTTTTAACTATACTTAAAAAATAATCAATATCTTCTATATCATTATAAAAATAAATACTTGCTCTAATTGAACAATCACTACCTATTCTTTCCGTTAATAATCTAGAACAATGTTGTCCGCTCCTAACTGCAATCCTCTTAAAATCTAAATACCTAGCAATATCAGATCCATATATTCCTTTAACATTAAACGTAATGATTCCGTTTTTATTATTCTCATTATATAGTGAAACATGATCCATCGCCTTAAGAGCAGTTATGGCATGTTCTTTCAAAAAAGTTTCATGCTCGTATATCCTATTCATATCTATTTTCATCAGATACTTTATCGCATTTTCAAGACCAAATATTTGTGCAAGCGGCAACGTTCCAACTTCAAATTTGTATGGGGCATTCTTTAAAAAATAATCTCCGTTTTTATAATAATTTACATTGCTGCCTCCACCTATAAATAGCGGTCTTATTTTATTAAGCAAGTTGGATTTCCCGTATAAAACACCTAAGCCGGTTGGGCCACACATTTTATGGGCAGAAAAAGTAAAGAAATCACAATCTAGCAGTTGAACATTGATCGGCATATGCACACCATTAGCATCTTTAACTCATGCTTCTGCTAATTCTTTAGCCTGTTGATTTTCATCTGCTGTGAATTCATCCATCATTTTGAAAAATTCTGTTCCGTTAAAGTTTAAAATTTCTGTACCAAAACGATCCGTAATATCTTGCAAACTGATACATGAACTCACACAGCCAAACGACAAAAAGAGTAATCGAGATATTTCTCAAGATCATCTTTCAATAGAGCTAAATCTTTCTGCGCCATCTTATGATCAAATTCATAGGTTAATTCTTCTCCTATACCATAACGACATGGTCCCATAAAAACATGCTTATGTTGCAAAGTAATAAATACCGGTTTTACCACCAATTTCTCTTTTAATAAGCTTTTTGAATGTATTTTCCTCTCCTAGAAATTTAATACTAATAAACTTTAGTATGAGCTGAGTTTATATAGTTAAGAAAACATGATGTTTTCTTAACTATATATTCAATATAAAAATGTGCGTGATAACTAAAATAATTATCCTGCAATGGGAATACCAAACAAGCTACCAATTCCTTTAAAGATAGCAATGATCGCAACCCATACCGTCGCATAGTCGGCTGATCCTTGCCACCAGGTCAACTCCATCATTTGAACAGCTAATGCCGATCCGAAAATTTGGATAAGACCATTGACAATTGTGATTAATGATGCAGCTTTCCAACCACCGGATTTATTGGCATAAATGGCAATTGTTGCATTATCAAAGAATAGAGGTATAAAACCAGGTATTAAGAAGATCGGGGATTTGAATGCCAACATTAAAAGAACACCTAAAATTTGACCAATAGCACCGCAAATCAGCCCTAAAACAACTGATTTAGGAGCGAAAGCAAATATAGCGGCACAGTCAACACCAGCTACAGCGCCGGGTAATAAGCGCTCTGAAATTCCCTTGAAGGACGCCATAATTTCGCCTACGAACATTCTGACACCTGCTAATAATACATAGATGTTTGCTGTTAATGTCAGAGCAATCCATAGTGTAAAAATTACCGTATTAGATAAACTTCCTTGTCCGAAACCATTCTCGCCTATACGAACAGCCTCAATCCCATCTTTGCCAATAATTAAAAACATGACAATGACCGAAATGAACATGATTAAGAATGTTGCTATAACATTATCTTGTAAGAAAGCCAGATGTTTCGGCATTTCTTTCTTCTCTATATCGTCTTTTTCGGCATTACCAATTTTAGGAGCTAATTTATAGGCTGCATAGCTGACATACATTTGTTGATGAGCCACTGTAAATTCAGCACCTGTCAATTCCGCAGTCGGTTTAATCAAAAGTGTTGCCCCGACACCCCAGTATAGCGCTGTAACGGCAGAAGCTATCAAGATTGTCGGAACTGCACCTAAGCCTAAAAATCGCCAAACGATATATGTAGAAATTCCAGCCTGTACAATCATCGCATTTCCTGTTAAATAGACGGAACGAATTTTAGTATATTTTCTTAAAGCTACTAAAATGATATTGAAAATAAAGCCGACTAATAAAGTATAGATACCCCAAGAGGCACCGATTCCATCACCCAGGACCGCATCCATCTTTTCATAACTTGCAACCATTGTAGGATAAGTATTAAGTCCCGCACCTTGTAATCCTGTTGCTTCTGTTACAGCGGTTAGCAACTTATTAAAGTTTCCGATCAGAGC
The DNA here is from genome assembly GCA_964345335.1 of uncultured Mageeibacillus sp. Lineage (GTDB taxonomy): Bacteria > Bacillota > Clostridia > Saccharofermentanales > DTU023 > UBA5436. The sequence goes on along the minus strand of CAYFQU010000009.1, from coordinate 10,671 downwards.
TCCTGACCCCATTCCCATAACAAGCAAACCAATCGCTGCTTTTGCCGCTCCCATAAGAGCTTTTCCGACTCTTTCTTTCATAGCCAGATAGCCGATAAACACTACGATGGCCATAAGCATAAAAGGCTGACCAAAGATTTGTTTCATCAGCAAATCAATAACACCATTCATTTTTTTTCTCCTTTATATTTTATTTTTAGATCCGTTAATTGGAAAACTCAAAAACAGTTGAGATTCACAGGACCTTTTATAAAACAATCTTATTGCCTACCAAGATAGCACCTATATAAAACTTTCGGATGATATTTAATTTATTTCTCCGTCCTATCCAGATCAATCTGTCATCAGAACAAATCATTAATAAATATCACCCTAAAAAAAATTTATAGTCATCTGCATATGAATAATTAAGTTAAATCATGAGCGTTTCATCCTAAGCCCTTAAAAATTATTCAATTAATGATCAACCAAAATAATTTTTGTATTTTTGTAATTTGGCAACTAATTCGGGATTAATTTTAACTTCTTCCACATATTTAGCACAAATATCCATTGCCGTTTCTACATGCCTAAGTTTAAATTGAAGTTTCCATTTTGAAATCCAATCAGAGTTGCTATAAAAATGAAATATTACATTCGAGCTACTGCTTTTATTTTCTTCTACAACAACAGATGTTATTTTCTTCCAAGGAACAGTAAAGAAAACTTTCACAACTCCCTGTTCATTAATGCCTCTCTTGATCAAGAAAGTCGTAAGAATCGCAACAATCAACAATAGGTTTCTGACAGCATCTGCAAGCAACTCATTTTGCTTGAAAGGAAAGATCAGAAAAGTCATCAAAAGTAAAGCCATCAAAACGAAATAATCATCTTTGCCCTTTACCAGCACTGACCTATTTCTTTTATAAATCAAATATGCTTCGTATAAAATAACAACAATTAACAGAAAAATGCTGATATAAATAAATATTTCCACTATTCTTAGCCAATCCTATACACATTCATATAACTTAATCAAGCTCAATATTCCAACCTTCAGGTCAAATCAAGTTTTTAAAGCAGCTGATTTTTATGCTTTGATATTCCTTGAATTAATTTTATAGCAAAGAATCAATTGCTAATAAATCTTCTGCATTTGTGGCATTTTTTAATTTTTCAACCACTTCCTCATTGGTCAAAACCGTATACAAACGCTGCATGTTTGTCATATGTTCATCCGGATTTGTAGAAACTACAGTAAAGAAAATTTGAGCATCTTTATCCGGATTTCCCTCTTCAAAAGAAACCGGTTGTGCCAAGCGCATAAAACCGATCGCTGTGCCGTTTGCACCTTCTGAATTTTCCGTCGAGTGAGGCATAGCAACACCTGGAATTAAAACAATATAGGGACCATGTTTTTCAACACAACGAATTAACTCATCGGCATAAATGTCTTTGACCATCCCTGCTGCTTCCAGCGGTTCACATGCCAGGCGAATGGAATCTTGCCAATCCTTTGCCGTTTCATGAAATGTATAATATTTCTTCTCGTAAATTTCTTTTAACAACATGAATGCCTCCTGCTCAAATTTCTTTACGCATACTGATTATTTTTTCATTTTAAACTCAAATCGTTCACATCAATTATAAAATTGATGTGAAAGGAACGTTCGGCTCTTCTTCAAAGCAATCTTCAAAGCCTCTACGATAATGGAATTCGATCTTATCTT
>CAYFQU010000009.1:0-8952 GCA_964345335.1 uncultured Mageeibacillus sp. | reverse complement strand
GCCAGACATATTTACCGCCGACATCCCAAATATATGGATGGAATTTATAATCCAAAGCATTTTTCTTAAAATGATAGAGATATAAAATTTCTTTCGGATCAGCTTTAAAATTGGTCCAAACATCATAGTGAATCGGAATCACAACTTTACATCTGGTCGCTTCACCCATTCGTAAAATATCGACGGATGACATTTTATCTTGACATCCCGGCGGGTTTTCACCATATGATCCTAAAGCAATATCAATATCAAATTTTTTGCCGATTTCAGCATAACGTACGCTGTAATGAGAATCGCCTGTATGGTAAACTGTGCCGGCAGGGAATTTAAATAAGTAGTTCACTGCTTTTTCATCCATATTGCTCGGGCAAACACCGGCTAAATCTTCGCCGACTTCCGTTGTCACTAAGCAGGTTCTATCATAGGAATCTAAAACATAAATTTCTGTATCTTTGATTTTAATCACATCACCCGGCTTTACAACTTGGCAGCGTTCTTCCGGAACGCCCCAGCCTACCCATTTTTTGACGCATTCCAACGGTCCGATAAACGGAACATCCGGTCCGCAATTATCCAAAACCGCTTTGGCAAAGAAAGGGTCAATATGATCATTGTGATAATGCGTTGAGATAACTGCATCGCATTTCGTCACAGCAAACGGATCATAAACAATCGGATATCCTCTTAAGTTGGGTTGTAATTTTTTAACACCCATCATATTTCTCATTTGATGATACGGCTTCATATCAGCAACTTTTTGTGTTCTCTTACCATTACCGAACCATAAATCAATGGCGATATTTGTGTCATTCTCCGTTTTGAACCAGCAGCCAACAACACCCAGCCACCACATGGCAAATGTGCCCGGTTCTACAACTGTATTGTCTATTTCTTCATTTAACCATGTTCCCCATTCAGGAAAAGCACCAAGGATCCATTTTTCTCTTGTGATTTCATCAATCTTTGACATTTTTCATTCCTCCTACCTTTATAAATTTATAAATAAACGTTTTCTCTATTTCTATAAACAAACCTTATATAAGGCTACTTCACTAATTTCACGATTGGTGGCGATAATATAATCAGCACCGTCATATTGATATACATCTACATTGGTCGGACCGCAATCATGATCCACTGGCTTAAACACAAATTCCTGCTCATTTTGATCCCAAATAACAATGTATAAATCTCTGCCATCTCTACGATTTCCGGCAATAAAAGCAGGTTGACCTGACAATTCTCCTGCCCAGAGAGCATGTAAGAAAGGCATCTTTTGCGGATGTTGATAAATAATTTCCAAACCTTTTTCAGTTTCCCGATAAATATAAAAATCTTCACCGTGGAATGGGGCGAAAACCATATATTCCATATTTCCGTCACGATCAATATCGATCATTCTGACATCGCTGCTCGGTAAAGTTGTTAACTGTTCGACTTGCCAACCAGTTTTCGCATCAGGCGGTGTGATGCGGAACAGCCCGTTTTCCGTAGCAATTAAACAAATTTGTTTTCCTTTATATTCGCAGATAGTGAAACCATGATTTTTGGTTAAACCATCTTTCAAAACCTTGAACTCCAAGGGTCTATTTTTATCTGCATCATATTCATCTAAATTTTCCGGCAATTCGGCTATTAAAATTTTACCGGGATGTGTCCAGTCATCTTTATATTCATGATCTGATTTTAAAGTGCAAGCGATAATATAAGACTTTTGATCAGCCTCCAAAATACCAAAACGATGTACGAAAGGCATGTCACATAAGCGAATGATTTTCCAAATATGCTTCTCCTGCAAGTTTTGAACTTTATGTCCTGGCTCATCAACCGGGATCGCATGCACAAGATAAGCTTCAGCTGAGTTATTCGGCGAATAAAATTTATGTGTTGCCAGAAAAGAACCGTTACTATGCGGAACTTGCAATAGTGTCATGACGCCTCCAGGCTGTGTCCAGATTGTTTCCAAATACTGACCCTGTAAATCAAAACGCTGACATTCGCCTTCTTTCTCAGTAGCTACGATAAAGGATCTTTCCCCATCGACATTTAATTGTCCGATGGCATAACATAAGTTTAAATCTGCAATTTTCTTTTTATTTATCTGCATATCCGTGATTCCTTTCTCTCGCTCAATGATCATGTCAAACAATTAATTTATATTATTTATATTTTAACATTGTCATTTTCTACCCTCAATCTACAGAATATTGATAATTCAGCTTAAGTTTTGTGCTTGTAATGTATTTTTTTGCATATATTTAATTTTTTACGCAACAAGGTAAATTTTTTTCATATAAATTGAATTTTTATGAAATTTAAAGCAATATATAGAAAAGAGTTGGGAGGAATAGATTATGAGAAGTTCAAATGCCACCATTCGTAATCGTCGTGCAAAAATCATTCGTACTTTGCAAAACGATCCCGATACCAGCTTAGATGAACTGGCCGCATTATTTCAGGTTTCGCAAGCGACAATTAGACGAGATCTGAATTATTTAAAAAAACAGAATATTGTTTCTACCAATTATAGAAGTACGAAGGACGGTTTCAAAAAAAATGTTTTACCTGAATTCGACAGTGAAATCCTTTATAACACAAACATTGAAGAAAAGGAGTTGATTGCCAAAAAAGCAGCCGAAATGATCCTGCCCGGAGATGTCGTTTATATTAACTCCAGCTCTACCGCATTGCGTGTTATTAAATATATCAAGAGCGATTATGTGACTATCATTACAAATAATATGAATAGTCTTTTTGAGCATAGAAATCCCAACATCAAATTAATTTTGACCGGAGGTGAAATAGCCCATTCCGACTTACATCATCCCAAGATGTGTGCTACAGGCCATCATGCGGTAAGTACTTTAAAAAGTATTCTTGCCAATATTTGCATATTAGGTGTCAGCGGTGTTTCTGATACGCATGGACTATCAACTGCTGCGAGTGATGAATTAGCCATCAACCGTGAAATGATTAATTGTTGTATCGGAAAAGTAATCGTCGTAGCTGATCATCGCAAAATCGGTTTTAATCATAATTATATTTTTTCTTCGATTGATAAAATCAGTTGTTTGATTACCGATAATAAAAGTGATCCTCTTGAAATTAAAAAGCTTCAGGAGAAAGGAATTGAAGTTGTCATCACCAATCCTGAGGATTCAATTCTTTAATTTTAAAACCAAAAAAGGCGTATCACCGTCATATGCGGGATACGCCCTGATAAATTTTAGTTTTTAAGATTTATAGATTTGCTTCAATTTCTTCCATCGAAACCATCTCTTCGCCAAAGCCGCCATCAATTGCTTCGACTATAGCTTTCAAATCTTCTACTTCATTTTCCCCTTCTACCTTAATGGTAATTTTGGATCCTTGCTTAATGCCCGCTCCCATTAAGAGCAATACGCTTTTGGGATTCAGAATTTTATCACCAAATTCAATGGTGATCTCAGATTTCATTTTTGAGCATAGAGCGGATAATTCAGTCGCCGGTCTTAAATGAAGTCCTGTTTTATTTCTCACATACATCGTTTGTTCTACCATATTTCCCTCCAAATGTTGATTTTTGTTATTTTGAAAGTCCAATTACTTTGTTAACTTCCTCAGTTGTTTTACATTTTAACACTTTTTCTGCAAGCTCTTTCGCTTTTGCAAAATTTAAATGCCTTATTTTATCTTTTATCTTAGGGGTTTCGCCGGGTGCCATACTGTATTCATCCAAACCAAAGCCCAACAAAACTTCCGTGATACGGGGATCAGAAGCAAATTCACCGCACATACCGACCTCAATATCGGCTTCATTCGCCGCTTTAATCACTTGATGGATGGCTCTTAAAACTGCCGGATGATAGGAATTATACAGTTTCTCTACACGTTTATTGCCGCGATCCACCGATAAAATATACTGAGTCAGGTCATTGGTTCCAATGCTGAAAAAATCAACTTCTTGAGCCAATTCATCAGCCATCATGACAGCTGCCGGCGTTTCGATCATAATTCCAATCGGTAAATGCTCATTATAAGCAATATCAGCTTTGCGCAATTCATCCTTGCACTCTTCAATCAATGCTTGAACCGCTCGTACTTCGTCAACCGAGATAATCATCGGAATCATCACTTTGATCGGGCCGAAAGCAGAAGCTCTGAGCAATGCCCTGATTTGGACTTTAAAAATATCTTTTTCTGCGAGACACATACGAATAGCCCGCCAGCCTAAGAAAGGATTTTCTTCCGCCTCGAATTCATAATAACATAAACCTTTATCACCACCGATGTCCAAAGTTCTGATAATCAACTCATTTTGCAGTTCTTCAACCGCAGTTTTATAGGCATCAAACTGTTCTTCTTCGGTCGGAAAATGATCACTGTCCATAAATAAAAATTCAGTACGATAAAGACCAACACCGTCCAGTTTATATTGCATGGCCAGTTTAAGTTCTTCTGTAGATCCAATATTGCCGTATACCTTGAGAGATTTTCCGTCTGAAGTGGCTGTCGGCAATTCCAAATCATGCATCAGACGAGCCTTTTCATTTGCTTCATCATCTGCCTTTTTCGACAATTCTGCCACCTTTTCCGCATCGGGGTTAATATAAATATCGCCGCTTTCAGCATCAAATAAAATTTGATCACGATCAGTCACAGCCTCTAAAATACCGCTAACACCAACCAGAGCGGGCAAGCCGAGGCTTCTGGCAATGATCGCGACATGCGAAGTAACGCCGCCTTCTTCCGTGATAAAACCTTTTACAAATTCAAAATTCATATTTGACGTATCTGAAGGAGTTAAATCTTCAGCAATAATAATCACCGGCTTATGAATATCATCTAAACCGCCGAAATCCTTGCCTTGTAAGGCATGCATAAAACGATCTCCGACATCTAAAATATCAACGGCTCTCTCCTTCATATAAGGGTCATCGATCATGCTCATCATCGTGCTGAATTCTTCAATTGTATTTTGTACTGCCAGTTCAACATTTTGTTTTTCTTCCTTGATTTTAGCAGATACCGATTCGAGCAAGGCTATATCATTGGCAATGCTTAAATGTCCTTCAAAAATGGCGGAATCGGCAGCTAATTTTTCCAATTCTGCCGAAACTGCTTTGGTAGCGGCATCAAATTTATCCAGATTCTCTGCCACTTCTGTTTCAGAAATAGAATGAGTTGCTGCACTTAATTTTTCTTTTTTATAAATATAAGCGGCAGCTTCTGCAATACCATGCGTAAAAGTACGTTCTGCTTTTAAGTGTTTCATATGTGCTCCTTCAATAGACTGACTTATGGGAATATAGCAAATATATCTATTTTTGATTGTAGTATAGACCAATAACCATGTCTATACAGTTTATCTGATTTGTACATTCATTGCATTTTTAAGAAAATACATTTGTAAATTTCCTGATAAATTTTCATAAAAAGCTGGTTTTATGTTTCAATTTTAACTACATGATAAATACCTTATTTTAAGAAAAAATTAAAGTCTGATTGACGAAAGATTTCCTTTGTGGCAAACTTGCTACGATAACTTTAATATTGTCCCGTGAGGCAATAAAGATAGGAGGCTTTATGAGAACACGAAAAAATGTTCGCTTGGGTGAAGAATCAATCTATTCTTTAAAACAAATCTCAAAAACACAAGCGATTATCTTAGGACTTCAACATACATTTGCCATGTTTGGCGCAACCGTATTGGTACCGTTAATTACCGGATTACAAATCTCGACGGCTTTATTGATGGCAGGTCTGGGAACCTTGTTATTCCATTTAATTACCGGTGGTCAAATACCCATTTTCCTGGGTTCATCTTTCGCTTTTCTCGGCGGCTATGCTGCTGTCGCACCGATGGTTGACGGGAAAGTTGATCCTGCCGCTTTGGGCAGAGCCGGCGGAGGGATTATCGTAGCCGGTGCTGTTTATCTGGTACTGGCAATCCTGATTAAATTTTTAGGAGTCAAACGCGTCATGCGTTTCTTCCCGCCTATTGTGACCGGACCGATTATTATCTCAATCGGTTTAATTTTATCTCCCAGTGCTATTTCCAATGCCAGCCAAAATTGGCTGTTAGCTCTAGTGGCGATCGGCATTGTCATTGTTTGCAATATCTGGGGCAAAGGCATGATTAAAATCATACCGATTATTTTAGGTTTAGTCGGAGCTTATGTTGTCGCTCTGCTAACAAATGCAGTCGACTTCAGCAGTGTTAAACAGGTCATTGCCGAAGGACGATATGTAGAATTCCCGGTTTACAAAGAATATTTCGCGACATTTGATCTATCGGCAATTTTAACCATGGCACCCATTGCTCTGGCAACCATTATGGAACATATCGGTGATGTTTCGGCAGTCAGCGCTACCTGCGAAAGAAACTATATCAGCAATCCCGGTTTACACAGAACTCTAATCGGTGATGGCGTGGCGACTATGTTCTCCGCTTTCTTCGGCGGGCCTGCCAATACAACTTACGGAGAAAATACAGGCGTTCTTGCTTTAACCAAAATCTATGCTCCGGGCGTAATGAGAATCGCTGCAGTATTTGCAATTTTCTTATCCATGTTCCCTGTATTCAGTCAGGTGATCAATACAGTTCCGGTTGCGATTATCGGCGGGGTTTCTTTAATTCTTTACGGAACGATTTCTGCTGTCGGCGTCAGGAATTTAGTTGAAAATCAAGTCGATTTAACCAAGAGCCGCAATCTGATTATCGCTGCGGTGATCTTAACAAGTGCTTTAGGCTTCAATGCAATCGGTGGTATCACCATCACAGTGGCGGGTACGGCTGTTAATCTGTCCGGTTTGGCCATTGCTTCCTTAGTCGGTATTCTGCTCAATGCCGTTTTACCGGGCAAAGATTATGTCTTTGAAGAAGAAGATCCTACTCCAACAGGTGTAAACTTCTCCACTGCTGATACCAGCAAAGAAGGCAAATATGCTGCCAGAAAAGCTGAATTGGCTTCTAAGAAAGAACAATTACTCGATAAAAAAGAAGAGTTGGAAGAGCTGGAAGAAGATATTAAACGCCGTGAAGAATCGCTGGCAAAACTCAGAATAGAGGTTCATGCGGAAAGAGATAGAATTGCAGCCGAGAAGGCCAAAAAAGAACAAAAAACAGAATGACGAAAAGAGCAAAAATCATAATTGGCAAAAGGCTGTTGCTTCAAAGAGCAACAGCCTTTTTTATATTTTTTTCAACTCAATTTGATTTTCAATAAAGAATAATTTCTGAGGATTGCAAATTATTTGACAAAACTTGCCGCAATGCTTTCAGCAAACACCTCCAAATCTTTTAATTGATCTGCTGCAGCTGAACTTTGCACTTTAAACGGATCCGCAATGACTTCCAGATTTTTGGATTTTTCAAAGATCGATTGAGCAATTTTCAGAGCTCTGCCGCCCCAGCTTTGATTTTCAATATAAGCGATTTTACGATTTGCATAATTGAGCATCGTCAGCTCTCGCAGTAAAGCGTCCATTTTGGGATATAATTCGGTATTATAAGTCAAGCAGGTAAAGACTGCATGCGAGAAGCGAAACAGATCGGAAATAATCTCTGAAACCGGAGTTTTGGAAACATCATAAATACGAATATTTTTAACTCCTTGATCCGATAGCATCGCCCCTAAAGTATCCATTAATTGTTGCGTACTGCCATACATAGAGGCTGTCACCAAAACAATTCCTTCTTCTTCCGGTTGATAACTTGCCCAGGAAACATATTTGTCCATCATCATTTTAATGGTTTCTTCCGTACGGAATACATGGCCGTGCAGAGGACAAATTGTATGAATTGGAATACCCAAATCCTCGACTTTTTTAAATAAACACATCACAGAAGCACCTTGTCTGCCAACAATGTTGATATAGTAACGCCTTGCTTCCGTCAGCCAATCTCTCTCAAAATTAACTTGATCGGCAAATAAATGCCCGTCTAAAGCACCAAATGAACCAAAAGCATCCGCTGAGAATAAGACTCCGTCTGTTATATCATAAGTGACCATCACCTCAGGCCAATGCACATTGGGCGCCATGACAAACTGTAATTTATGCTTCCCTAAATCTAATTGATCACCTTCTTTGACGACCATAATACGGCCTTCATATTCCCTGTGATAAAACTGCTTCATTAAATCAACACCCTTTGCGGTCAATACCATAGTTGCATTAGGATATTCATCTAAAATAGCATTAATGCTTCTGCAATGATCAGGCTCTACATGATTAACAATTAAATAATCCAAGTCTTTGCCATTTAGTACAGTACGAACATTTTCGTAATAGGACATTGCAACGGAATTATCAATACCGTCAAGCAAAGCCGTTTTTTCATCCATAATCAAATAAGAATTATAAGCAACACCTCTCGGTAGAACAAACATATTTTCAAACAGCTCTAATCTGCGATCACTCTCACCGACATAATAAATATCATCATTGATTTTTCTTGGATAATACATGATTAACCCCCCTATATCTTGTTTTCTCAATACCCGGTAAATATTTGGAACGGTATTATTGTAGCAGAGATTTTAAGATTTTAAAAAAGTAAGATTAAAATTTATCTTGATCTGAGAATATCTTTGACCGACTTAACTTCAGCGAAAAAATAATTGCACACTTGCATCAAAAAAGAGCCGTTTTATGCAAAAACGGCTCTTGGATGAAAGTTTTAATAAATTTAAAATTATTCGATAACTTCGGTAACGGAACCTGAACCAACTGTACGGCCACCTTCACGAATAGCGAATTTCAAACCTTTCTCAATAGCGATAGGTGTGATTAATTCAACAGTCATGGAAGTATGGTCACCAGGCATGCACATTTCTGTTCCTTCTTCTAATTCTGCAACACCGGTAACGTCGGTTGTACGGAAATAGAATTGCGGACGATAACCAGTAAAGAACGGTTTATGACGGCCACCTTCATCTTTAGTTAAAACGTAAACTTGACCAACAAATT
>CAYFQU010000008.1:0-35471 GCA_964345335.1 uncultured Mageeibacillus sp. | reverse complement strand
TCAAATCGCCAAGATCGAGGTTTTGCCAAGCTTTGTATGTTTCTTCGCCCAAAGCGTCAATTTTAGTGAAGATCTGTATCCTGCCCAGACGGTCTCTTAAATCGACAAAGCTGACTTTTCCCATACCTCTTTTGCTCATAATACGGCCGGCTACATATACTTCTTGCCCTTCCAATTCGGAATAATTGTCAATGATCTCCTGTGAGTGATGGGTTTGTGTTGCCGTGGTAATCCAGAACGGATTTTGATTTTGCTCCGTCAACTCCTGCAATTTGTTTAATCTATTTTGAACTTGTTCTTGAACTTCTACGGTTTGTTCTTTCTTATGATGTTGAGCTTGATGACTCTCTTGGCTCATAGTTTCCTCTTTCTTTTCTCGATCATGAATAACTTCTTTTAAGTATATAAAAAGCTATCGAAAAACTGTGTAAAGCAAATGACAGTTTGATCGATAGCTTAAAATTACAATTATTTTTGAATATCTAAAATTTTATATTTTAATTCACCGGAAGGAGATCTGACAGTTACGGTATCGCCGATAGAACGTCCCATAATGGCTGCACCGACCGGAGACTCATTAGAAATTTTTTCTTTGAAAATATCTTCTTCCTGAGGACCGACAATGGTATATGTCATCTCTTCATCAAATTCAACATCCAAAATCTTTACTTTAGAGCCTAAAGTAACCTTATCGCTTGAAATCGCATTCTCTTCAATGACTTTGGAATGTTTTAAAATTGTCTCAATTTCGACAATACGCATTTCATTTTTAGCTTGTGCTTCTTTGGCATCATCATATTCGCTGTTTTCCGAAAGATCGCCCAAAGCTCTTGCTTCTTTTAAGCGTTCCGCAATTTCCATTGATAATTCAGTTTTGCGATATTCTAATTCCTGTTGTAACTCTTTGACACCTTCATAGGTCATTTCATATACTTTTGCCGACATCTATTTATACCTCACTTGTTTTATACCTATCTATAATCGAACTCTTATTTTACCCAATACATTGTTTTTTGCAATGCTACTTTAAGATCATTTGATCTGTTTCTAACGTTTATCTTTCAGCTAAGCCAGTTTTATACATCGCTGTCTTTTCTGATGACATCATGTGCTCCGCCTTCAACAATACTGGTCGGAGAAACGATGACTAATCTGGCTTTTTCCTTTAATTCATCTAAACTGATGGAACCACAGGAACACATGGTCGCTTTAATTTTGGCAACGGTGCTCTCCACATTGTCTTTTAATTTTCCGGCATAAGGCACATAAGAGTCAACGCCTTCTTCAAATACCATCTGACCTGAGTGCTGACCGTCATCATAGCGCTGCCAATTGCGCGCACGATTGGAGCCTTCGCCCCAATATTCTTTTACATAATTACCATTGACCATTAATCTTCTGGTCGGGCTTTCATCAAATCTGGCAAAATAACGACCGAGCATTAAGAAATCTGCTCCCATGGCCAGAGCCAGAGTCATATGATAATCATAAACGATGCCGCCGTCTGAACAAATCGGGACATAGACACCGGTTTCTTTATAATAAATATCCCTTTCTTTAGCCACGGCGATCACAGCCGAAGCCTGGCCGCAGCCGATTCCTTTTTGTTCCCGGGTAATACAAATGGAACCGCCACCGATCCCTACTTTTACAAAATCCGCACCGGCATTGACTAAAAAGCGGAAGCCTTCTGCATCGACGACATTTCCGGCACCGACCCGTACTTTTTCACCATAATTTTCTTTGATCCAATGAATAGTTTCTTTTTGCCAATCGGAAAAACCGTCGGAAGAGTCAATGCATAAAACGTCAGCACCGGCCTCAATTAAGGCAGGCACACGTTCTTGATAGTCTCTCGTATTGATTCCAGCACCGACTAACAGGCGTTTATGATCATCAAGCATTTCATTCGGATTCGCTTTATGGCTGTCATAGTCTTTACGGAAAACCAAGGAAGTTAAATGGCCTTGTCCGTCGATGATCGGCAATTGATTTAATTTATGTTTCCAGATAATATCATTGGCTTCGCTTAAAGAAATACCCTCTTCCGCCACGATCATCTGTTCAATCGGTGTCATAAAATCTCTAACTTTTTCATCACCCGTAATGCGGGAGACACGATAATCACGGCTGGTGACAATGCCTAATAATTTCCCGGTAGAAGTTCCGTCTTCCGTAATCGGCACGGTGGAATGTCCGGTTTTTTCTTTCAGGCGAATCACATCGGAAACAGTGGCATCCGGTGTCAAATTAGTATCACTGGGGACAAATCCGGCTTTATATTTTTTGACTTTACGAATCATTTCAGCTTGTGACGCAATCGTTTGGGAACCAAAAATAAAGGACATACCTCCTGTCCTGGCTAAGGCGATCGCCAAACCGTCATTGGAAACGGATTGCATAATTGCCGATGTAAAAGGCAGATTTAAATTGAGCGGACACTCCTCTTCCCCTTTGCGATATTTGACTAAAGGTACTTTTAGGGAAACATTGTCCGGAATGCAATCTTTTGTTGTTAAATTAGGTAATAATAAATATTCACTGAATGTACGTGATAATTCTTCCTTAATATAAGCCATATTTGTCCTCCTATATGTATTTAATATTGTTTTTTTATTTCAAACGCAGCTTTAAAAAAAGCATCATATAACGGTTTTGCCGAAAAGTCACCATATTTCCAAAACGGCTCTGCAATAAAAGCCAGATAAAACGGATGTTCTTTCAATTCGACCGCTTCAACATATATCCCGTCCGGAGAAATACCGGAAAAAATAAGTCCGGCATCCAGAAGCGGGCCTTGCCAAATCAAATTTAACTCCGTCTGATGATCATGCGTTAGAGTTAATTCCCCCACCTCAAATATTTGGGCCAATTTTGTATTTTTTTGAATGTTCATCGGATATTTTCCCGAACGCTTCAAATGATCCATCCTCTTTGTTCGGGTTTGTTCTGTTGTTTCTGTTAAATGCGCAGAATAAAAGATATCGGAACAGTCCGGATCATATTGATCGCTGCCCGCATGTTTAATTTGAGCAATATTTTCGGCAATTTCCAATACGCCTGCCTGCATCCCCTGCCCAAAAGCCAATAAAGGAATGCATTCCACACGTGCGATGCGGGCGATTTCACGCATTTTCTTTAAGCTTTCCTCATCTTCTGCACCCGGCAAAACAATAGCATCATACGCGGCGATTTCCTTGAAAGCCACAGTTGTTTTTAAATTTTCAAGGTAAACAGGTTTTAAAGAGATTTTGGTTGAATACTTTTCAGCCATTTCGGCAAATTCAATATAGCTCTTATCCTTTTCATTTTGTGCAACGATAAAAGCTATTTCTATGCTTGTTTTAAGATCTGCCTGATTATCCATGCCATCCTCTCTATTCATTGTATCCTGCAATTGACAGAAGTAAATTCAGCCGATATTTCTTTCTTTATCTTTATAACAGATTCTGTTTTGATATGAAAGTTTAATCTATTTTTAATTCATCACCCTATTCTAATTATTGCCATAAATGATGTCAATTTAGTATGATGTCTAATAACAAATAAATTTATCAATACCCGGAGGGTTTTTATGTATATTATCATCAGCGCAATTACATTTTCACTTTTTGAATGGTTACTTGTTGCTATCCTACCATTTATACTCGTCTTGACAACACTTTTTTATATTGTTTGGAGCAAAAAATCATTACAGCAACTTCATGAAGATACTGAGACTCTCAGCCAGAATTTAAATTCTCTGGAAAATTATGGGATGGAAAATCTTACCCATTTGGCAGATACAGCTTCAGAACTGAAACATGAACCGTTACAAAAAGCGATTGACAATATGATGACCGGCAGTGAACAGAAATATGGTCAACGATGGCTGCCTGATTTAGCGGAAGAAATCAATGAAGAAAAAATCAGCGATAAACAATTGAACAGCAGCCTACACTTTACCCCAAGCATTTTAATTTTCATCTGCGGTTTACTCATATTCTACATATTTTCCCTTTTGCCAATTGTTAATCCGGAAATTTTTGAAAACAGAGGGATTTTAACTTATATTCCTTTAATTGTAGGTTCTATCTGTACCCTATCTTTATTAAATCATCGTTATATCGTTAAGAAAGAATTAAAGCGATTGATTCTGAATATACAAGATACCATCCGTAAATATTTGCCGGTCTACACAGAAAAAGACGGTTTGGCTTTATTGGTCAATGAAATGACCGAGCATGAAGATAAAATTCATCAAGATCTCATGCAATTCAATGATCATCTGGATCACTTCGTTTCAGAACAATTTAATCAAACAGTAAGTAACTCAATTCAATCAGTTATGCAGGAGCAGATTGTACCTCCGATTGAAAAATCTTCCAATGTTCTGACCTCTTTGGCCGAGCATCTTGCTGAACAGCAAAACGCCGGTATGGCTGAATTAGCAGACAGTTTCTCGCAAAATCTGAACCAAGCAAGCCGTGAACATTTTGAAGCAATCATGGGAGAACTGAGCTCATTCAATGCTCTGATGGAAGACACCACCAATTTTATTCATGATTCGATTGCCATTTTAGAAAATTCAAGACAACAGAATATTTTATTAAATCGTGAAGTGACAGATTCCATTCAATTGATGACCGTTTCCAAAAATGATTTGGCTAATGAAATGGCAGAAATATCCGATTTCATGGAAGTGCTTGCCGATGTTACTAAGAAAATGACTTCTCTATATGCAGGTGAAGATGCCAATCTCAATGAGCAAATTCAAAATCTAGAAAGTGCTTTGCGAAATTCTCTGTCTATCATCAGTGACGGCATGAATCAATCCAGAGAAACAATTGATTTGAGCATGAATTTCAGAAAAGAACAAATTCATCAATTTGATCAGCTGACAGAACGTATGAATGCCTTATTAAATGATTTAAAAACAATCAACGGGTCCATCCATTCTGCTACTGAACAATTTTCTGCAACCTCAACAACAAAGGTTGAAAATACATTATTAAGCTTTGAGAATGCCTTGGCGGATATAGTCGAAAGATTAATTTTCACAACAGCTGAGATTAAGGATGCCGTTGAAGGTTTGCCATTGGCAATTCAAGCCAATGAAAAAAATAGTAAATAATAATGACAATACGGAAAGTACATTTGAATGCAGACAGTTCTGCCCAAAAAAATGAGCAGACGAAAAAAAGCAAAAGCGAGTTCATGAAAGAAGCAGAAAGTTCCTTACAAATTCGTTCATTCTCTCCTGAGCAAAATTTGACTAGAACTGAGAATAAAGAAATTGCAGAAGATAAAGTATTAGATGCAACAAAAGATGAACGAGTAATTCTTGCAAAAGAAGATAAATCCTCTGCCCTATCATCTGAAGAAACATTTCAATCTCCTCAAATTCGCAGAATTAAAAAGCAAACCAATATACCGCCGATCAGAAGGCTAAAATCTGATGTAAAAGCCAAATCAAAACGAAACTTTGAAAGAATCAGCGATGTATCTCTGACGGAATTAACGAAGGTTGCTCAGGAAGTCATGCCTTTGCCACGGGAGATTCAAAATAAAATTAACAAAACGCATCGCAATTGGTTTATCGCTCAATTACGCAAGGTTGATACCGAGGAAGAATTAGTTGATTTTGCTTATAGTTTGGATCATCAGCAATTAAGCTTATTGTTTCCGATTTTAGCTACAGTTAATAAAAAGAGTACGACCGATAAAATCAGAACGATTCTTTCTCTTCGCATGAGCAAAGTTTTATATGCTCACGGTTGGCTAACTTTCCAATTCATTTATCCAGATAACAGATTTGCTAAAATCATGACTACGGTTTGTCAGGATCTGGAAAAAACAAATTTCACTTTTTCGACAAAAGAAAATGTCGTCCATTCAGTGGAGCAGAAAAAGAAAAAAATCTTACCCTACCCTCATTTCAACTGGAAAGAAATTAAGCTTATTTCTGAAATCAGCTTACCGGACAGCCGTCGTTTTATCAATAATATTGTTAATTATATCCTGGATAATCAGATCGATCTGCAAGACTTTTTCCAGGAATATGGTATATATGATGATCTGGCTTTAGGTGAATCCATTAAATCGACATATGATATTGATAAATTGGAAAGACAAATTTCAAATATAAACGAGGAGAGGAAACCTTGGAAGGAATTGCTCGGTTTTTAGCACTGTTTCCCGAATCGCATTTAGAATATAGCAAGGATTAAAAGCATTACAAAGCCTTCTCCTTCATCTGTCAAGGAGAGGGCTTTTTTCAATATTCAATATGTAATCAATAAATCCGCATTGAGAAAAACCGCATTGATTTCATGAATAGAAGCCGGATGAAGAAACGATTCCTGAAGATCGATCTGTAGATATTCTAGCGATTTCTTACAAACCAATATAGAAATATTTTGTTCAGACAAGGCCGCTAAGGATTGCAAGATCGTTTCTGACTGCAATATTTGGAGAGCATCATACATAAAAACGATCGTTTTCGGTAAGGTTTCCTGAAATAAAAAATCATGCAATATTTGTTCGTAATACGCTAATAAAAAATCTCGTTCAAGATTGATACGAAGATCGGAAAAGAGCACAACAATATTTCTTTCTCTTCTTTCGCCAATCTCTGAAAAGACTGCTAATTCTTCATGATGCACTTCTAATACGTCTGCTTTATGCGCAACCGATACTTTTTTATTCAACATTCTTTCTACTTACTTTCTGCTGTTCAACTATTTAAGGAACAAGCGTCTCTGTTTCTTGCATTGTTTCATCTAGACCTGTTTCTGTCGGGACAAGATCAGTAGATGCGGGATCTTTTAGATTGATCACCTGATAGCTGTCGGGGACATCAAATAAATGTACTCCATCCGGAAATTCATGATACAATGAATTGATTTTTGTCTCAGATTGTATCTTTTGATTCATAAAAGTACGAAAGCCTAAACATTTTTCCCGTTCAAAATAATAACGGATGAATATTTCATTATCCTGTGTATATTCTTCAAATTCTACTTGCTGACCATAAAAGACAGCTTTTCCGGATCCGACATAATATAAATGCTGCGCAAGTTCATTCATCTTCTGAAAAGATTTCAAATACAGCATCTGATCCGCTACTGTTTCCGGTTTGATTTCTCTTGCTGTCTGTTCGGTTTCGTCTAATAGGAAGTATTGCTTTGTATCGCTTGAAACCAATTCAAAGATATCCTGCCCGTCATTGATTTTCATATAGGAACGATCTGGTTCATCCAGAGCGATAACAACATCATAAGAATGATTATTCAGTTCATTCTCCGTATGAAAAGCATAATAAATCGGTTTTTTCATAAAGAAATCGAAAAAAGCGGAAACTGTTTTATCAGATATGTTCCGGTTTGTCTGTGAAAGGTAAATAGAAGCAAGAGGACTTTCCGGTTCTTCGTTGATGCGCTCTCTGGTAGGTCTGCTCACCGTTTTCGTGTTTCGTTCCGTTTGGGTAGCATCATTATTTGATACGCTCTGTATTGTCTCCTGAAGGGGCTCTGTTGAACCAGCGGAGATGGTCTTACTGATTGTCTCGCTCTCGTCGATATGATCAGCACTATTTGAGCAACCGACTAATATACTCAGCAATATTAAAAATCCAAGGATTCTTTTAAACAGCATGATCAGCTCCTTCATCTGATTATTCTTCAAAAATGTCAAATGATTCTACTTCAACTGCTTTTGGAACGGAATAGGCCCCGGCTTGATAAATATCCTGATAAATTGTTTTTGTCGCATCGATCGCATCATAGAATCCGGTTAAATGCGTATCAAAAATTGTCACGGCCAAAACTAAATTTCTTTCATTCTGATCATAAGATACAAACCATGAATTTTGTCTTGTGGCATCATTTTCTTCATCATAACCGACTTCTGCAGTACCTGATTTTCCAGCAAGTGTAACACCTGAAAAATTAAGCATCGGATATGTATCCGTACAGACCATGCGCATAGCTTTGTCCAATGCCGAAATGGCATCCTGATTAGCGATTCTTTCAGTGATCACTGTTTCTTCCGTACTCAGAAGCAGGCGCGGTCTGTACCAAATTCCCTGATTGGCAACAGCTCCATAGATAGAAGCCAGATGAACGGGAGAAATCAATAATTCGCCTTGTCCGTATCCGGCATCCGCCAATAGTATTGTGTCGCTGATAGGACCGTTATTGGTCAATTGAGAAATACCGAAAGGATAGTCTGCGGCGATACTTTCTCCAAACTGTAAATTAGCCATCTGTTCATTAAAAGTATCAAGGCCCATATCAAGAGCTACTCTAGCAAAATAAATATTATCCGAATTAATAATACCATGCAGGAAATCAATATCACCGTCTACAACGGTATAGCGAATAACCTGATGATTGCCCCAACTCGGATCATAAGTCCAACCTTTACCCCGAATCTCATAGGTTGTTCTTTCGGAAAGCGTTCCTGCATTAAACCCGCCAATTGAGGTCAAGATCTTTTCGGTAGAACCGGGTGTCATCGCCGCTGCAAATTTATTAAACAAAGGATTCATCGGATTATTTAACAAAGCATCATAGTTCTCCTGGCTGATCCCCAAAACAAATTCCTGCGGATCATAAGACGGTGTACTGACGAGAGCTAATAAATCTCCATTTCTCGGATCCAAAGCGGTAAATGTTGCATTTGTATTCTGATAATCGTTATAAATTGTTTTTTGCAAGTCCGAGTCAATTGTCAGATATAAATTTTGTCCGTTGACCGCTTCTTTTTCCAATAAAACCTGTTCATATTCTCCGGTCACGACAACTTTGAAACCATTTTTCCCACGCAGCTGTTCATCATAAATCGCTTCCAGACCGGTTTTCCCGATAAAATCTTCTCCGGTGACACCTTCGTATTTTTCATCAGCCAAGTCTTCTTGTGTAGGATGTGCAACATAACCGATTAAATGAGCGGCGGCAGCCCCTAAAGTATAGGTTCTGGTTTCAGCCTGCTGTACCGTTAAATAATATTGCTCGATAGCCTGTTTCTGTTCATCAGTCAGTACAGCTACAGTTTTCAGAGGCACAAAAGTATCATTGCTGACCCAATCCTGAGCCAATTTGTCCTGAATATAACCTTCCGGTAAGTCAAAGGCGGCTTCAATACCGGGGATGTCCTCGTCTTTCAAGCCGCTGGGAACTATACCGACACGATTGATAAAAGATTTATAGGCTAACGGATTGCCCGCTCTGTCAAAAATATCTCCTCGGATTGCCTTTTGAGGAATAATCTGTACCAAGCCTTGATCATGTAAACCCGGTAAAATAACACTTGGGGTCCAATTTAACTGCCAACGTTCATCTTTCGGGTGAAAAATAAAATTATATGTAACCGTTTTTTCAATCGTACCGTAATCTGTCGTATAAATCGCCGTGCCCTGATAGGAAATATTATGCTCCGTTGCATTTTCCGCAATCGGCTGAAAATTTTTCAATTCAATTGTTTGCAGACCTATCCCTTCATGAATTAACAGATCTCTGTCTACAATTTGTTCTCTGCCATATTTATCTATGGCAGTTGGATGAATCCACTCCATCAGGCTTTCCGGATCATCATTCGAAATCAATTCTAAAATACGATTGACATGCGCACCGGGATCTATATTTTCAGCCGGCTCCGTTACAACTTCTTTGTTTTTCTGAAAAATATTATCCGAATCAAATAGATTAAAACTCTGACAAGACGTGATCAAAAAAGCCGCAGCAGCAACTAAAAATAAAAGACTTATTCGACGCTTCATCATAAGATTCCTCCTATGCAATCCAATCTATGGTTTTATATTATTATGTATAGAACAGATTGCAATCAGCTGACAGATTGACTACATCTTTAAATTATTTAAAAGCAGAAGCAATTAACCTTTTCATTAATTCCGTTTCGGAATAACCGGAAGCCATCAATAATTTAGGATACATGCTAATCGCCGTAAAACCGGGTAATGTATTGATTTCATTCAATAAAACTTTACCGCTTTCTCTTTCGATAAAAAAATCAACCCGGCTGATACCTTTACCGTCTACCGTTTGAAATGCTTTTTTGGCATATTCTTGCAACTGTTCCAATTCTGTTTCCGAAACTGCCGCTGGAATTAATAATTTTGAGCCTTCGGAAATATACTTCGATTCATAATCATAGAAATCCCGATCAGGGATAATTTCTCCGGGTACGGAAACGATTACTCTCCGCGGATCATCTTTATCTTCTAAAACAGCTAATTCAATTTCTCTGCCGTTGACAGTTTCTTCCAATACTGCTTTTGCATCATGTTCAAAAGCTAAATGCAAGGCTTTGATCAACTCGTTTCGATCATGTGCCTTCGATATGCCTACGGAAGAACCCGCATTGGCCGGTTTGACAAAAATCGGGTATGCCAAAGCAGATTCGACTTGCTCTAAGGCTTGTTCCTGCTCTTCAGCGAATTCTGTTTTTCTTAACCAAGTCCACTTCGCCTGGGGTATAGATACCTGTTCAAAGAGCATACGCGAAGCAACTTTATCCATACTGACCGCACTGGCCAAGACGCCACAGCCGACATAAGGTACGTTCAACATTTCAAACAGACCCTGTATCGTACCGTCTTCGCCCATCTTGCCGTGTAAAACAGGGAAGAATACATCTACATCATGCCAGATCAACTCTTGTTCTCTCAATGTATAGAAGCCGCTTTTTTGTTGCCCCGGTCTAAAGAGAACACTTTCATTGTCCGGATGCTTCAGCCATTCATTATTACGAATGGCCGTGCTGTCCCCCTGATAATGAATGAACTCACCTTGTTTCGTAATACCTATTTGTAAAAGCTCTTGCTGATATAATTTTTGTAAAACATCAATAATATAAGCGGCGGATTGGCGTGAAACATCATGTTCACTACTTTGGCCGCCAAATAAAACACATACTTTTAAATTGTTCTGCTGCATAACTTTACCTTGAACATCAAATATCTAAATCTTTTTTATTTTTCTGTATATAAACTAACATTTCAGTTAATTGATCTTCCAGATCTTCAAGGTTGCTCTTCACATAATCCATGGTACTGGCCTGTATCTGACGGCTTTGTGTATTGGCATTATCGATAATTCGCTGCGCTTCAATTTTCGCCTGTTGGGTAATTTCATGTTCATCAATCATGCGCGCCATTTTTACTTCAGCATCATTGAGAATCGATTCGGCTTCTTTGCGACTTTCTGCAATTAATTGTTTATTGTGCTGCAAAAGCCATTTAGCCTGTCTCAGCTCTTCAGGTAATTTTTCTCTGATTAAATCGACTAGGAAAAACATCTCTTCACGATCGACCATACATTGATCCGAAAGAGGAACTTTCCTGGCAATGCGCAATGTTTCTTCAATTTGAATTAGGATATCGTCAATTTTTTCATCCGTTTCAGCCTGACGACTTCCCAATGTATTTTTTCTTTCACGCCTGGGTGGTCTATTCGGGGCAAGATCTGCATCATATTGACTGTCTTGAAAATTCAAATTATTATTATCTTCCATTTTTCCTCCAAGAAAATGCCTGTTCCAGCTTATTCTCTATTCTCAAATTTTTTTCTTACAAATTCTATATTACATTCCGGTATCATATTCAAATAATCATTCGTATAATTTGCCAATTCTTTATAATTAGACGCACTGATATGTGTTAAATTCCTATCCGCACTCAAAATGCCGCTCTCAAGATCTTCAGCCAATTGATGATTGATCGTCGCCATCGGTGTTTCATAGGTTAAATCATTTTGATTTCTGATCCCTCTTACGATCGCCTGCGCTTGATTCTCTCTGCAAAAATCGGCAAGTAAATGATCGAATTTCATAACCTTGATATTATCATAGTGAGCTATCGTAAGTAAAATCATTTTCAGTCTTTCTTCAATTGTAAAAACCGTATTCTTTTTCCGATGGTCAGATACAGCAATAATCAATTGATCACAGAGCTTTGCCGCTCTCTCTACAATGTCCAGATGCCCGGTGGTAAACGGATCAAAAGTTCCGCTATATACCCATATTTTCTTTTCCATTTTATCTTACCTTTTTTAAAACTAATAGTTTGCTGAAACCATATTTTTTTTCTTTATAAATCTGCCATATTTCCGGATTAATCTGTAAAGAAATCTTGCTGGGATATTCAATGAATAGTTCCCCTTCTTGCTCTAAGATCTCAGCCAGCGCCGCTTCCTCTTCCTGCCAGAATTGGCTCAATTTTGGCCAAGGCGGATCAAAATAAATCACATCGAAAGCCATCTTTTCTTTCCTTAATTTTTGAATGGCCCGCTGAGCCGGTAAAACCATGAGCTCCGCCTCCAGTTTCGTTTTTTGTAAATTTTTTCTGATCATTTGTGCTGCATGTCTGTTTTGTTCAACCAGATAAACCTGACGAATACCTCGGCTCTTCGCTTCAATACCATTTTGTCCGCTGCCGGCAAATAAATCTAAAAAACTCTCGATTTCTCCTGATAAAATCCGCATATGCAGACTGGAAAAAACAGCTTCTTTCACGCGATCGGTCGTAGGTCGCATCTCACTGTCCTGTATCGTTTCGAGTTTAATTCCCCGTGCTGCTCCGGCAATAACTCTTGGCATCTTTAATCCTTTATCTCTATAAGGTTATCCCACTGTACAGTTCAGGATAACGCTGCATAATAGCCTTTTTGATTTTTTCTTTCTCATGTATTGTAGCATAAGAATCTACATGATAAATCTTCTCAAAGATCTGATCGACCAATTCAATCAATTCCTGATCTTCGTATAAATTGATCAACTTGAAAGCCGGCAAACCGTGCTGCTTCACACCAAAAAAGTCACCGGGACCACGCAACTTCAAATCTTGTTCAGCAAGTTCAAAACCATCTTGTGTACGGCATAAGGTCTGTAAGCGTGTGAGTGCCAATTGATCTTTTGTGTCTGTTAACAAAATACAAAGCGAAGCCAAGTCACTGCGTCCAATCCTTCCCCTTAGTTGATGTAATTGAGCCAAACCAAAACGTTCCGCATTTTTGATCAGCATCAGAGTGGCTCGTGGATTATCTACCCCAACTTCAACAACGGTTGTACTGACCAAAATATTAATTTTTTGTTTCAGGAAATCCTCCATCACGGCATTTTTTTGTTCCGCTTTCAATGATCCGTGCAATAAACCGATTTTCAAATCAGGGAAAATGGTTTTCTGTAAATATTTATAAGTCGTTTCAGCCGATTCCAGATCCATTTGTTCGGAATCTTCGATCAGCGGACAGATCACATAAACCTGTTCCTCCCGTTCGACAGCTTTACGCATTAATTTATATATTCTCTGCTCATCTTGTTTGCCGGCCGTATAGGTCTGAATAGCCTGTCTGCCTTTGGGCGATTCCCGCATAACAGATAAGTCCAAATCGCCATATAAAATCAGTCCTAAAGTTCTGGGTATCGGCGTGGCCGACATGACCAGCCGATGTGGCAAAATATCTTCTTGCTCCGCATGTGTGATCTGAGCTCTCTGCAGAACTCCGAAACGATGTTGCTCATCTGTAATGGCTAATGCTAAATTTTTAAATTCAAGATCTTTTTCTAAAACGGCATGCGTCCCGACTAAAATATTTAGATCTCCTGTTGCCAATTGCTGTAAAATTTCTTTTCTTTCTTTATTGGTCGTTTGTCCGGTTAACAGAGCAATCTTAATCTGATAGCGCGTTAAATAACGCTGCAATGACTCATAATGCTGTTTTGCTAAAATTGAGGTCGGAACCATAAAGATCCCCTGTCCGCCGCACCAAACCGTATATGCCAGAGCAAAAGCCGCAACAATCGTTTTGCCGGATCCGACATCTCCCTGCAATAAGCGATTCATCGGTTTTTCTCGCTTCAAATCATGCAACAGATCATTGACGGCCTTGATCTGACTGTTCGTCAGTTCAAAAGGCAAATCATTTCTGAATTGATACATTTTTCGCTTGGCTTCTCCGGAATGATCCAGTAAAGGAATGGACTGCGCTTTCTCATCCCGGTTCTTTTTCATATTTAGCAAGGCTGCACGCACCAGAAATAATTCTTCAAAGGCCAGGCGTTTTCTGGCAATTTGATATTCATATTTTTCAAGCGGTATATGGATTTTTTCCAGGGCATAGTCCAGACTGCATAATTGCTGTTCTTCACGTACTCTGTCCGGTAATGGATCTACCAAATAATGATCATATAAGCGCAGAGCCTGTTGTATCGCATTGCGTACAATGTTTTGAGACAAACCGGCTGTTAAAGGATAAATCGGTTGTATTCTTTTTTGTTGATATTCCTCTTCTGTATAAACTTGCGGACTTTGTATGGAAAAGCTTCTGTTTTTTCTTTGTATTTTCCCATAAAAATAGTATTCCTGCTCCGGTTTCAATGTCTTCGTCAGCCATGGTTGATTAAACCAGATTACATCGAGCATCGTAGCTCCGTCCGTAATTTTGGAACGCGTCCAACTAAGTCGACCCTTATAAGATGTTTTCAAAGATTGAATCAAGGTTCCTTGAATCGTAACAAGTTCCCCGTCCCGCACCAAATGCAAAGGGGTGATTTCTGTCAGATCCTCATAATCGCGTGGATAAAAGAAAAGCAAATCCTCCAAATTGTAAATGCCCAATTTAGCAAATAAGGCGGCTCTTTTCTCTGATATTTGATGCAATTCATTCAGTTTTCGTTCTTTGAATTCCATTAAAAACAGCCGTTTTCCTGTGCTTTTTCTTTAGCGGCAAAAATCTCTTTCTGCACCGCTTTTTTCTGTGCATATTGGCATAAGTCCTGCAGTGGACAGGCAAGGCAATTTCTGCATCTTGCTTTGCAGTAGCTTCTGCCTAAGCGCACCATATGATGACCCCATTCAATCCAATATTCTTCAGGCAAAATTCGCATCAAATCTCTTTCAATATGCAATGGGTTTTCCGTTTCGGCTAGCCCCAGCAATTGTGTAATCCGTCCGCAATGCGTATCGACCACAACTGCCGGAATACGATAATAATCTCCTCGCACCAGGCTTGCCACTTTGGGGCCGACCCCCGGCAAACTCATCAAATCAGCTCTTTCTACCGGAACCTCCCCGTCAAAATCCTGCATAATTTTTTGGGCTGCACCGATCAACGATTTTGCTTTATTGCGAAATAATCCGATCGATTTTATTTCCTGCATCATTACTTCAACAGGGGTAT
Organism: uncultured Mageeibacillus sp.; assembly: GCA_964345335.1. GTDB lineage: Bacteria > Bacillota > Clostridia > Saccharofermentanales > DTU023 > UBA5436. Next base: position 20,292 of record CAYFQU010000008.1, on the reverse strand, counting down.
TTGCAAAATCAACAATTTCCGGATATTGAACAAATAATTTCTCAGTGACTTTATTGACCTGCTCATCTGTCGCCTGAGCGCCTAAAATACCGCCTACCAACAATTCCCAGGCATTGGAAAATTGCAGAGTCATACCTTGTTGTGCATGTACTTTTTCCAGGATTAAGTAAATCTGTTCCGCATTCTCTTTTTTCTTTTTCCATGATAATTTCGGCATAAAAAATCCTTAATCTAAATAAATTGTTTTTTCATATTGGCGTCCAAGCGAAGGACGATATAAAGTGATATGTATATCATCGCCCGGAACAAATTGCTTCATAAATTTCAAAAATTCAGAAGCGGAGTGCATCGCCTGATGATTAACAGAAAGAATAATATCATCTCTGCGCATATCCGCTACATAGGCGGGACTGTTTAAGTCTATTTTAGAAATATAGATTCCTTCGGGCAAAGCAAACGTTTCTCTCAGACTTTGGTATTCCAAATCATTTAAGAATACAGCTCCGATTTTTGGCGTATTGTCTTCCTCGGTTGAGAATAAAAAGTTGACTCTATTTTTAATTTGGTCAATCGGGTAGAACAAACTATAGCGATCGCTCAGACTTTTCAATTCGGGCACAGTTGAAATGCCGATAACATCCCCTTGCGTAGCTGCAATGATGCTGCCGCTGGAAGTATTGGGAATGATCGCACTGCTTTTCATCTGCTTAATTTCATAGCCGCTTTCCTGCAATTCAGTCACTCCGATCTCAGTTAAAAAGCCAGGATAAAGTCCTCCTTCAACAGCCATCATCGGCTTCATTCCAATACCGAAAACGGCTTGACCAATTTGATATTCATTAAGAGCATCAAGCGTCACATAAGGGACCTTATCTACTCCGATTTGCTCAAGTGCGGCTTTAAACAAAACCAAATCACCGTCCATATCGACTTTTAGCAATTCTAAATCAATTAAAAAAGGACTTAAATTTGTCTGTAATTTCAAAGTAATATTCCGATCAATAAATTGATAAGTAGCAGAAAAAACATCTTTTATTTGACGGAATGTGGTTAAAAAGTGACCCTCTTCGGTAATGAAAAAACCACTGCTGATCATATTATACTTTGGGTCTTGATTCGGTATATCTTTGCCGAAATAGATCGCGCCGACGCAATCTTTATAATCGGTATAAATTTCACTCAAAGGCTTTTCCGAATAAGTTTTCCAGGAGAATCCAACAATGCTTTCAAAAGGAAATTCTTGAAGAATATTCATTTTTTGCTCAAATCCAGCTTCCTCTTTTGCTAAGTCCATTTCACCTTGTGCATCTGTTTCAGCTATTTCAGAAGAATCCGTTGAAATTTCACCCATCTCCTGATTCTCGTTGGATTCGATTGGTAAATCATTCTGAGCGGCAGATTCAATTTCTTCTGCATCAACCGACAGTACTGATAAAAGCGACAGTAAAAGACCGGCTATCATCAGATAGGTCAGCAATTTTATTTCAATACTTCGTATTTGCTTGGTTCGCATAAAATTCTCCTGTCAACTGAATGATTCTAGATTTTACGTCCCTTCGGTCTGGATAAGCTAAAAGTAAATTTAGCACCACCTAAAGAACTGTCTCCGACATAAATGTTTTGTCCATGTAAGGATAATAAAGTCCTTGCTATATATAGACCCATGCCGGAGCCTTCTGAATTTCTGCTTTTATTTACTTTATAAAAACGATTGAAGATATTCTGTCGGTCTTCTTTGCTGATCCCTTGCCCATTATCTTCAATTGAAATTGAAATTTTATCCTCTCCCTTAGGTTTTAATTCCACTCTGATAAAGCCATCTTCTGGTGTGAATTTAACTGCATTACTTAAAATATTATAGATCACTCTGTGAATGGCGGTACGATCAGCTACAACTGTTAATTCATCGTCGGATAATTGATTATCGACATTGATATGAATGGATTTCTGATTGATCATCGGATCCAAGCTATCGACAATTTCCTGCGTTAATACTTCGATATTAAATACTTCCAAATGAATTTCTTTTTGTTTCTCAACCGTCATCGAATTAAAAAGATTTTCAATCAATTGCTGTAAACGATCCACTTCCTGATAAACAATACCTAAATAATGCATCGTTTTTTCCGGCGGAATTGTACCGTCCTGAATCGCTCCCAAGAAGCCTTTAATCGAGGTTAAAGGGGTGCGTAAATCATGCGAAATGGAAGACATGAAATCATCTCTTTCATTCTCCTGTTTTTCCCATTTGGAAATCATCGTATTCATCGTTCGTACTAAAATCATCAAATCATCTTCTTTATAATCAGTCGATTCATGTATGTATAGCGGATCGCCCTTCAATACAACCCTGGTACTTAAATTCCCGTGATAAACTTCTTCTGCCGCTTTCACGATTTTGGAAATCGGTTTGGTAATATTTCTGGATAATAAAATAATAATGCCGACAGCCGCAATGAAGGCGATGACAAATGAAATCCATAAGCTCCGTTCTTGTCGAATAAAAGTATATTGATTGTCACCAATTGAATAATGCAATAAGATTTCGCCGCTATAGCCATAATTGCCAAGCAAAGGATAAGAAACCGTAATCCATACCTGATCTTCAGGCAAAACATCAAAAAAATTACCAACACTGGCTGTACCGGAACTGGAAACGGAACTCCTGTTCAACATATTATTGGCTAAAACATATGCTTTTTGATCATTCATTTTCAATTTATTTCTAGCAGATAACGGTAAGGCTGAAGAATAAATAATCGTCCCTTCACTATTGACCAGCCAAACGATACTTTCACTAGATTTAGCTGTAAACGCAAGATAGCCTCTTTCCTCAGCAGAAATTAAATTTAAGTAATCATCATCCATCTTGGTTTCAACACGTTCCGCTGCCGCCTGTGCCGAGCTCAAAAGTTGAATTTCCAATTGTTCGATACGAGCCCTTGAATATAGAAAAGAATAGACAATTGCCAATAAACCGAACACAAATAAAATCGCAAAAATCATCCAGATGAGAGTTCTGCGATAAATGCTTAATTTATGTAACGGCTTATCTTTTTCTTTTCTGCTCATATTTTTCTAAAATTTATAACAGTTCGAATTTATAACCGACACTCCAAACAGTTACCAGTTCCCAGGCAGGATGTGAATGCTTATCCAGTTTTTCTCTCAAACGCTTTATATGCACATCCACGGTGCGTGATTCCCCGAAATAATCAAAGCCCCAAATATTTTCTAATAATTGTTCACGCTTAAAGACATGATTCGGATTTTTTGCCAGGAAAAACAATAATTCCAATTCTTTCGGCGGTAAAGAATAAACAGTATCTTCCAATTTCAAGGTATAGTTATTTTTATCCAAAACAAAATCCGGATAATGAATGACATTTTCATCATCTTGTTTTTGATGATTTGCCGCACTGCTTTTCACACGGCGCAATACCGCTTTGATACGGGCGATCAATTCCTTCGGTTCAAAAGGTTTTGTCACATAATCATCCGCTCCAAGCTCCAAACCTACGACCTGGTCCAAAGTCTCTCCTCTGGCAGTCAACATAATAACCGGCACATCGGATGTTTTACGCAGCTCACGCAAAATATCAAAACCGCTCATGCCCGGCAGCATTAAATCTAAGACAATCAAATCCGGCTTTGTTTCAAAATAAGTTGCGATAGCACTTGCCCCGTCCAGACAGGTGACCGTTTCAAAAGAATCAGCTTCAAGGTAAAGTTTCACCAATTCATTTATATTTTGATCATCATCGACAATTAATATTTTAGTCATGACCCTCCTCTTTCATCTCCTCATTTTTCTCGGTCATCGCTCTTAATTCCGTGGTAAACGAATGTAAATCTTCAAATTCTTTATAAACTGAAGCGAATCGTATATACGCAACTTCATCGATATCTTTAAGCCGCTCCATGACCTGTTCGCCGATTTCCGTAGAAGGTATCTCTTTTCTCCCCAAATTATTATTTTGTATTTCAATTTCAGTCACCAAATTTTCAATTTGTTCCAAAGTGACAGGTCTTTTAATACAGCTTTTCAGAATACCTTTAATTAACTTATCACGATCAAAAGGTTGCCGACTTCCGTCTTTCTTGATGACGACAAAATTAACTCGTTCTACTTTTTCATAAGTGGTAAAGCGCTGTTTACATCGCAGGCATTCACGACGGCGACGGATCGCTTCGCCGTCATCAATCGGTCTTGAGTCACAAACTCTATCTTCAGGAAATCCACAAAATGGACATTTCATACAATTTGCTCCTAATTTTTGTTAATACTTATATTTTACTATACCTCATGCAATTCCTAAAGCATATATCACGATTCAAAATAAAAAAGCCGGCTACACAGGGATAACCGGCTGATTATTTAGTATATATCTTTACTTACTCATCAAAGTCATCATCATCTTGCAAAATCCAAGGAAGAATTCTGCCGCCTCTTGAGGATTTCGAATTTTTGTCATCCTTGTAGGTTGCTTTTTGTTTAGAATCATCCAGAGATTCGGTATGATGTGTTGTTCTTTTTGTATCTTCCGAAACGCGATGTACCAATTCACTTACTTCATGATTTTTTTCTTCCGGAATCTCCAATTTTTCGTTTTGTTCCGGTCTCACTGAATTCGTCGGTGAATTCATTTGCGTATTCATCGTCGGCAAACCGAAACCGCCATCTGAACGAGTTTCAGCCTGAGCACGCTGACGATTCAGCTGATCTTTTCTTTCAGAGGTTTTCAAAAAATCAAAGCCGTTATTATCACGATTCATGGACGGTTTGACAGCCGGTTCCGGATTTCTTCTGCGATCATAAGATCCATAGCTTAATTGCGGATTGCTGCGAACCTGAGAAGCTGTTTGATCAAAACCGCTGGCAATAACAGTAATCATCAATTCATCTTTCATATTTTCGTCAATGACAGCACCAAAAATAATATCTGCATCCGGAGAAGCTGAATCGCGAATTTGAGAAACCGCCTCATCAATTTCACGAATTCTCATATCCATGCCGCCGGTTACATTAACGATAACACCATTTGCACCGTCAATCGTCGTATCGAGCAATGGACTGTTAATCGCCTGACGTATAGCAGTAGCAGCACGGCTTTCACCGGAAGCCGAACCGATGCCCATATGGCAGATACCGGCATTGGTCATGACTCTTCTGACGTCTGCCAGGTCAAGGTTAATCAGACCGGGAACAGCAATTAAATCTGAAATGCTGGTCACACCGAAACGTAAAACTCGATCGGCTAAATTGAATGCTTCATTCATCGTTGTATCTTCAGTGGCTATATCAACTAATTTATCATTGGGAACAATAACTAAAGAATCAACATATTGTTCCAATTCTCTGATCCCGCGCTCTGCATTTTGCGAACGTCTCGCGCCTTCAAATTTAAAAGGTCTGGTAACAACACCAACCGTTAATATGCCTAATTTTTTAGCAATCTGAGCGACAATCGGAGCCGCACCCGTACCTGTTCCGCCGCCCATACCGGCTGTGATAAATAACATATCCGAACCTGCAATAGCTTGCTCTATTTCTTCCGCAGATTCTTCAGCCGCTTTTTGGCCATTTTCAGGATTAGCTCCTGCACCAAGCCCGCGGGTTACTTTCTCACCAATCTGAATGATAACCTGAGCTTTCGATTTTTGTAATGCTTGATTATCCGTATTAACAGCAATAAATTCAATACCTTGTACTGCATTTTCAATCATACGGTTTACCGCATTACAACCACCGCCTCCTACACCAATGACACGGATAATTGCCCCTTGATTATCTTCCATTCCAAAACTCATATTATAATCCATCCTAAATAACAGCTCCTTTCGATGATGAAACATGTTATGACAAGTTTACTTCTTTTAATTCAGCGTCTTTTTCCAAAAAACCGAGTTGCTTACAATTGCTATAGTCTGCTACAATTCTACACTAATATATTCGCTGTAACAACCGATTTTAACACTTTCATTTGTCGTTATGACAACTTTATTTCTATTTATTTCGATTAAATATAATTTAATTTACTACACTTATAACTTTTTTTGCAAGCTCGCTCTGCAGCGACTCACTTTTTATTTATTTTTTCTAAATGAATTGCTGCCAACTGCCTCCAAATTCTATGTAAATGCCGATATAATTGTGAGCCCAAACCAAAATAAACAACATATTCCAAAGGAATATTTAATTGCTGTCCCAGCAAAGCTAAAGCCAGCGATACGAGCATATTTCCTAGAAAAGAATATAAGGCATATGTATTCTGATAAACATTTTCCAAACGGTCAGCTATCACCGCACTCAGAGAAGTCAATGAAGAGATGAGAAAAACAGCTATATACATGGTATAAGCCTGTGGAATCGGTATGTTCAAAATCAAACCTAACAGAATTCCTAAAATTAAACCGATAATCGCTAACATTACTTTCCCTTTCGCTCTTTATCTATTTATTGTCTTATATCATCATTACGGTTCTTGCTCTAAATCCGGAAGAACTTGCGGTATATCCTGAGGGTTCTCTATTTCTGCACCTTGCATATCCTCAAGGATTTCGCCTTGTTCTAAATTATTCTCCACGATATCAGGTGCTTCACCTTGTGCTACATCATTCTCCGCAATATCAGGTGTTTCACCTTGTGCTACATCATTCTCCGCGATATCAGGTGCTTCATCTTGTGCTACATCATTCTCCACAATATCAGAAACATTCTGACTGTCCTGCTCCTGTTTATTCGCATTGTCCGCATCGGAAACCGGTCTATTTTTCCGGAAAATACGATTTTTACCGCGTACATCGATAATTCCACTTTTTTCAGACGCAAGAACATCTGAATTCATCGCTTTTTTAAGCCAGAGAAAATCATCCGTTAAATCATGGGACTTATCACATATGATCGTAAAATTTTTTTCACCGTTCTCTAAAATAAGATAAATATCATTATTGATTGTCGGTTCAATTCGTTTCACCATCGTCAACAGTTTTTTCCCTTCAACATCCACATCTGCTTCAATCAAAGAAGACATGACATACATCGCATTTTCTAAATAATCTGCTTGTGAAACTTCTATTTTTTTGCCTATTGTGGCATTCAAAACAGTTAAGCCGGAGATAATCGGCAAAGCTTCCGGTTGTTCCTGCAAAATAGAAATTACTTTTCCATTGCTGTCTACCGTACAAAAACCGTCCTGAATTTTGATCCAACCGATTTCTATTTTCTCCTTCATTTCAAAAACTACTTTGCTCGGGAAATCGAAATAAATTTTTATCGTATCAACTTCCGGAAATGTATTTTTTACTCTTTGTTCAGCTCCGGTATAACGTCCTGCTAAGTATTCATTCAATGATCCACCGATCCCTTTGAGGAAAAATTGATTTTGAGTAATACCCGAGGCCATGTATACCTCTTCTGGAGAAATGAATAAAAAATCTTTAAATTCGACCTGTTGTATGCGAAATTGAGGCATAAGAGCAAAAATCGTAACAATAACCAGAATGATTGTAAGTATATAAACAAATTTCGGAATTTGTTTATATTCAGAATTGTTTTTTTTATGTTCGGCTTTTTGCAGCTTATTTTTCGGCATATTTTTCTATCACATCTACTATTTTATTTGCAGCATCAGGCATGGCGTTTTCTTTCGTTTTTTGACTCATTTCATATAGGATCGTACGATTTTCAATTAAAAACCGTATATGATCCAATAAAATTTCAGCATTGAAATCTTTATCTTCAATTAAAATAGCCGCTCTGTCTTTAGCAAATGATTTCGCATTATAGTATTGATGATTATCCGCCGCCGCAGGAAACGGCATGAAAATAGTTGGTGTACCGGTTGCAGCCGATTCAAAGCAGGAAGAAGCCCCTGCTCTTCCGACATACAAATCACAAGCCGGCAGCCAAAGAGTACTGTCTAAATAAGGTGCAATCATCATGTCTTCAGATTCATCCAAGGAAATTTGCTGCATTAGATCTTCATATTTTTTAGGTCCGACGCTGACACAGAGCATTAACTCCGGAAAACGCTTTTTCATTTTTTGCCATAATTTTTTATTGAAAATATCAAGCACGGCTTGATTGATGGGACCGGCACCGAGGCTTCCACCCATGATTAAAACCAAAAATTTTTCGGAGGATATACCTAATGTTCTTCTGGCCTGCTCGGAGGTGATTTCAAAAAAGACTTTTTTAACAGGATTTCCAGTAAACAGAATCGGCGTTCTTGTCTTGAATGCTTCTTCGGCCATTTTAAAGGAAATACAAATAGCTGCCGCTTTTTTTGCAAAAAAGCGATTCGCTTTACCCGGAAAAGCATTTTGTTCATGTATGACATAGGGAATATTCAACTTTGAAGCAGCAAGTAATACAGGACCGCAAACAAAGCCTCCCGTACCGATGACGGCAGTAACCTGTTTGCCTTTCAGCTCGTTCAGACAAGTTCTATAACCATGATAGGACGCCGAACCAAATTTAAAAGCCTGCAGTGGTGAATGCGGTAAGCGACTCGCTTGAATAATCACGGATTCATAACCGGCCTCTGCAATCATTTTTCTTTCAACACCGTTTTCCGTCACAAAGAAAATAATCTTGCAGTCTGAATGACGTGTTTTTAAAGCTTCCGCTATCGCCAAAGCCGGATTGACATGCCCTGCCGTACCACCGCCCGCAAGGTAATATAATTTGCTCATCGCTCAATGCTCCTTTCAGCAGGTCGTAAATTCTGTCTGAGCAGTTTATTCTCTTTCTGCCCGAATTTTGAGACACATAGAATCATTCCGACTTCAACTAAAAAAATGATATTTGATGTTCCGCCATAGCTGAAAAATGGTAAAGTAACGCCTGTTGCTGGAATAACCTTGGTAGAAACACCGACATTTAAGATCACCTGTAAAATAATTAAAAATGAATATCCCCAAGCAATCAAGGCAGAAAATAATGTTCCCGCCTTTAAAGCTATTTTGACGCCCATAAAAAACTGAATGATAAATAAAATCAATACGGATATGGTCCCTATATATCCCAATTCTTCCGCAATTGCAGGAAAAATATAATCATTGTGAATTTGCGGTAAATAATTGAATTTCTGACGTCCTTTGCCGAGTCCTAAACCGGTCAGACCTCCGGTTCCCATTGTAATTTCAGCTTGTCTTGTTTGATAATTTTGATCTTCTGAAACATTCTCTTCATCAGTAAACGTTTCAATTCTTTCTGCCGAATGAGAAAAGCGTTCGCCAATAAAGCTAATCAGACTTTTGCCGTTATTCATAGCAGGATAAACGATCATACCAATCATAAATAATGCAATCAGAAGCGGCAAAATTTGTAAAATACCGCTCAGCCAAGCTTTCCATGGAATTCTTGCCGCAATAAAGACAACAAGACAGATTGCCCCGAAGATGATCGCTCCCGATAAATGCGGTTGAATAACGATTAGAAAAAACCAAAAACCCATCAGGATTGCCGGCAGAACAATCATCACACGACCATCCAGCCAAAACTGAGCCTCTCTGCTTTTCGCCTTTAAATTCCCCAATTTCTTCTCACGCTTAATTTCTGAAAAATAGCCAGCAAGTATATAAACAGCCATAAATTTTGCAATTTCAGACGGTTGAAAACCGACACCGCCGATATTCAGCCAGCGCTGTGCTCCCATCTGTTCCGTACCGCGTAAAAAAACCAAGATTAATAGTATGGAAGTGATCGCATAAGCGATGAAATAGAAAATCCTTTTCTTGAAGAAATTGATATCCACAAAAGACGCAATTCCTAATCCTATCGCCAAGCCACCGATCGAGTAAAATAATTGACGATAAAAATAATATTGCGAATTATCATTTTGGGTAGCAAAACTAGTGCTCATACTAGCAGAAAAAAGCATGATTAAACCAAAGCAGACCAGTATCAAAGTTACGATGAGTAAGCCTGCATCAATTCTGCGATAACGGGAGATTTCTTTCAAAAAATCCTGATTATCCTGTTGATTTTGTTCAGGTTCGCCAATCGTCAAATTATATTGATTGTTATTATTCCTTTTAATTATATTCATGGCGTCCTAACTCTCCTCTGCTGTTTTATATGATGATAATGAATGTTCTAAGTTCAATTAAAGGATCATAAATAAAATGCTGATCATTCCGCAAATCATTGCAAAAGCATTAAATCTGATAACTATTTTTTGTTCCGACCAACCGCTCAATTCAAAATGATGATGCAAAGGAGCCATTTTGAAAATTCGCTTGCCATGCGTCATTTTAAAATAAATGACCTGAATCAAAGTCGATAATGCTTCAATAATATAAATCAAGCCAAGCGGCAGCATAATCCAGGGAATTCCCGCAACCAGAGCAATAGCAGCAAAACAAGCTCCTAAAGCCTGTGAACCTGTATCTCCCATGAAAATCTTGGCCGGATGTTTATTGAAAGGTAAAAATCCCAGGCTGCCTGCTCCAAGAGCTATAGACGCGGCAATCAAAGGCTGCCCTTCAGTTTGATTCTTCATCAGTAAGTAAATACAAAGACCCAGAAAGAAAGCCGTCACAGTCATTAAACTCGCCGCCAAACCATCTATGCCATCCGTAATATTTACCGCATTGGACATGAAAAATAAATATAAGATGATAAAAATTAAATAAATATATTTCCAAACGCCCATCACGATAATTTTTTCTTTAATAAAAGGAATATAAAGCATCGGTTCAAAATCAGAAAACCATAAATACCAAATACTGAACAAAGTACAAATGACGGTTAAAGCAATTGTTTTTTACAGAAAGACCGTTTGTATCGACTTTTACCTTTATATAATCATCAATAAAACCGACTATGCCAAAAAAGAGCATCAAGATGATGATCATAAAATAACTATGCCATTCCGGCTTGACCAAAAGCAATATAATAACTGAAACCAACAAAGCTGCCAAAAAGAACAAACCGCCAAAAGTAGAGGTACCGCTTTTTTTGAAATGTGTTTCAGGTCCATCTGAGCGAACCGTTTGTCCCAGATGCAGACTGCGAATATAGGGCAGGCCGAACTTGCCAAATAATAACGTCAATATTAAAACAATAATTCCATTTATCCAAACCATAATGCTTTTCCTGCTCTGAAATTCTATTCTCTGTTTTCAATTCTTTCCGTTATTTTTTCCATATGATAATATCTGGATCCTTTAACCAGTATGCAGTCATCTTTTTGTAATTCATCCAAAATAATATTGGCAACCTCCTCGGAGTTTTCAAATGTTTTCACCTTGATGGCAGGATTCAACTGCTCAACACCGCTTTTGATCCATTTTGTTTCCTCACCGACCAAATACAGCTGATCAATATTTAATGCTGCAATTTTATATCCTATATTCGTATGCAAATCTTCTGCATATTTACCTAATTCCCGCATTGCGCTGATACAGGCAATCTTTCTGCGTTTGCCCGCCAACATGGACAGAGTATCCAAGGCAGCTGTGACAGATTCAGGTGATGAATTATAAGAATCATCGATCATAATATAGTCATTCTTGATGACCATTCTCTGACGATTACCAGTATTTTTAAAATCCAGGCATCCCTTCACGGCTTTATCCATATCCAGACCTAGAGCATATGCACTCGCCAGACCAAATAAAGCAGCCCGAATTAAATATTTGCCCGGAGTATTGATCTTCACGGGCCAGGCAACTTGTGGATCCAGACTTGTTTTAGCAATAAAAGAAGTGCCGTCAATACCGACCTGCAAATCTTCTGCCCAAAAGCTCGGGAAATTTACATAATCTTCTCCGACCTCGGTAAATTCATTACAAATACGCCAAACTGTCGTTGTTCCCTTAAAAGCCAATGCCCAAGCATTGAGATGTGTATCCTGACCATTGATCAGAACGATGCCATTGCTTTTCATACCGGAAATAATATCAGTTTTTTCTTTCAGAATAACTTCCCTGCTGCCCAGATATTCGGCATGGCTGTAACCAACGCTAGTAATGATGGCAATATCAGGTTTGGCAACATCGCTCAAACGTTTTATTTCTCCACGTCTATCCATACCCATCTCCGCAACGATGACTTCATCTTCATCATCAGCTGTTAACAAAGTTAAGGGTAAACCGATTTGATTATTTTCATTTTTTGCCGTTTCATGTAATTTTAACTGTGTGCTGAGAATAGATCCGACCATTCTTCTGGTTGTGGTTTTCCCGACACTGCCCGTAATCCCGATCACGGCGGCCAATAATGTAGAGCGGTAGCCTTCCGCTATTTTTTGATAAGCCAAAAGCGTATCCGGTACTAATAGTAAATCCGGTATATCTTTACCATTACGAATATCATTATATAAATCCATCGCTTCCCGGCTTTTTTCATCTAAAATCAACATTTTACAACCGAGCTCGATAGCTGTATAAACAAATTTATGTCCGTCAAAATTCTCGCCTCTGAGTGCCAAAAAAGCCTCGCCGGATCGCAATGTTCTCGTATCCGTCGATAGGCCTCGATAAAATCTTTCACTATGCTGCTCTGATTCCGGAGTTTGTATTAACAAACCTTGTGTCCAAGTCTGTAATTGAGCAGGTATAAATCTTGGCATAAGTCCCTCCTATTGTTCACTGTCATTTAATCCTAATACAACATCAATGATTGTACCTCTTTGAACATATTCAATTTTATTTTGTTCATCATTTTGTACATTATTTTGATTTTCAACATCAGTATCATCTATATTTTGTTCATCTGTTTCATTTAATTCAGATGTTGAAGCGACCGTTGAACGTATTGATTGTTGAACCGCTACACCTCGATAATCGCCGGTAACATTCAATACAACCCCTGCCGCATTTGCCGTCAAAATACACTCATTATAATTCTTGCCTCTGAAATCCGGAACAGCTACCAAATCTTCTTTAATTTCAGCTGACGGATAAACATATATCCTCGTGCCATAGTGAACAGCGCTACCAGGGGCAGGAACAACGGCTGCAATCGTATCTTCTGCAGACATTTTGACAGGTGCAACAACTTCAATTGATTGATACCCTAGAGTATATTTTGCCTGTTCCAAAGTTTCACCGATCAGATCCGGTACTCCGATCATTTTTTCCATTTTACTCAAATCATTGTCTTGATAATTTCTTTGAACATTCATATGATTCAAAGTCCAGTCCATCATGCCGGATACATTATTGATCAGAGCATCACTTCCAATTGATATATTCCCTACATTCTTCGCCACGATGATCACCATATATTCCGGATTTTCAATCGGAGCAAAGCTGACATATGACATGGTTAAGGCATCCGTATACTCATTAACAGAAGTTGAAGTTTTGCCTCCTAATTGATAGCCGGCACCTACTTTATTCACTCCTTGCAATACATCATTTCTGGACAACAGTTGATCGACTCGCTCAGATGTTTTTTCAGAGATAACACGACGTTCAATTTGTGGCTGCATCAATTGAACAATGCCACCGTCCGGATTGGTAATTTGTTTAATGATTGTCGGTTTCATCAAGTTTCCGCCATTTACGACACTGCTTAGGCCTTTGCTGTAACTCATTAAATTTAAGCTGGATTGTTCACCGAAAGCCAAGGTTGCCAGATCGATCAAAGACGGATCTTCATGAAAAATATTGTTTGCTTCGCCCGGCAATTCAATACCCGAAAGATCACGAAAACCAAAAGCATCAATGTAATTGTAGAATTTTTCTATACCCAAATCTAAACTGACTTGTACAAATGGAGGGTTACAGGAAAGAGTAAATGCATCTGACAAAGTTTCATAGCCATGACCTTCTTCAGACCAGCACTTAATAGTATAATCTAAAACATCAATCGGCTCATCGCTATAGGTCTTATCTTCCGAAGTTATATTTTCTTCCAGACCCATCGCCAAAGTGACGGTTTTGAATGTAGAACCGACTTCAAACAGATCGGAAACAACTTTATTGCGCCAAACATTTTCCATTATAAAATCAATTGTTTCCTGTTTTTCGGCATCCCATTCTCCTTTATACTCAATACCCTGCGGCTTTGCTGAAGGATCTGAACTTTTGAAATACGGATAGGACGCCATCGCCAATACTTCACCTGTTTTGACATTCATAACAAGGCCCATGCCGCCTTCAGCACTTTGCAATGCATCAACTGCCTGGGCAACATGATCCTGTAGTTCCTTATTGATGTCATAGTCTATTGTCAAATAGACAGTCGATCCGTCTTTGGTGCTTAATTCTGTAGATTGCGAAAAGGGTAAAAGTCCCGAATTCAAGTAATTATCTCGTGCTCCGAAAGAATATCCGGCTTGTCCTGTTAAAATATCATTTAACTGATATTCAATACCCAAGCGCCCTTCAAGAGCAGATTCTCCCATCGAAGCAAATCCGATAATCTGACTGGCCACGTCATCATTCATATAGACACGTTTAGGAACTGCATCCAAACGCACGCCACCGATTTGATTGATAAATAAATACTGATCCAGTAATTCGGCCTTTTCCTGAGGGACATTCTTTGCAATTTGAATATATGATTCATCCGTTTTTTGCAAATTTTCTGTAAGCTCGGTTTTATCAACGCCTAAAATTTCAACCAATTTAGAGATAATCTCCTCACGGCTTTGAGATTCATTTAAAGAATATACATGTTTCGGCGTAATACCGATCGTATAAATATTTGTTGTCGTTGCCAGCAATTTACCGTTGCGATCAAAAATATCACCTCTTTTAGGCATCGTTTCAACTTTACGGTAATATTGATTATTCGCAATTTTGCTCATTTCACCATGTTGTAAAATCTGATGATTAAAAAGCACATAAGCAAAATAAAGAAATAAGATAGTTATCAATGCACAGATAACAACAACACCCTTACGATTAAAGTTAACTGTATATTTTCTTGTTCTTAAAGTCTTTTCTTTTCTTTTTAAGGTTGTCTTTACATCACTATGTATATTCTTGTCAGGGTATAAAAAATGCGCGTTTTGCTGCCTTGAAGAAGAGTTTCGCATTGTTGGTACATGATGATCACGAACTTCTCTTTGTTGCTTTATATTTTTTCTTTGTGATTGACGCGAACGCCTAAAAGCAAGAGCTTCGGGATTATGTTCGGCTCTTGCTTTTTTCTGTTTATCTTTATTCTGATTGAGATTTCTATACTTATTTTTATCTCTTCGATCAGCCATTCTTAATTATTTATTCCTGCGTTCTCAATTTTTTCATATAAAGTTCTATTTGACTTGCATCAAATGAAACAATATTTTCATCCTTATTTGCTTTTTCCTGATCCGTTATTTCCTGTGCCGGATGATAGCGAATCACGCGATCAACCTGCGGTTCATCCATGTATATTCTTTGTGCCTGAGACGGCTTTCTCAAACCATATTTTTCATATGCTTTTTCTTCAACATCCGCTAGATCAACTTTTGAAAGAATATTTTCATATGCTTCCGCATTCTGATGTTCAAGTGTTGTAAGCTGATTTTGCAAACGTGTCACAGCAAAATTTTTCTCAACAATATTGGATTGCCGCATCATTAAAAAAGCAAATAGACTGACAATAATCAGAAGTATTGAAATGGAAATCGCGATGGTCGTTCTTCTTTGAATACCGGTCGCCTTGTACAGAGCTTTATAAGCTAATTGCCTTTCTCTTTCGGCTAATCTTCTTCTCTGTTTTTCACGCTCGTATTCTTCTTTTCTGCGCTCAGGCAGAGGAGGTAATTCATAAGGAATATCAGGCACGGCATTAGATTGATAATTCATACCTGCATATCGTTGATTTTTTTGCTCCAACTTATAAGCTAAATTACCATCTCTGTATGTTGCCATATTTACCTCCGTTCTACTTTAATTCATTTCAAATACTCTTAGCCTTGCACTTCTTGCTCTGGGATTTTCAGAAATTGCACTTTGGGAAGCAACAATTCCTTTTTTATTGATGATTTTTCCTAAAGGTTTTTTCCCACAAACACAAACCGGAAATTCTTTGGGGCAGGTGCAGGGATTTTCCCATTCCTGAAAAGTATGTTTGACAATACGATCCTCTAAAGAATGAAAAGTGATCACGGCAATTCTGCCTTTCGCCGCCAGAGAAAACTTAGAAGCAGCAAGCAGATCTTCGATTTCCTGCAATTCATGATTGATCTGAATCCGAATCGCCTGAAAAACCCTTTTCGCAGGATGTTGTTCCCTTTTACTTTTAGCAGGGACAACTTGTTTAATGGCATCAACCAATTGAAACGTTGTCAGAAAAGGTCGCTCTTCCCGCAACCTGACAATATTCTTCGCAATTCTCATCGCATAACGCTCTTCACCATATTTTTTAAAAACATCCGCCAACTCTTCAGCCGAAGCCGTATTAACAAAATCGGCAGCCGTATACGGATTGTCAGGATTCATGCGCATGTCCAGAGAACCGTCCTGCTGAAAAGAAAATCCTCTTTCCGCTGTGTCTATTTGATGAGATGAAACACCCAAATCAGCAAGAATTCCGTCCACTTGCTCTATCTGCAATTTTTTCAAAATCGTTGCCAGATTGGAGAATGTATCATTCACCAATGTATAATGAGCATTGTTTTGCTCCAAGCTATCAAGTTTCAATTTTGTTGCGGAAAGAGCTTCCGGATCTTGATCTATACAAATCAAATGTCCGTTCTCAGAAAGTTTTTGCAGAATACCTGAGCTGTGACCACCGCCACCTGCCGTGCAATCAACATAAATGCCGTTCGCTTTAATCGCCAAAGCATCTAATGTTTCATTGTACAGAACCGGTATATGATGAAAATTAGAGTCCTTGTACATTGAATCTCGTCAAATCCAATTCGCTTAATGAGCCTATCTCGTCCAAGGATTTTTCGTAAAATTCCTTAGAGCAGATGTCTAATTTGTCATACATATCAATAAAACAAATCTCATCACCTGCTTTTACCCCAATCCAATTCCATAGATTGTCGGTTAAACTGATGCGACCCTGGGAGTCAAATGTACATTCTATCGCTTCACCAATAATGGCACGTTTCAGACGTCTGACATCAGGATCCGTACCGGATAAAGCACTGATTTGCTCTCTAATATTATTAAACTGCTCAGGAGTATAAGCCGATAAATAATTATCGTCTAAACTTAAAGTTACATAAAGAACACCGTCAAGATTATCTCTTAATCTTGCCGGAACAATTACACGACCTTTTTTATCTATTGTATGTGTATATCGCGCCATCGATGTACTTTTGCAACAGATTTACCACTTTCCACCACTTTAAGTAATAAACCAGCTACTTTCCTCCACTTAAATTGCATTTTAGACTATTTTGCTCCCCAACGCAAACAAAAAAGACAAAAAAAAGCGTTATTTTCACAGTTTTAACAGAAAAAATTTTGATTGCTGATGATACTTTTCAGAAATGATGGAAAATAACTTTTCTCGGAACAAAAAAGACCTTATAAAAGAAAAAATAGAACTGTTCAGATTGTTCGGTTCGGAGAAAAATATATTGAGTTCGCTTTAACTTTACGCTCCAATTGTAACTTTTAACAGCATTATCAGAAGTCGACATCAAGCACGTCAAACTGCTGATGAAAGAGCAAAAAGGAGTTCACGCATTAAAACGTGAACTCCTTTTTTGATGTTCAATGTGATTAGAGCCATGTGGAAGTAATTCAGGTCCGTAAGGCCCTACTGTACATTTTGCTTAATTCTCCGCTTGGTCAATTATCTCTTTGGCGAATTTTTCTATTGCTTTATAGTCGTCTTCATTTGGACGGCCTTTGTTAAAGACCTTGTATTCGCCCTTGCAATGGAATTCTCTGTCATCTACTGCTATGCCGACCTTGACTGTTTCTTTTTTAACTTTGCTCAAGGTGGAGTTGAGCATGGCGGCTGAGCCAAAGACAACGATCTTACCTATTTTATCCTTATCCAGACTAGCAATAAATTTCTTAACTTCCGGGTCTATGGAAAAAGCATAATAGGACGACCCCAAAAATAGGATATCTACCTGTTCGTCTACGCTCTCGCTTATCGGCAGGGCTTCTACTCCTATTGCCCGGCCAAGTCTTTCCGCCAAATTTTTTGTGTGATTGGTTTTTGTATAATATCTAATTGCTGCTTTCATCATTGTTTCTCCTACAATAAACGCTGCCTGTAAAATATTACAATAAATTTTTTACTGATTCTTTAACCACATTCATATCAACAGTCGGTTCAAATCTTTCCACTATATTCCCCTCTCTATCGATCAGGAATTTTGTGAAGTTCCATTTAATATAAGCTTTGTCACCATATTTTTTATTGTTTGACTTAGCAAATTTTTCCAGAGCAAAGCTCTTAATTCCTTTACCGAAACCTTGGAATGGTTTTTCTGTTGCCAGGTAAACGTAAAGCGGATCCGCATCCTCTCCATTTACATCAATTTTTCCAAAGGTTGGAAATTCTTTACCAAATTTTAAAGAACAGATTTTGTTAATTTCCTCCGCAGATTCCGGTGCCTGACCTGCAAATTGATTACAGGGAAAATCCAAGATTTCAAATCCCTGCTCTCTGTATTCCTTGTATATATTTTCTAAATCCTCATACTGCGGTGTAAATCCACATTCCGTAGCCGTGTTGACTATCAAAAGCACCTTGCCCCTGTAGTCTTCAAGGCTTACGTCCTTTCCTTCCATGTCTTTTACCGTAAAATCATAAATGTTTGTCATTTTTTCCCTCTCTTTCACCTTTTAAGTATCAGTTCTCTTGATCTAAAAATTCATAAAGTATACCGTAGAGTACTCTTAGTTTTTCTTTCGGCAGACCGACACTCGAAAATATGCATTTCGGTATGTCCTTTGCCTGTTTCTGCAGCATTTTGCCTTTTTCTGTAAGCTTGGTCACTACAACACGCGAATCTTCCAAACTTCTTTTTCTTTCCACGAGCCCTTCTTTTTCAAGTTTTTTCAGGACTGGCGTCAATGTTCCGCTATCCAGTTTCAACTTGTCACATATAGCTCCTACTGTCAGATTATCTGCTTCCCACAAAACCAGCATGACTATGTACTGCGTATAAGTAATACCCAGTTTATTCAGGTACTTGCCGTAAAGTCTTGTGACCTTCCTGGATGCAGCATATAGGGGAAAGCATATTTGATTTTCTAATTTCATATTTTCACGCTCATCTTTATTCATACTTTCTCCAAACAATCAATAATATATTGTGTACAATTATATTGTGCACAATATATTTTATTTGTAAAGTGTTTTTTAGCTTTCCCAGTTATTCGGCTGATACTCGAGCATATACTGCTTCCCGAGAAAAACAAAAGCAATTGGCAATCTAAGCTATCAAATATTCATATATGAATTCTTATATTGTTCGTGCTTTCTTGTGTTATCCTGATATTGAATCGCAAACTTGAAACATCTGCACAGACAGTCAAACATATCCTTAGCTTAAATATTTTTCATAATCGGATTACTCATCCTGATATTCAACCAGTGCATCCGTATCAATTATTTTAATTTCAAATGTTTTCCGTGTTGACACACAAAAGTTATATTCAATCATTAGATTTGCTAATCTCTCACCATCAATCAGAATGATGTGATGAGTTTTCGCGTAATCCTTAGCCTTCTGAGAGAACTTAGCTGTTGTGACGAAAAGTCCATCACCATGCAACCCGGCAATCGCGCCAACAAATCTCTGAATGTCCGGTTGTCCAACAACACTATTCGGATCCCACTTCTTTGCCTGCATATAAATCAAAGAAAAACCAAGCTTATCCTCCATGATAATGCCATCAATACCATCATCACTGGAAGCAACAGTCGCATGACTTCCGTAAGCCACAGTTCCATAGCCCATCTTTGAAAGCAGATCAACAACAAGCTTTTCAAACGTGTATGGCGATATTTTTAGAATCTCACTTAACAAATCAGAAGCAAGGCTTGCATTAATCTGCTTGTAAGCGTCCTCGAGTTGGTCATCAGGCGTAAGATTCGACATATTTGAAATCGCAGGCACTGTATCATCTCCATTTGTAGGATCAACGGCTGATTTAAAATTCAAAAACGAAGGGAACTGTTCCAGATATTTAGAGTCGATTTTCTCCGGATTCTCCGCAACGACCTTCTTTCCAGCTTCTGTAATAACAATTGTGGCGCGGGCAGGACTATCAAGGAGCCCGGCCTTTTTCAGATAAGTATTCGCCCACCCGACTCTGTTTTTGAACACGGTTTGCCTGCCGCTCGGAAGCATTTCTGCGAGGTCTTCTGCTGATAGATTTAGCTGTTGAGCTAAGACGGCAGTAACATCTTTAATTTTATAG
>CAYFQU010000007.1:32035-39935 GCA_964345335.1 uncultured Mageeibacillus sp. | reverse complement strand
ATTTCAGGATGATCGCGATGAATAGGAATGGCATCGAAGTCACGACGAGTTGTACATAATACACAGCCGATACATTTATTCGGATCCACATGAGCCGCGCCACAAGACAAGCAACGATTCGCTTCCGTATGAACCTGTTCTTCTGTCAGACCCTGTCGTTCATCCTTAAAGGGATCACTTACATTCAAATCAAGGGCTACTTGTTGTCTGCCGGCCTCATCATAAGACGGGAACGAAATATCATCCTTATCCAATTGATCAAAATGATGACGTTCTATGCCAATGGTCGGATGAGCCTGAGTCTGTGCATGACGATGCAGAGATTCTGCCGCGAAATGTCCTTCAGCAATTGCGTTAATCACGAAGCTTGGACCTGTCAGCAAATCTCCTCCGACATAAATATCAGGATCTTCTGTCTGATAGGTTAGAGAATCAGCTACCGGGTAATTGCCGTGATGGAAAGTAACTTTCGTACCTTCAAGTAAATTACCCCATTCCACAGTCTGCCCAATTGCGAAAACAATATGATCAGCTGGCAGTTCCATAGTCGTTTCTTCATCATAAAGCGGGGAGAATCTGCCTGTTTCAGGATCAATCGTCTGAGTACATTTTTTCAGCACGATACCGGTCACTTCATTTTGTTCATTGACCAGCACTTCTTTCGGTCCCCAGCTATTGATAATATTCACGCCCTGTTCTCTAGCTTCACCGATTTCCACCTTACCAGCAGGCATTTCTTCAAAGCTTTCCAGCGAGATCATATCAACTTGATCCGCCTTGCGTTTTGCCGCATTGATGGCACAGTCGATCGCCACATTACCGCCGCCGATGACAATCACTTTACCTTTCAGATCAGGATGTCCTTTCGCGGTAGAATCCTGCAGGAAATGTACGGCATAATCTGTGTTGATGGCATGATCATTCGGTACGCCGGGGCGTCTGCCGCCCTGACAGCCGATCGCCAGGTAGAAAGCCTTATACCCCTGTTTCTTTAATTCATCAATTGTGATATCCTTACCGACTTCAACACCTGTTTTAATTTCAACGCCCAATTCACGAATAACATCTATTTCGGCCTTGAGTAAATCTTTTTCCAGTTTATAAGTAGGAATTCCATATTGCATCATACCGCCAGGAATATCATGTTTTTCAAAAACTGTCGGCGTATAGCCCATTAAGGCTAAGAAATACGCACAGGATAAACCCGCTGGACCGGCACCGATAATCGCAATCTTTTCATCAAATTTATCATAGAGCGAAGGCACTACTTTTTCAGGGATATAACGAGTTTCTTTATTTAACTCACGCTCCGCCAAAAATTGTTTGACGTCATCAATCGCAACCGGATCATCGATCAAGCCGCGCGTACAAGCTTCTTCACATAGTTTGTTGCAAACTCTGCCGCAAACTGCCGGGAATGGATTGGTGCGCTTAATTAAAGCGAGAGCTTCATCGTATCTTCCCTCTTTAGCCATTTTCAGATAACCCTGAATGGCAATATGCGCCGGACATGCAACCTTGCAGGGTGCTGTACCGCTGGCATACGTATCGGACAATTTCATCGTATCGCGATAATTCTCATCCCAGGCGTATTTTCCCCATCTGATTGCATCAGGTAAAATAGCATGAGGATATTCCATCTCACTGCCATCTTTTTTGCAGAGCTTCTGACCTAATTTAACCGCTCCCGTCGGACAGATCTCGACACAGCGTCCACAAGCAACGCATTTGTCGGTCTGAACCTTTGAGGTATAAGCAGAACGTGACATATTCGGAGTATTAAAGAGCAGACTGGTACGCAGCGCATGACAAACTTTAACATCACAGTTACAAATATCAAAAATTTTATTTTCGCCGTCAATATTGGTAATTTGATGGACAAAACCGTTTTTCTCCGCTTTTTCTAAAATCTCTAATGCCTCTTCGGTTGTAATATAATGGGCACGGTCAGTTTCAACCGCATAATCCGCCATATCACCGACTTGAATACACCAATTATCCGGATCATCAGCACATGCTTCGCCGACATATTCGCTTGACAGCCTACAGGAGCAAACACCAGCCGACAAATGACCTTCATATTTTTTTAGCCAATGCGAAAGCTTCTCAACATCAATCGCTTCATTTTCAAAGCCGATCGCTTTTTCAACCGGAATGACATGCATACCGATACCGCCGCCGCCGGGTCGAACCATCTGGGTAATGCCGTTAAGCGGTACGAAAGCCATCCTTTCAAAGAAAGAAACAACTGCCGGATTTTTTTCGATACGATCTCTGGATGAATTGAACAGTTCAGCGGATCCAGGCACAAAATACGGCAGACGATAGCGTTTGACTTTCGGGGCATCTTCTATTGGATGATCATATGCGTAATTGTTACCATAATCATATTCCAAAATGCCTATCCAAGACATTTCCTCCAAAATTTCCCGCAGATGCACAGGTTCTTTCTGGGAAAACTTTTTGCTCAGATCATCAAATGTATACCATTTGCGCAGCTTCATTTTCAGTGCGATCTCCACCATTTCTTCGCTTAGCACTTCTCGCAGGCCCCAATATTCCGGATCATCTGCTGTGACCCCCTTTATTTTATGGGCGGCACAATCCGTAATTTTACGGCCTAATTTGGCATAATTCTTTTTGAATTCTTTTTCATTCTGATAAATGGATCGTGGTTCTTTATATTGTTCAGGCATTACAGTTCCTCCATTCATTGATCGCTTCTTCGATCCAGCTGATCAGCTCCTCGACTCCCTCACCGCTTTTGGCTGAAAGACGAATCACCGGACAAGTGGAATTTCTCTCTCTCAAATATTTTTCAAATAATTCAAAATCAAAATCAAAATGTTCAGCCACATCCATCTTATTGATCAGGACAACATCCGCTTCTTCAAACATCAGAGGATATTTATGCGGCTTATCATCTCCTTCCGGAATTGAAAGAATGACTACATTTTTGCCGGCACCGGTATCAAATTCAGCAGGGCAAACTAAATTTCCGACATTTTCCAGAAAAATTAAATCCGGATTTTCAGTATGAACCGACTGCAAACCGGTCTCAGTCATGCCGGCATCAAGATGGCACATGCCTCCGGTATGCAGCTGTACCGCCTCAACACCAGTTGTTTCAGCAATATCTTCCGCATCGATAGCGCCGTCTATATCCGCTTCCATGACTGCTATTTTATATTTTTCTTTCAAAGCAGGAATAATTGATTTCAAAACACTTGTTTTGCCTGACCCCGGACTGGACATCACATTCAGCAACAGCGTACCGTTTGAGCGAAGTTTCCCCCTAAGCTTATCCGCCTGCAGATCATTATCAGCAAAAACACTTTCTTTCAATTCAATGATTCTGACTGAATCCATATTGACTCCTTTTTAATAAGTAATTTTTCAAGTAATCCGATTACGCGGGAAAAAATCTGCGAATCAAATCTCTTGAGTATTCAACTGTTTCTTCCATATCTCCGAAGGCCATAACTTCTCCGGCATAGTACGTTTTCTGCTTACCTTGCATCGCTTCAACTTTATCATACCAACCGTCTGCATAATCTTCACTGTTGACATGCGGGAAGTAGTACCAATCATCAATTCTTTCTACCTTTTCAACTGGTAAGCCGGATATAGCCATATCATCAAGCGTTGTTTGCTTCGCTTCTTCAAATGGTATATCTTCACAATTCTTATGATTGCGCAAAGTAAATGTAACCAACGGCTGAGGCCCGCAATCCGGCCAGCGATGATAGAAAACCATTAAATGACCACGGCGATCCACCGTCATGTTTTCAAAATAATAATAGGAAATAGGAGGCGCATTGTCCTCTGACGGGCGTACAGCCATTGTGAAATATTTTTTATGAGTAATTTTGGAGAAAAGCTCTTTTTCTTCATCTCTGGCATCACCATATTTCATAAACATTTCAAGCGGTGTGCAGATAATCAGTTCATCGAAAATTTCGGTTTTTTCGCCGTCCGCGTCCTTGATCGTGACATGAACCTGATCATCTTTGCGTTCAATGCCGATCACTTCCGTATTGAGAATTGCCGGATGCTTAAGATGATCATTCACACCTTGCCAAATAGATTGTGTTCCATTTTTCCAAGTCCAGAGTAAACCCGTTTTGAGAAATTGGCGAACGGTAAATGCATCCAAATATTTCAGAACATAGGCTGCCGGAATTTCATCAAAATAGCCATATCCGAAAGAGGTAAAAGGCCCTTTCCAAACGAGCAGCGCGTTTTCACATTTATTTAATTTCAGGAAATCGAGGAAAGGCATCGACAAATCTTTCAGGTTGGGATTTTCACCTTCAATATGTTGCAATTTGAGTTCCGGAGAAGGACAAGGTCCTTCATAACGACCTTGGGCGACTCCGCGATGGCCGTTTACATCATAGCCGACATATTTGGTCTTTAACAATTTAGTTAATTTTCTTAAAGCCAACAATTTCTTTAACAAATCAAATTTGCTGGTTTTTAATTTTGTACCGTCCGTATTCATAAAAACTCTGCCCATCGGAGGTCCGTCTTTATGAGTAGCCCCGCCGAACTCTTCGCATTCGCGAACGGCAAAATAGGTTTCACAACCCATAACGGCACCCATTTCAATCGTGCGTTCTTCCCATTCCCCTTTGTTGTTCTTCACCTTCATCAACGGAGACAGGCATTTGCCGCCGACATGATCGCTTTTTTCATAAATCACATAATTGTTATAGCCGTTTTTTTCTAAATACATCGCAGCGGATGTTCCGGCAGGTCCCCCACCTACAATACAAATTCTTTTGTCCTTATTCATAATATCTCTCCATACCTCTCTTATAAATTCTATACTTAAATTTATAATTTTTTAAATTGCTGATTTAGCTTCTGTGCGGACACATTAAACCGATAAATTTTCTTTATTATACTTCTGAAAATTTTACAGGATATTTGACGAAATAAAAATTATAAATATCTTCTTCCCTGATATCATCTCCCCCAATCAGATACTTAACAAAATATAAAGTTTTGATATGCTTTTGCCATTTTATCACAATTTTGTGCAAAACTTAATAAAACTCAGAAAAATAATCATATTTTTTAGGAATAATCATTAAAGATTCATAGTAAATACGATAGATACATACGAAAACGCCATCTAAATTATTTGAAAACGCCATCTAAATTATTTCACCTGATAAATATGGTCGATAATTTTGCCGTCCCTGTACTTAATATCAGCAACAATATGATCGGAAAAGGGAATCTCTTTAGGTATACCGCAAAGGCTTTCCGCCTTTTTCTGCAAATCCTGTATGGAACAAATCGGTAAATTTGCACGGCTCAGACAATTTTCCAAATCTTGACGCAGCGGATTGACGGCTATGCCATACTGTGTCACCAATACATCAATTGTTTTTCCCGGAGTGGAGATAGCTTTAATTTGATCAATGATCAAAGGCATTCTGGCTCGAATTAAAGGAGCGATAATAATCGCCATTTTCGCTCCTGCCGCCGTATCACTATGGCCTCCGGAACCACCCATGATCAAGCCGTTGGAATCAGTATGGACATTGACATTAAAATTTGTATCGATTTCAGTGGCACCCAAAATGACAACATCCAATTTATTGACTAAAGCGTCCGGATAAGTAGGAGATGCATATTCTTTCGCACTGATTTCATGATGATGAGGATTATTTCGAATTGACTCGACAGCTTTTAAATCAAAGCATTGTACGTCCATTAAATCGGCAAATAACCCTTGCTGAAGCATATCCACCAAATATCCGGTAATGCCGCCCATGGCAAAGCTGCCTTTAATTTGCTTTGCCAGCATGATTTCCGTCAAATACTTTGCCGTAGCCAAAGAGGCACCTCCGGCTCCGGTCTGAAAAGAAAAACCATCTTTCAGCAGTCCGGAAGCATCAATCGCTTTGGCTGCGTATTCAGCCATTAACAAGCCAATCGGATCTCTGGTAATTTGGGTTGTGCCGGAAACAATCCCTGCAGCATCGCCGATTTTCGCAACTTGTAAAATAAAATCGACCTGTGAACCGGGAATGGCTATTCGCTCCGGTTTTTCGTCCAAAATATAATCCGTTACAGCGATGGTATATTTTGCTTTTTCGGCATCAGCCATGGCATAACCCAAGGATCCGCAAGCTGCCGGTCCCTGTTTTCCTGTGATATTGCCTTCATGATCGACAGCCGGCGCAGCAATAAAAGCGATATCGATTTTTTCCACACCATGCAAAATATCATCGGGACGACCGCCATGCGTTTTAAATAAAACAGGCTTTTTCAATACACCTCGTGAGATGGCTCTGCCGATTTTAGCACTCATATAATTGGTTGAAATACCGCCGATTACATTTTGTTCAATCAATTCCAGAATCGGCTCATGTATATCAAATAGAGCGCTGGCATGCAATTGAATGTCCTTTAGGCCCAATTCCTGTAAAGTTTTCATTACCATGTTCAAAACATAGTCACCGTTTCGCAGATGATGATGGAAAGAAACGGAAAGACCGTTTTGCAGATCAATTTGTTTTAAAATCTCTTTTAAGTTCTGATATATTTTCATCTGTTCACCTATCGATCTGTTCAGCCATTGCCAAGGTTCTTTGCGCGCGTAAAACAATCGGTTTATCGATCATTTTCCCATGCAAAGAAACGGCGCCTTTGCCTTCTTTTTGGGCTTGTTCAATAACAGCAAGAACTTCTTTCGCATATTCAATTTCCGCCTCGCTCGGAGAAAAAATTTGATTGATTTGCTGTATATGATGCGGAGAAATCGCAGCTTTACCGGAAAAGCCAAGGCGCTTCGCAAATAAAGCGTCTTCTCTTAAACCAGCATGATCTTGAACATCTGTAAAAGGGGTGTCATATACTTCAATACCGCAGGCTCTTGCCGCATTGATCAGCCTGGCTCTGGCATAAAAAATTTCATCACCTTTTTTGGTTCGTTCGCATTGTAAATCTGCCGTCAAATCTTCAGCACCTAAAAATAAGCCGACAATTCTCACTGAGCTTTTTCCCAAGAAAAAGGCATTTTCTACACCTAAAGCAGTTTCAATCAAAGGTAATACTTTGGTTGATCCCACTTCTATCTGATGTTCCCTTTCAATTTTGGTTAATGCTGCGTCAATTTGTTCGATTTGAGCCACTGTCTGAGATTTAGGCAACATGATCACATCCGGCTGATGCGGTACGATTTTTTCTAAATCTTCTTGCCAAAATTCACTGTCTAAAGCATTGATGCGAATAATAATTTCCTTATTAGGAAACGTTAAAAACTGCAAAGCCTGTTGAATTAAATCACGGGCTGCATCTTTTTGCTCAATTGCCACGGCATCTTCCAAATCGAGAATAATACTGTCACTTGGCAATACGGTTCCGTTCATGATCATTGACGGGCTGTTACCCGGTAAAAAAAGTAAACTTCGACGCATAATATCCTCAATCTTTTTGGCTTCTGCTGATAGCCGTATTTAATCTTGCTTCAATTGTGCAATCCAAGGCGCCGTGATCAACAATATCTACTCTGGCCTTTTCGATCTTGTGTTCTGCAAGAATTTTCCGTATTAAATTTTCAATCTGTTCACCGAATTGAGCGATCACAGGTGAGTCAATCGAAATCGTTAGCTCTTCTGCCGGAGAAATTTTAATCAATACATCACTGGATTCTAAGCTACCTGCCATAGCAGTTTTTTTGATCTGCATAAACTACTCCAAATTTTTGCATGCATAAGCTGAATTTATCCATAGGGCCTTTTCGAGCGCTCTATATGGAACAGCCTGTTTTATATTTTCGATGTGTAATTCAGTATAACAAATTCTTAAAAATATGTTTGAACAATTAACTTTTCCAATCCGTCAAAATTTCATTCTGTTTTTTATAAAAAGCATAGTTCTT